>DASSOK010000001.1:0-76875 GCA_035700665.1 Marmoricola sp.
GACCACTACGTGCTCGACCGGCTGGCGCACGCGAGGGTCACGCCGACGTCCTTGCGGGGCACCGAGCACCAGAACCGCGTCTACGGCGCCGAGGTGATGAGCGCCGGCGGCGATCTGGTCAAGGTGTGCGAGGCCGCCGACGGTGGCGACGCCTGCCCGGTGCTCGCCGCCTGGGACAAGCACTCCAACGTCGGCAGTAGGGGGAACCACATCTTCGAGGAGTTCGTGAAGCGGCTGCCCGCTCCGGGGCTGCTCCCGGGACCGAGCATCTGGCAGGTGCCGTTCGACCCGAACGACCCGGTGAACACGCCGCGCGACCTCGACGAGACCAACGCCGACGTCATCGCGGCGATGAAGGACGCGATCGCGTTCCTCCGCGCCCGCAACATCCCCATGGACGCCACCTGGGGATCCCTGCAGGTCGCCGGGGACGACGGCGCCCCGCCGATCCCCCTCGGCGGCGGCATCGGCGACGAGGCGGGCAACGCCAACGCGCTGGCCTCCCGCAACCCGTCGGAGAACCGGGACTTCCTCAAGCCGGTCACCTACGGCTCGTCGCACATCCAGGCGATCTCGTTCCTCTCCGGCGGTCGGGTCGACGCCCGCACGATCCTCACCTACAGCCAGTCGGAGAACCCCGCCTCGCCCTGGTCGTCGGACCAGACTCGCCTCTTCGGCCAGAAGAAGTGGGTGTCCTTCCCGTGGACGGACGCCCAGATCCGCGAGCAGCGCATCTCGAGGGTGACGGTCACCGGCTGAGTCGGCCCTTGGTTCCGTTGTAAAGCGGGGTTACGGCCGCTGAACAAGGCGCACACCGCCCACTCAGCGTCGTGGACACCGCGTTGCAACAGACCTCCGTCACGTCGCGGATCCGGCGGATCGTCGGACAGGGCGGCACCACTCGTGTTCTCCTCGGGAGGTCATGAGGGGGAAGAAGACCGGTTGGGTGGTGGCCGCGCTCGTCGTGGTCGGCGTGGTCGCCCAGAACGGCAACGCCGACGAGCGCCCGGAGAGTGCCCGGGTCGAGGCGAGCTCCACGCCGTCAGCCTCGGCGCGTCCGATGCCGGCCGACAGCAGTACGACGCCCGCGACGCCGGTCGCGCAGCCGCAGGAGACCACGCCGGCCGCGCCGGAGAGCAGTCCGACGCCACGTCGTCGGGCCCGTGGCACTGCCCTCGTCGCACTGGCCGCCCTGCCGGTGAAGGGACGCGCGCCGATGACCGGCTACGAGCGGGACCGCTTCGGGTACGCCTGGCTCGACGCCGACCGCAACGGCTGTGACACCCGCAACGACATCCTCGACCGGGACCTGACGGGCAAGGTCTTCGAGGCGGGCACCGGCGGTTGCGTCGTACTCCGCGGTGTCCTCGCCGACCCCTACACCGGCAGCGCCATCCGCTTCGCGCGTGGCGGCGGTGACGAGGTGGACATCGACCACGTCGTCGCCCTCGGGAACGCCTGGGCCACCGGCGCGTTCCGCTGGGACGTCAAGAAGCGGGCGGCGCTGGCCAACGACCCGCTGGAGCTGCTCGCGGTGGACTACCGGAGCAACCGGCAGAAGGGCGACGGCGACGCCGCGACGTGGCTGCCGTCGTACCGGAGCTTCCGCTGCGACTACGTGGCGCGCCAGGTCGCCGTGAAGCGCAAGTACGGCCTGTGGGTGACGCCGCCGGAGAAGGCAGCGATGCAGCGCGTCCTTGCCGGCTGCCCCGACCAGCCGATCACGACCGACCGCTGGCACGCAGCGACGCGGGTCGACCATGACATCCACGACCCGGGAGCGCCCGGCTCCTCGAGGAGTGCCGCGCCGGCGCCCTCGAAGCCGCGGCCGCTGACCGGCGGGAGCGTCTACTACGAGAACTGCGACGCCGCCCGGGCTGCCGGCGCCGCGCCCGTGCACCGCGGCGACCCCGGGTACGACGACCACCTCGACCGCGACGGCGACGGCACCGGCTGCGAGTAGCCCGGCTGGATACTCCGACGCAGGATGCCGGAGTCGGGACCTCCCAGAGGCGGCATTTCGCGTCGGACTATCCGCCCGGCCCGACCCGGTAGCGCACGAACACCGGGACCAGCACGGCCGCGAGCACGACCCCCACGACCACGAGGACGCCACCGCCCGCGGCGGCCGCAGCGGTACCGACGACGGCGGCGGCGCCACCGTGCGCGACATCGGCGATGCGCGGCCCGCCGGCCACGACCACGATGAACACGCCCTGCAACCGCCCCCGCACCGCGTCGTCCGCCGCGGAGAGCAGCATGCTCTGCCGGAAGGCCGCCGAGGCCATGTCGGCCGCGCCACCGATGACCAGCATCAGCACGGCCACGAAGAGCATCAGGTGCACGGACAGGCCGGCGAGGGCGACCGCGATGCCGAAGCCGGTGATCCCCAGCCCCCACACCACGATGCAGATGACCACGGCCAGGCCCTGCCGCTCGATGCGCGACACCCAGCCGGAGAAGATCCCGCCGACGACAGCCCCGAGCGGGATGGCGGCGAAGAGCAGCGCGAACGCCAGGCCGCCGTCGGGAGGACCGTGGAAGGACTCGTCCGCGATCTGCGGAAACAACGCCCGCGGCATCCCGAAGACCATCGCGATCAGATCCACGAGGAACGACATCAGCAGCACGGGGTGCCCACGGAGATAGGCGAGCCCGTCGATCACCGAGCGCAGCCCGGGCGCCCCGGCGGCGCCCTCGACCGGAAGCGGCGGCAGGGCGATCACGGCGCCCAGCGTGGCGAACAGGGTGAGCGTGTCGACGAGGTAGAGCCAGGAGAACCCGAGCACCGGGATCAGCATGCCTCCGACGAGGGGCCCGGCGATCGCACCCGCCTGGAAGACCGTCATGTTGAGCGAGTTGGCCGCCGGCAGCTGTCGGTCGGGGAGCAGCTTCGGCAGGATCGCGCTGCGGGTGGGCTGGTTCACCGCGAAGAACGCCTGCTGGACGGAGAACAGCCCGAGGAGCACCCAGACGTTGCCCACCGACAGCGCCGCCTGGAGCCAGAAGCACGCACTGGTGGCGATCAGGCCGACCGTGGTGACCTTCAGCAACGTCCGGCGGTCCAGCACGTCGGCGAGCGCCCCGCCCCACAGCCCGAAGACCACCAGGGGCACCAATCCGAAGACACCGGTGAGACCGACGTAGGCCGAGGACCCGGTGAGCACGTAGATCTGCGCGGGTACCGCCACCACGGTGAGCTGGGCGCCGATCACGGTGATGATGTTGGCGGTCCACAGCCGCCGGAAGTACGGGTTCTGCAGCGGCTCGGTGTCCGCCAGCATCCCGCGCACCCGGCCACGCCGCCGCGGCGAGTGCTCCGCAGGCCCAGTCACCCCGGGAGGCTACTTGCTTGCCGCAAGCACCGTCTCTCTGGTCGGATCTGCCCATGCTGTCGCGCTGCTCTCGGGGGATCGTCGCCGCCCTGCTGCTGGCCGGAGTGCTGTGTGCCTGCTCGAGCGGTGAGGAGGACGCGGTCCGCAGGGTCGCGGACCGGTTGGCCGCCGGCCTGGCGTCGTACGACGTGGGCAACGTGCCCTTCACCGACGAGGACGGCGCCGGCGAGCTCGACGAGCTGATGGCGCCGCTGGACGACCTGCCCAGCAAGGTGACCGTCGGCGACGTGACGGTCGACGGCGACGAGGCGACCGCAACACTGCGGTGGCGCACAAGGGTCGGCGACGAGGACTGGTCGCGCACGACCCGGGCGCGGCTCGTCAAGGTGGGGGAGCGCTGGCACGTGCAGTCGGACCCGTCGCTGGTCGCGGCGAAGATCCAGGACGGCGACACACTGAGGGTGAGCACCGTCAAGGCCGAGCGTGGCCGCATCCTCGGCCAGGGCGGCGTCGCGATCGTCAAGCCGCGACCGGTGCTGCGCCTCGGCATCGACAAGATCCTGGTGCCGCCGGCTCGCCAGCGAGATTCGGCCCGGCGGCTGGCGGACGCGCTCGAGATCGATGCAACCGGCTATGTCCGCGAGGTCGTCGCGGCGGGTCCGAAGGCGTTCGTCGAGGCACTCGTGGTCCGCCGCCAGGGACTCGCGCCGGACTACCTGCTCCGGGTCAAGGACATCCCCGGCGCGCGCGCGATCGCCGACCACCTGCCGCTCGCGCCGACCCGCGCGTTCGCCGCCCAGATCATCGGCACCGTCGGGCCGGCCACCGCCGAGCTGGTCAAGGAGAGCCAGGGCCGGATCTCCCCGGGCGACGACACCGGGCGCTCCGGCCTCCAGCTCCGGTACGACGAGCAGCTCGCCGGCACCGAGGGCGTCCGGATCAGCGTGGTGCGCGGCCAGGACGCGGCCGACGAGCTCTTCAGCACGGCCCCGGTGGACGGCACGGACCTGCAGACCTCGTTCGACCCGCACCTGCAGCAGCGCGCCGACGACCTGCTGGCGTCGACCGGTTCGGACAGCGCCCTGGTGGCGATCCGTCCCTCCACCGGCGAGATCCTCGCTGCCGCGAGCGGGCCGGCGGACAACGGCTACAACACCGCGACCTTCGGCCGGTACGCCCCCGGCTCGACCTTCAAGGTGGTCAGCAGCCTGGCCCTGGTCCGGGCGGGACTGACGCCGAGCAGCGTCGTGGAGTGCTCCCCGGCGGTGACCGTCAACGGGAAGCGGTTCGAGAACTACGACGACTACCCGCCCGGGGGACTCGGCCGGATCGCGTTCGAGGACGCCGTGGCCAACTCCTGCAACACTGCGTTCATCTCGGAGCGGGACCAGGTGGACCGCGACGAGCTCACGCAGGCGGCGGCGTCGCTGGGTCTGGGGGTCGACCACGACCTCGGCTTCCCGGCCTACTTCGGACAGGTCCCTGCGCCCGACGGCGAGACCGAGGCGGCTGCCGACATGATCGGCCAGGGCAAGGTGCTCGCCTCGCCCATGGCGATGGCCACCGTGCTGGCGAGCGTGCTGGCCGAACGGACCGTCGTACCCCACCTGCTCGTCGACTTCCAGCCCGAAGCCGACCCCGAGGAGCCGCTGACCGCCTCGGAGGCGAAGACCCTGCGCCAGCTGCTCCGTGCCGTGGTGGCGAAGGGCAGCGGCAGCGCGCTCCAGCCGCTCGGTCCGCGCGTGATCGCCAAGACCGGGACTGCGGAGTTCGGTGAGCCGCGCCCGGACGGGTCGCTGCGCACGCATGCCTGGATGATCGGCGGCGCCGATGACCTCGCGGTGGCCGTCTTCGTCGACGAGGGCTCCTCCGGCTCCGGCACCGCCGGCCCGATCCTCGAGTCCTTCCTCGAGACCGCTCTCGGCCGGCACTGAGCGCCGTCTCGGCGGGCTGGGGGCTGCAACAAGCGCCGTCTCGGCGGGCTGGGGGGCGCAGGAACTGACGTCTCGGCGTCAGGGGCGGGGGTAGGCGAGGGCGAGGGCGCGTTCGGCGAGGGGTACGGCGGCCTCCCGGTCGACCGGCACCAGGCCGACGCGGGTGCGCCGGTCGAGCAGGTCGGCGACGTCGGCCGCGCCCTCGTGGGTGACGCCGAAGACGAGCTCGGCGAGGGTGACCGGCACGGTCGATGACACCGGGGCGAGGAGCTCCTCGTCCGGCAGGCCGGTCACGGAGCGCCCGTTCGCCAGGACGAGGGCGGCCTCGGTGCCGAACCGCCGCACCAGCCTCTCGGGCTCGTCGAGCCGGGCCAGCTCGTCGGCCGGGGCCGCGCCGAGCAGGGGCAGCCGCCGGGTCCGGCAACGGTCCGCGGCCAGCCCGGCCCGCGCCACGGCCTCGTCGACGGCATCCTCGGCCATCCGCCGATAGGTGGTCAGCTTGCCGCCGACCACGGTCACCACGCCGCTCGCCGACGTCAGCACCGCATGCTTGCGGGACAGGTCGGCGGTGGACCCGCCCGCATCCAGCAGCGGCCGCAGGCCGGCGTACGCCCCGACCACGTCGTCGCGGGTGAGCGGCTTCTGCAGGGCCAGGTTGATCACGGAGAGCAGGAAGTCGACGTCCTCCTCCGGAGGCGTGGGCACGTCGGGGACCGCGCCGCCGACCTCCTCGTCGGTCAGGCCGACGTAGAAGGTGTCGTCGGGCTGGGGCAGGGCGAACACGTAGCGGTTCGGCTCGCCCGGCACGGGCGCCATCACCGCGCATCGGACGCCCGGCAGCGACTCCTTGCGCACCACCAGATGGGTGCCACGGCTCGGCCGCAGGGTGATCTCCTCGACCAGGTCGGCGGCCCACACCCCCGTTGCGTTGACCACCGCCTTCGCCGCCAGTGTGCGGGTCTCGCCGGTCAGCTCGTCCCGTAGCACGGCGCGGGTGCCGGTCGCCTCGAGCGCCCGGGTGTGGGTGTGCAACCGGGCGCCGTGGGCGGCGGCGGTGCGCGCCAGCGCCACGACCAGCCGGGCGTCGTCCTCGAGCTGGCCGTCCCAGGACAGGATGCCGCCGCGCACGTCGTGTCGTACGACGCGGGCCAGGGTCCGGGTCTCCGTGGCGCTGATCCGGCGCGGCTTGGGCAAGGTGGAGCGGCCGGTGCGCGCACCGAGCCGGAGCAGGTCGCCTGCGCGCACGCCGCCCCGGGCGAGGAAGGCCTGGACCCCGCTGACGTCGCGGGTCAGCGGGATCAGCATCGGCAGCGCGTGCACGAGGTGGGGGGCGGTGTGCTCCATCAGGATGCCGCGCTCCACTGCGCTCTCGTGGGCGATCCCGACCTGTCCCTTCGCGAGGTAGCGCAGCCCGCCGTGCACCAGCTTGGAGCTCCACCGCGAGGTGCCCCAGGCGACGTCGAAGGCGTCCACCGCCACGACGGAGAGTCCGCGGGACGCGGCGTCCAGCGCCACGCCCGCACCGGTGACGCCCAGCCCGATGACGACCACGTCGGCGGACTCGGGGATCCCGGCCGACCCGGCGACGATCCGGGCGTCCGACCCCGCAACCGCGCTCATGCCGCCGCCAGGTAGCTGCGGAGGAGGCGGGCCAGCTCGTCGTCGAAGTCGGCGGGATCGCCCATCGTGTGGGCGGAGAGCACGAAGCCGTGGGCGGCGAGCACGATGCTGCGGGCCAGCAGACCGGCGGACCCCATCCGGATCACCCCGGCGTGCTGGCCGACGCCGACCTGGTCGGCGAGCAGCCCGACCACCAGCTCCTGCGAGCGGCCGCTGCGCTCGAGCAGGTAGGGCAGCACCACCTCGGGGTCGAGCTCGAGGATCCGGTGGAACAGCTCGTTGCCGCGGATCGCCCGAACCGTCGCCACCACGCTGTCGACCAGCCTGTCGAGGGCGTCGCCCTCGTCGGTGAGCTGGAGGAGGCCGGACCACTCGCGGGTCATCAGGTCGCCCACGAGTGCGCCCATGTCGGGCCACCGGCGGTAGATGGTCATCCGGCTCACCCCCGCCCGGCGGGCGATGTCGGTGAGCGTCGTACGACTCCAGCCGACCGCGAGGATGGCCTCGCGGGCGGCGTCGAGGTAGGCGTCCTCCGGGGACCCGGGAGTGGGCACAGGGGTGGACACGACCTTGTGACGAATTGACGTCATGTGTCACAGTGTAACGCATGAGCGAGATGCACTGGTCGCGCTGGGGCGACCCGAACGAGGCAGGTCCCCTCCCGGACAAGGCGCGCGAGCTGGTCGACGCCTTCGTCGGTACGTCGGACACCCCGGCGGTCGACCCGGAGGACGTCCGCCTCTCCGAGGAGCTGTCGTGGGACCTGGTCGCGGAGCTCGGGTCGCTCATCGGCCCGCAGAACGTGCTGACCGACCGGGAGACCCGGCTGCACCGCACTCGCGGCAAGTCGACGCCCGACCTGCTGCGGCTGCGGTCGGGCGACGGGACGGACTCCCCGGACGCGGTGGTCCGCCCGGAGAGCCACGAGCAGGTCGTGGAGATCATCGAGTGGTGCGAGCGCCGCAACGTCGCCCTGGTGCCGTTCGGCGGGGGGACCTCGGTGGTCGGCGGCCTGACCCCTGAGCGCAAGGGCTTCGCGGGCGTCATCTCGCTGGACCTGGTCCGGATGAACAAGGTCGTCGAGGTCGACCACGAGTCGATGACGGCGGTGCTGGAGCCGGGCCTGCGCGGCCCGCACGCCGAGGCGCTGCTCTCCCGCGAGGGCGTGACGATCGGGCACTTCCCGCAGTCGTTCGAGTACGCCACGGTCGGCGGCTTCGCGGTGACCCGCTCGTCCGGGCAGTCGTCGGCCGGCTACGGCCGCTTCGACCAGCTGGTGGTCGGGCTCACGGTCGCCACGCCGCGCGGCACGCTGGAGCTGGGCAGCTCGCCGGCCAACGCCGCGGGCCCGGACCTGCGCGAGCTGGTGATGGGCTCGGAGGGCACCTTCGGGGTCGTCACCGCCGTGAAGCTGCGGGTGCGGCCGGTGCCTGACGTGAAGCGCTACGAGGCCTGGCAGTTCGGCTCGTTCGCCGACGGCGCCGACGCGATGCGGACGCTCGCCCAGTCCGGCGTGCTCCCGACGGTGCTGCGCCTCTCCGACGAGAGCGAGACGGCGATCAACCTCGCCGACCCCGACAAGGTGGGCGGTGCCGCCGCAGGAGGCTGCCTGATGGTGGTCGGCTACGAGGGCACCAAGGAGGCCGTCGAGGCGCGGCGGGCGGCGGCGACCGCCGTACTGTCCTCCGCCGGCGGCAGCGAGCTCGGCGAGGAGCTCGGTCGGGCCTGGTCGGAGGGCCGCTTCCACGGGCCCTACCTCCGCGACTCGCTGCTCGACGTCGGCGTGCTGGTGGAGACCCTGGAGACGGTGACGTTCTGGTCCAACCTCGCCAACGTCTACGAGAAGGTGTCGCAGGCGCTGAAGGACTCGCTCGGCGAGGCCACCCTGGTGCTCTGCCACATCTCGCACGTCTACGAGACGGGCGCCTCGCTCTACTTCACCGTCGCGACCAAGCAGGCCGACGACCCGGTGGCGCAGTGGCTCGCCGCCAAGGCGTCGGCCTCCGACGCGATGGTGCAGGCCGGCGCATCGATCACCCATCACCACGCCGTCGGCCGGGACCACAGGAAGTGGCTCGCCGAGGAGATCGGCCCCGTGGGCGTGGAGATCCTGCGCGCCGTCAAGGAGCGCCTCGACCCCAAGGGCATCCTCAACCCCGGGGTGCTGATCCCGTGATCAGCTGAAGGCCCACACCGCCAGGGTGCTGGGCTCGTCGACGGCCACCGTCCGGCCGCCCTCCTCGACCAGGCGCGCGGCATCGGCGGGGCCGAGCTGATCGTCCCCGACCGTGACGGCGCCGGAGACCACGAACACGTGCACCAGCGGCGCGTCGGGCAGCTCCAGGTCACCCTTCTCGACCTTGCCGGCGAGCAGCCTCGCCCCGGGCACGCCGAGGTCCATCGCGTCCGGTCCGAGCACCTGGTGCAGGCCCGGCGCGGCGGCGACCGACCCGACGTCGTACGACGGATCGGCGTCGACGTGCTCGGGGCGCAGCATCATCTGCAGGAACCGCACCGGCTTGGTGTCCGTCGCCCGCTCCGAGTGGAGGATGCCGGCGCCGGTGCCGGCGCGGGCGATCGTGCCCGGCTCCAGCACGTCGGTGTTGCCGAGGGAGTCGGTGTGCTGCAGCTGGCCCTCCAGCACCCAGGTGACGATCTCGGTGGCCGCGTGCCGGTGGTCGTCGTACCCGGTCCCCGGCGGCAGCTCCTCGTCGTTGAGCGCGACCAGGGGGCCGAACCCGACGTTCGTCGGGTCGTAGTGCGCCCCGTAGGAGAACGAGTGGTGCGTGGTCATCCCGTCGGACCGGGTCACGAAGCGGTCCGACGCACGCCGGACGTCGATGCTCACCATTCCATCCTGCCCTTCCCGAGTCGGCCGCCTGCCGGTTGAATGCCGGTCATGGCCACGGACCCGCTCGACGCGCGCCCCCTGCTGCCGGCCGGCTTCGAGTTCGGCACCAGCACGGCGTCGTACCAGGTCGAGGGAGCCGTCTCCGAGGACGGGCGTGGACCGAGCATCTGGGACACCTTCAGCGCCGAGGCGGGGCGGATCAAGGACGGCAGCAGCGGCAGCGTGGCCTGCGACCATTACCACCGGTACCCCGAGGACGTCGCCCTGATGCGCGGCCTCGGCGTGGACGGCTACCGCTTCTCGATCGCGTGGCCGCGGGTACAGCCGACCGGTCGCGGTCCGGTCAACGAGGCGGGGCTGGCGTTCTACGACCGGCTCGTCGACGAGCTGCTCGGCGCCGGGATCAAGCCGATGGCGACGCTCTACCACTGGGACCTGCCGCAGGCGCTGGAGAGCTCGACGGCGGGGGAGCCGGGTGGCTGGCAGCTGCGTGACACCGCCGAGCGGTTCGGCGAGTTCGCCGCCGTGGTCGGTGAGCGCCTGGCCGACCGCGTGGCCCACTGGGTGCCGGTGAACGAGCCCAACGTGGCCACGTTCCTCGGCTACGCCCTCGGGCTGCAGGCCCCCGGCAAGGAGCTGCTCTTCGACAGCCTGCCGGTCGCCCATCACCTCAATCTCGGGCACGGGCTCGCCGTGCACGCACTGCGGTCGGCCGGCGCCGCGAGCGTGGGCAGCGCCACGAACCATGCGCCCGTGTGGCCGGCGACCGACACGGCTGCGGACCGCGACGCGGCGACGTTTTTCGACACGCTCTGGAACGGGCTGTTCGCCGATGCGATGCTGCTCGGCCGCTATCCCGAGGGCCTGGCCGATGCGATGCCGGGGCCGGTGGCCGAGGACCTGCGCACGATCAGCCAGCCGCTCGACTTCTACGGGATGAACTACTACAACCCGATGAGCGTCGCCGCGGCGGAGGGCCCGCTGCCCTTCGAGCAGCGCGAGCTCGCCGGCTACCCGACGACCGACTTCGGCTGGCCGATCGTGCCGGAGGGGCTGACCGAGATGCTGGTGCTGCTGCGGGACCGCTACCCCGGCATCCCGCCCGTCTACGTGACCGAGAACGGCTGCTCGTGCGCGGCGCTGGACGACCGGCTGCGGATCGACTACCTCGACGCCCACCTGCACGCCGTGTCGAACGCCATCCAGGCAGGCGTCGACGTGCGGGGCTACTACTGCTGGTCGCTGCTTGACAACTTCGAGTGGTCCGAGGGCTACACCCAGCGGTTCGGGCTGGTGCACGTCGACTTCGACACCCAGCAGCGCACGCCGCGATCGTCGTACGAGTGGTACGCCGACGTGATCCGCGCCAACCGCTGAGCGGGCATCAGGCCGCGCTGGCGCCGAAGGGGAAGCTGGCGAGCTCGGTGAAGGCGCCGTGATCTGCGTGCAGCAACGTCGCCGACCGCGCGTGCCCCAGGATCGGCAGCGGGCCCACCACCGCGTCGTCGGGGATGGTCAGGTGCGGCACGACGAGCTCGAACTCGCCGGCGTAGGGCGGGTACTCCGGGAAGAGGCGGTGCAGCGCGTGGGTGAGCCGGCTGAACCGGGTGGCCGGCTCCGGGGAGAGGTAGCGGGTGCCGGACGGGAACGTGCTGACGCCGGTGAGCCGGAAGTCGAACGGCGGCTGCTCGGCGAAGAACTCCGCGGCCTCCTCGAGCTCGCCGGCCCCCGGGCTGGCGTCCCGGCCGAAGGGCGCGAGCAGGGTGATGTGCGCGTGCGGGGTGATCGCGCGGGCCTCGGGGACCATCAGCACCAGGCCGGTCATCACGGGGGCGAAGGTCTCCGTCACGATCGCAGGCTAGTTGGCACCGGACCGCCGCGTCCCGCAACGCGGGGCGTGGCGGGCGGCCACTACGGTTGTCGCATGGGCGCCGGGAATGGGCACGGACATGCGCACGGAGGCGCGCAGGGGCATGCCGGGAGCCGTGCGGCTGACCGACGCCGGCTGCGGCTCGTGCTGCTGGTCACGGCCGTCGTCGCGGTGGCCGAGATCGTCGGTGCCTGGCTCTCCGGGTCGCTGGCGTTGCTGGCCGACGCCGGGCACATGCTCACGGACGGCGCCGCGATCGTGCTGGCGCTCTCCGCCTCGCTCCTCGCGACGCGGCCGCCGACCCCGCGTCGTACCTTCGGCTACCACCGTGCCGAGATCTTCGCGGCCCTGCTCAACGCCCTGGTGCTGCTGGGCATCTGCGGGTTCCTCGTCGTCGTCGGAGTACGACGCCTGCAGCGGCCGGCCGACGTGGAGGCCGGGCAGATGCTGGTCTTCGCCGCCGTCGGGCTGGCGGCCAACCTCGTGTCGCTGGCGGTGCTCGCCTCGCGAGACCGGGACAACGTGAACATGAAGGGTGCCTTCCTCGAGGTGCTCAGCGACACGTTCGGCTCGGTGGCAGCGATCGTCGCCGCGGTCGTGATGGTGCTGACCGGGTTCGAGCGCGCCGACCCGATCGCGTCCCTGCTGATCGCGGCGCTGATCCTGCCGCGGTCGTACTCGCTGCTGCGGGACTCCGTCGGCGTGCTGCTCGAGTCCGCGCCCCCCGGTGTGGACGTCGACGACGTGCGCCGGCACCTGTGTGGCGTGGACGGGGTGATCGACGTGCACGACCTGCACGCCTGGCAGATCACCAGCGGACTGCCGGCGCTGTCCGCCCACGTCCGGGTGACCGACGCGGCACTGCTCGACCGGGGCGTCGGCCCGATGCTCGACGACCTCTCCGCGTGCGTCGCCGAGTGCTTCGGGATCGACCACGCCACGTTCCAGGTCGAGCCGGCGTCGCACCGCAGCCACGAGCACCTCGGCGAGGCCGAGCACGCCTGAGGCGACACTCTGCGCCTCCGGCACTCGGCCACCCCGGGGAACTGGGCACGACGACCCGGGTGAAGTGAGTACTTGTACGCATGCGCCGGCCCGCCGGGGCTGGGACGGTGGTGCCATGACCAGTCCTGGAACCGTCGACCGCATCGTCGACGCGCTCGTCTCCGAGCAGCTCATCGTCCCCGGCTCCGCCGACCGCGCCCATGGCGTCGTGGCCCGCGTTCTGGACGCCCCGGCCGCCGCCCGCAGCACGGTCTCCTCGGGGATGGCCAAGGTCGTCGAGGTGGTGGCCTACCTGGGCGCCGCACTGGTGCTCGCGGCCGGTGCCCTCTTCGTCTCCCAGTCGTGGGCCGACCTCGGCGAGTCCGGCCAGGTGATCGCCCTGCTCGTCGTCACCGCGGTGCTCGGCGTCACCGGGCTGGCGGTCAGCACCGCGGAGGGCGGTGTCGCGCAGCTGCACACCCATGCCGTACGGCGGCGGCTGGCCGGCACGCTGCTGACCGGCGCCGCGCTTGCCCTGGCCTGCGCCACGGCGATCATCGTCGACAACCCGTCCGACCGGGACTTCAGCGGGGTGGACTGGCCGACGGTGGCCGGCTCGCTGGTGCTGCTGGTCGCCGCGGCGTTCGCCTACCGGTGGGCGCCCACGGCGCTCGGCCTCGTGGCGATGCTCGGCGCGGCCCTGACGGGCGTGGTGGCCGCCGTCTCCGGCGCGGTCGACGACCGCGAGGGGCTGGTGGTCGGCCTGGCGATCTTCCTGCTCGCAGTGGTGTGGCTGCTGGTCGCCGAGGCGGGGCTGTTCCGCGAGACCACGACGGCCCGGGCGCTGGGCGCGGCGGTCGCGCTGGTGGGCGCCCAGGTCGTGGTGGTGGCGGACGAGCCGGCCGGCCTCGGCTACCTGCTCACCGCCCTGGTCGCGGGCGCCGCGGTGTGGCTCTACCTGGGGCGGGTGGACTGGCCCTACCTGGCGGTCGCGGTGGCCGCGGTGACGATCGTGGTTCCGGAGGTGGTCAGCGACTGGACGGACGACTCCCTCGGTGGGCCGGGTGCCGTGCTCCTCACCGGCCTCACCCTGCTGGCCGCCTCGTTCGCCGGCTACCGGCTCCGCGAGGAGGCCACCGACTGATCGGTCACCGGCTCGCGGCCAGCTGGACTCCCTGCGCGATGGCGCGCTTGGCGTCCAGCTCCGCGGCCACGTCGGCGCCGCCGATGAGGTGGACCGGACCAGGATGCGCGCCCGACAGCTCGTCGTACAGGCTCCGCACCGACTCCTGGCCGGCGCAGACGACGACGTGGTCGACGTCGAGCAGCATCGGCCGGCCCTCGACACTCAGGTGCAGGCCGGCGTCGTCGATGAGCTCGTAGGTCGCGCCGCTGACCTGGCGGACGCCGGCCTGGCGCAGCACCGCCCGGTGCGCCCAGCCCGACGTCTTGCCCAGCCCCTTCCCGATGGCGGTGCTCTTGCGCTGGACCAGGGTCACGTCGCGGGCGGTGGGCCGGGGCTTCGGCTCGGTGAGACCAGCCCGGACCAGCTCGGGATCGCCGACGCCCCAGTGGGCGAGCCATTCGTCGAGGTCCTCCGGCCCGGTTCCCTGATGGGTCAGGAAGTGGGCGACGTCGACCCCGATGCCGCCGGCGCCGATGACCGCCACCCGGGGACCGACCTCGACGGAGCCGTCGAGCACATCGGCGTAGGAGAGCACCTTGGGGTGGTCGATGCCTGGGATGCCCGGCACGCGAGGCCGGACGCCGGTCGCGACGACGACCTCGTCGTAGCGGGCCAGGTCGGCAGACGTCGCCTGGGTGCCGAGCCGGACGTCGACGCCGAGCACCTCGAGCCGGCGCCGGTAGTAGCGCAAGGTCTCGGCGAAGTCCTCCTTGCCCGGGACGCGCATCGCCAGCCGGAACTGGCCGCCGAGCTCGGTGTGCCTCTCGAGGAGCGTCACGGCGAAGCCCCGCTCGGCGAGCGCGGCGGCCGCGCTCAGCCCGGCCGGCCCGCCGCCCACCACCGCGACCGTGCGCCGCGGCTGGGCCGGGAAGGTGGTCGGGAGCGGCAGCAGGACCAGCTCGGTCTCGTGGCACGCGCGCGGATTGACCAGGCACGTGGCGCGCTTGTTGGCGAACGTGTGGTCCAGGCAGGCCTGGTTGCAGGCGATGCAGGTGTTGATCTCGTCGGCGCGCCCGGCCGCGGCCTTGGCGACCAGCTCGGGGTCGGCCAGGAACGGCCGGGCCATCGACACGAGGTCGGCCGTGCCCTCGGCGATCAGCCGGTCGGCCATGGCGGGGGAGTTGATCCGGTTGGAGGCGCAGACGGGCACGTCGACCTCCGCCCGGAGCCGAGCCGTGGTCCACGCCCAGGCCCCCTGCGGGACCTGGGTGAGGATCGTCGGCACGCGGGCCTCGTGCCAGCCGATGCCGGTGTTGAACAGGGAGACGCCGGCGTCCTGGAGGAGCAGCGCCAGCTCGACCGTCTCGTCCCACGTCTGGCCGCCCTCGACCAGGTCCAGCAGCGAGATCCGGTAGACGATGGGGAAGTCCGGTCCGACGGCGTCGCGGGTGCGCCGGACCACCTCGACCGCGAACCGCATCCGGCGAGTCGGCGAGCCGCCCCACTCGTCGTCGCGCTGGTTGGTGCGCTCGGCCAGGAACTGGTTGATCAGGTAGCCCTCGGAGCCCATCACCTCGACCGCGTCGTAGCCGGCGCGCTGCGCCAGCGCCGCGGACCGGGCAAAGTCGGACGCGGTCCGGTCGACGCCCCTGCTGGAGAGGGCGCTCGGCCGGAACGGGGTGATCGGCGACTTGATCGCGGACGGTGCCACGTTGAACGGCGTGTAGCCGTAGCGGCCGGCGTGCAGCAGCTGCAGCGCGATCGCGCCGCCCTCCTGGTGCACCGACTCCGTCACCTGCCGGTGCCGCGCGGCGTCCAGCCGGCTGGTCATCTCGCCGGCGAAGGGCTTGAGCCAGCCGCGCTTGTTGACCGCGTAACCGCCGGTCACGATCAGGCCGGCGCCGCCGCGGGCGCGCTCGGCGAAGTATGCCGACAGCTTCGGCAGGTCCCACACGTGGTCCTCGAGCCCGGTGTGCATCGACCCCATCACGACGCGGTTGCGTAGGGTGAGGCCGTCGAGCGTGACCGGCTCCAGCAGGTGGGGGTAGTGGTCAGCCACGGTGTGCCTCCAGGTACTCGGTGAGCCAGGTGACCCAGAGCTGCTCCATCAGGACGCCTCCGCGCAGGACCAGGTACTGGTCGAGCTGCTGGCCGGTGAGCCGGTCCGGGTGCGGGTAGTCGCGCTCGCGCAGCGACTCGTAGTGGGCGAGCCGCACCCGGTGCTCGCCGACGCGCTCCTCGATGTCGGCGAGGAGCGCCGAGCGGTCGCCGTACGACGCCCCGCGCAGCTTCACGGCCAGGTCCGAGCGGAACGACTCCGGGGGTGTTGGTTCTGCGAGCCAGCTGGCCAGCGCCGCGGCCCCCGCAGTGGTGACGGTGTAGACGGTGCGCTCCCGGCGACCGGGTTCGCGGACCACGTCGGACGAGACCCAGCCGTCGGCCTCCATCCGGCGCAGCACCTTGTAGATCTGCTGGTGCGTGGCGCTCCAGAAGTAGCCGAAGGACCGGTCGAACCGGCGCGCCAGCTCGAGCCCCGAGGCGGGGCGCTCGCACAGGGCGACGAGGAGAGCATGCTCGAGAGCCATGGCACGACCCTGCCCGGCCCGGGCGACGTTTGCAACGAATTGCATCAGTGGTGCGCATCACTTGTGTATACCCCCATGGGGTACTAAGGTCGCGCACATGGATCACCGCCGACCCCATGGCAGCAGCCACCAGGAAGCGCACGCGACTGGCCACCAGCACGGCGATTCGTCGTGGTCGACCGCGATCAGCGCGACGCTGCACTGCCTGACCGGCTGTGCGATCGGCGAGGTGCTCGGGATGGTGCTGGCGACCTGGTGGGGCTGGGCGAACGGCCCGAGCATCCTGCTGGCGGTCGTGCTCGCGTTCTTCTTCGGCTACCTGCTGACGTTCAGCTCGGTCCGCCGCCACGGCGCCACCGTTCGTGAGGCGGTCCGGCTGGCCCTCGCCGCCGACACCATCTCGATCCTGGTCATGGAGCTCATCGACAACGCGATCATGCTGCTCGTCCCGGGTGCCATGGCCGCCGGCCTCGGTGACGTCCTGTTCTGGGGCAGCCTGGCCGTCGCCCTGGCGATCGCCTTCGTGCTCACCGTGCCGATCAACCGCGAGCTGATCAGGCGCGGAAAGGGGCACGCTGCGGTGCACGCGATGCACTGAGCGCCGCCCCGTCGTCCTTCGGCTGCCGGGTGCGGCCCCGGCCCAGCGTCGGCGCCTCGATGAACCGCTGGGTCAGGTGCGCGAGGACGAGGGTCAGCGCGGTCACCGCACCGACGCGGAGCAGCAGCTCGCCGGGCTCCGCGGCGACCATCCAGTCGAACCGCCAAGCCAGGAAGCAGAGCAGCGGCACGTGCCACAGCCAGGCGCTGTAGGACACCCGTCCCAGCCATCGCAGGGGTGCACTGTCCAGCACGCGGAGGGTGCTCCGGCGCAGTGACCGTCGTGCCGGGAGCGTCAGGTAGACGAGGAGTCCCGCGCAGGCGAGGCCGAAGAACGGACCCGCCTCGATGGGCTCGACGTAGGCGATGAACCCGAGCGAGCTGAGCAGCATCATCGCCGCACCGGCACGGCGCATCCGCCGGATCGCCTCGTCGCTGTAGAGCCACTCCCGGGCAGCCACCACGATCACGGCGACCACCATGCCCATGGCGAACAGGTCCGCGTTCGCCGCGAAGCTGTTCGCCAGGGCGCCGTACCAGGGCTGCTCGACCGCAACCGGCGGCAGCCGGCGGTCGGTGCTGACCAGCACGCCGATGCGGGCCACGATGCCCACGCCGAGCAGCAGCAGGGCGACGCACGCGCTCGCCCAGACGCCGCCGCGCCAGCGCGAGATCCCGTCGGCGAGCAGCACCAGCAGCGGCAGCAGCAGGTAGCAGGCCAGCAGCGCCGCGAGCGACCACGACGTCACCATCACGGCGCGGCCTGCGGGCGCCTGGGCGGAGCCGCCGAGACCACCGATGGCGGCGCCCAGCGCGAGGATGAGGAGCAGCACGACGGTCCATGCCGGGACCACCCGGAGCAGTCGGTTGCGGTAGTAGTCGCGGGTGCTCGGCAGGTCGCGGCCGCGGACGAGGGCGGCGACGTACGGGCGGAACAGCAGGAAGCCCGACAGCACGAACAGCAGGGCCAGGCCGCAGAGCCCGACAGCGACCACGGGACGGTCGACCGCTGCGTGGCCCCGCACCGGCGCGGCGGGGGAGGCCAGCAGCACCACGCCGTTCCCCGCCACGACCGCCAGGGCCGCCAGGCCTCGGAGGCCGTCCAGCCCGCCGATGCGCCGGCTCGCTGGCGGCAGCGGGGAGGAGGGGCTCAGGACATGGCGAGGCACGCAGCACTGACCTTTCCGTGACTCCACGCGCCGGGCGTCGCGCGTGCCTCTCTCCCCGCGGTCAGTGAAACAGGTTCTCGTTCACTCGTCCACGGCTCCTGCCGGTCTCATCCGACATGTCCGGGTTCGTCCTCCGGTCGGTCTCGTGGGACGGACGGTGGGGGCCGGTGGCGGCTCTGTCATGATCCCGGCATGAGCTACCGACTGGGTCAGGGCACCGGTCCGCTGCAGGGCGTCAAGGTCGTGGAGCTGGCCGGCATCGGGCCCGGTCCGCACGCGTGCATGCTGCTCGCGGACCTCGGCGCGGACGTCCTCCGCGTCGACCGCCCCGGCGGTGGACACCTCGGTGGCGGAGCCCACGACATCCTCACCCGTGGGCGCCCCAGCGTGGCGCTGGACCTGAAGAACCCGGACGCGGTGCGGACCGTTCTCGACCTGGTCGAGCAGGCCGACGTGCTGGTCGAGGGGATGCGACCGGGAGCGGCCGAGCGGCTCGGTCTCGGACCGGAGGTGTGCCATGCGCGCAACCCGCGGCTGGTCTACGGCCGGATGACCGGCTGGGGCCAGGAGGGGCCGCTGGCGCACAGCGCCGGGCACGACATGAACTACATCTCCGTGGCGGGGGCGCTCTTCGGGCTCGGCCAGGACCCGGGCCGGCCACACTTCCCGCAGAACCTCCTCGGCGACTTCGGCGGTGGCTCGACCTACCTGGTCATCGGCATCCTCGCCGCCCTCCTCGAGGCACGCGTCTCCGGGGAGGGCCAGGTGGTGGACGCGGCCATCGTCGACGGCACCGCGCACCTCAACGCCATGGGGGCGGCCTTCGCGGCAGCGGGGATGCCGGTGGATCGTCGTACGTCCGGGCTGCTCGACGGCGGCGTGCCGTACTACGACGTCTACGAGACGGCGGACGGACGACACGTGTCCGTGGCGCCGCTCGAGGGACAGTTCTACGCCGAGTTCGCCAAGCTGCTCGAGCTCCCGGACGACGCCCCGGACCGCAACGACCTGGAGAAGCTCGACGAGCTGCGGGGCCTGATCACGGCCAGGTTCCGCGAGCGCACGCAGGCCGAGTGGGTCGAGCTGTTCGAGGGCAGCGACGCCTGCGTGGCCGGGATCATCCCGCTCACCGAGGCGTTCGAGCACCCGCACAACAAGGCGCGGGGCACCTTCGTGGAGCTCGACGGGATCACCCAGCCGGCTCCCGCACCGCGCTTCTCCCGGACCAGCCCCACGCTCACCTCCGGCCCGTCCGTCGCCGGCGGCCAGACCCGCGTTGCGCTCGAGGCGTGGGGTGTGCCCGACGTGGAGGACCTCCTCGCCTCCGGAGCCGCCACCCAGGCCTGAGGGCGCGGCTAGGCCAAGGCGATCACCGCGTCCCGGACGAAGGCCGGGTCGGTGAGGCGGTCGCCGTACAGCTCGCGGAGCTGGCCGACCCGGTAGCGGACGGTCTGGGGGTGCACGAACAGCGCGGTAGCGACGTCGTCGCGACGCCCCTGGTGCAGCAACCACACGCGCAGGGTGTCGAGCAGCTTCTCAGCCGAGCCCGGGCGCAGGTCGCCCAGGGGCGCCACGACCTGGGCGCGGAGGTCGGCGAGGGCCTCCGGGTCGGCGGAGCGGAGGAGGTCCGCCAGGTGCGCCTCGGTGTCCACGTCACCACCCAGGCCCAGGCCGCGCACGGCCCGTTCCACGGAGCGCTTCGCCTCGGGCCACGGCCGGGCCGGCCCCGCGACGCTGGCAGTGCCGTGGAGCGCGCGGAGCAGCGCCTTCCGGCGGTTGCCGTGCGCGTTCGGGACCAGCAGGACCGTGTGCTCGTCGTCCAGCGCGTCCGGTGCGACCAGGGATCCCTCCGGGAGCGACATCAGCACTCCGCGCGCCCGGCTCGCGGGCGTGATCACGGCGGTGAGGGTGTTCGGGAGGCTCCACTCGACCTGCTCGGCCAGGGCGCGGACGGTCCCTTCGTCCGCGCCGCGGGCCAGGGCCGAGGCCAGCCGGTCGAGCAGGCGCTCGCGGACCCGTCCGCTGGTGGCCAGCTCGTCGGAGTGGCCGGCGACGCTCGAGGCGGAGAGCGCGTCGATGTAGGTGAACACCAGCTCCGCGAACGACGCCAGCGTCTCGCTGTCCAGGTCGGCGCGCACCGCACTCGCCGACATCTCGCGCCACGACACCCGCGCGCCGATGCGGTACGCCGCGAGCAGCGCGTCCATCGACCGCCCGCTGCGCGCCTCGCCGCGGCCGAGCTGGTAGGCGCCCTCCAACGCAGGTGCGGCCGGCGTGCCCTTGCCGCCGCGCTGGCTGCGCGCCGCGACGGAGATGAACCCGCCCAGAGCGAGCTGCACGGCGTTGCGGATCGTCTCGCCCATCGGCCCCGCCAGCGCGTCGGCATAGCTGGGCACCTCGGCGATGATGGCGTTGACGACCTCGTCGCCGACCGCCGGCAGGGCGTCTCGCATGTCGGCCAGCACCTCCGGGTCCAGCCGCAGGTCGTGGGGGATGGGGCGGCGCTCACGCTCCGAACGAGCCATGTTTTGTCATCTCCGAACAATAAGTGCCACGCGATTCACGCTGACGGGTCAGGAGTTTACGCGCTGGGACAGGCAGGCTGGGAGCATGCCAGCTGGAACGCTCCGACGGGTCGCGGAAGCCGCGCTCACGCCGCTCGCCCTCGACGACTACCTGGACCTCTTCGCACCGCTGCGCGCCGGTGCCCCGCTGCGCGGCCGGATCCTCGAGGTCGTCCCGGAGACCCGCGACGCGGCCACCATCGTGATCCAGCCGGGAGCCGACTGGGCCGGCCACGTGCCGGGCCAGTACCTGCGCATCGGCATCGACGTCGACGGCGTCCGCGAGTGGCGCGCCTACTCGCTCACGCACGGGCCCCGTGCCGACGGGCGGATCTCGATCACGGTCAAGGCGGTCCCGGACGGCAAGGTGAGCAACCACCTCGTGCACGAGGCCCGGCCCGGAACGCTGGTGCACCTCGAGCAGGCCGCCGGCGAGTTCGTGCTGCCCTCTCCTGGACCCCGGGGCGGGCGGCTCAGGCTTCTCTTCGTCACGGCCGGCTCCGGCGTCACCCCCGTGGTGGGCATGCTGCGCAACCTGTTCCCGTCCACCGACGAGGGCGTCCTCCAGCCGGCCCGCAGCGCGTCGTACGACATCACCGTCGTGCACGTGGCGCCGAGCGAGCCGGACTCGATCTTCCTGCGCGACCTGCAGGCACTCGACGCCGCCGGGGCGATCCGCCTCATCGCGAGGTACGACGACGTGCACGGCGTCCTCGACGTGGCCCAGCTCGGCGGCCTCGTCCCGGACCTGGCCGGGCGCACCACCTTCGCCTGCGGACCGGCCGGACTACTCGACGCGCTCGAGCAGCACCACGCCGCCGCCGGTCTGGCGCTGCTGACCGAGCAGTTCCGACCCGCCCTCATCGAGGCGGGCGAGGGCGGCACCGTGACCTTCCGGGACGGCACCACGGTGGAGTCCGACGGCGCGACGCCGATCCTCGACGCCGCGGAGGCCGCGGGAAGGCTGATGCCGAGCGGCTGCCGGATGGGCATCTGCTTCGGCTGCGTCCTGCCCATGCGCGAAGGCGCCGTCCGCGACCTGCGCACCGGCGAGGTCACCACCGTCGACCCGATCAGCTCGGACGCCGGCGGCGTCCCGATCCAGACCTGCATCAGCGCACCCGCGGGTGCCTGCCACCTCGACCACTGACCAGACCGACCGACCGCCGACCGCGAACGCCTGACGGCAAGGAGCACCCATGACCACGATCCAGAAGCAGCCCGAGAACCCGATCGCGCACCTGACCGCCGAGGACATCGAGCTCATCGGCAAGGAGCTCGACGCCATCCGCGCGGAGGTGGTCGAGTCGCGCGGGGCCAGCGACGCGGCGTACATCCGCAAGGTCGTCGACACCCAGCGCAAGCTCGAGCTGGGCAGCCGCGCAGTGCTGCTCTTCAGCATCTTCCCGCCGGCCTGGCTGGTCGGCACGGCCGGGCTCTCGATCGCCAAGATCCTCGAGAACATGGAGATCGGGCACAACGTCATGCACGGCCAGTGGGACTGGATGCGCGACCCGAAGATCCACTCGACCACCTGGGAGTGGGACAACGCCTCGCCGGCGGAGGGCTGGAAGCACTCGCACAACCAGATCCACCACACCTACACCAACATCGTCGGCAAGGACAACGACCTCGGCTACGGCATCATGCGCGTCGACGAGGAGCAGCGCTGGCACCCGATGCACCTGGGCCAGCCGCTGTGGAACTTCATCAACGCGTGCTTCTTCGAGTACGGCATCGCCGCCTACGACCTGGAGTTGGGCAAGAACCTGAGCATCCCGAAGGACAAGCGCCCCGAGGGGTTCCGCACGGCAGCCCGCCGCACGCTGCAGAAGATCCGTCGGCAGGCCACCAAGGACTACCTCGTGCATCCCCTGATGTCGCTGCCCACCGGCTCGCTGCTCACCACGCTGGCGGCGAACTTCACCGCCAACCTCGTGCGCAACCTGTGGAGCCACTCGGTGATCATGTGCGGCCACTTCCCCGAGGGGGTGGCGACCTTCGAGAAGGCCTCGCTGGACGAGGACGAGACCCGCGGCGAGTGGTACGTCCGGCAGATGCTGGGCTCGGCGAACATCTCCGGGTCGAAGGCGATGCACCTGATGACCGGCAACCTGTCGCACCAGATCGAGCACCACCTCTTCCCCGACCTGCCGAGCAACCGGTACGCCGAGATCGCCCCCAAGGTCCGCGACCTCTTCGACCGCTACGGGCTGCATTACCACTCGGCGCGGCTGCCGCAGCAGGTGTACTCGGCCTGGCACAAGGTCGTCCGGCTCTCGCTCCCCAACGGCTGGCTGCAGGACACCACCGCGAGGAACCTGCCCCAGCAGCTGGCCACGCTCTACAAGCTGACGACCGGTGGGTCCAAGGTGCGCCGGACCTATCAGCGGGCGATGGAGCGCACGGCCGCCTGACTCCCTCGGGCGACGTGCCGCGGGGCCCGCTCAGTCGGCCACGTCGACGTGCACGTGGTCGCGGTGCTCCAGGATCGCGGCGGTCGCCTTGTCCTCGCCCCCGGTGTCGACGTGGTACTCCCGCCAGCCCTGGGCATCGCGTCGTGCGGTCCAGATCCGGTCGTCGAAGATCACCGTCGCGATCCGGAGCCGCTCGGCGTTGGCGACCAGGTACTGCGCCAGCGCCCAGCCCCTGCGCTGGTTGGCCTCGTCGATGGGGCGGAAGAAGACGTCGATCGCCCGGCCCTCGTAGTGGGCGGACCCCTTCATGTGGCCGGTGTTCACGCCACCGGGCGCGAAGCCGCCGAGCTCCAGGTCTCCGAAGGCCGTCTCGATGTCGCGTCGTACCGCCTCGGCGCGCGGGACCAGTCCGTCGGGGCCCAGCTTGTCGCTCGCCGGGGACGGCGTCCCCACGTGCTGGCAGCTCAGCGCGGCCTGGAGCCGGCCGGTGAGGGCGTCGACCACCAGCGCGGCGTCGTCGCGGTCCCCTTGGGAGGGGGAGTCGTCGAGGACTCGCGCCACCCGTTCGACGAGCCGGTCCCGCGAGGCATCGCCGTCCCTTCCGACGACCACGCGTGCCGCTGCCTGGGCCTCGTGCGTCTCGAGGTCGACCTTCCGATCACCAGACGCGACCGTGCAGTCCGGCTCGCCCCAGGCCCAGCGCACGACCAGGATGCCCACGCTCGCGATGACGCCCGACACGAGGGCCAGGGCGAGAGCGCCGACGAGGAGCTGGCCGGCCTTGGTGAGGCGGGTGGTCACCCCACCCAGTCTTCCGGAAGCACCCCAGCCGGCTCCGACGAGACGCCGCCGGGTGACCCAGCCCACAGCGCCGCCCCCATTGACGTTGACAGTCCTACTGTCAGAATGGATCCGGTGCCGGGTCCTCCAGGGGGTTCCGCTCCCGGCGCACCGCTGCCCGCCTGTCGAGGCCCGGCGGCGAACCGAGCGAAAGTGAGTTGGGACAGCACATGGCACAAGCAGAAGCCTTCGTGTACGACGCCATCCGCACGCCCCGGGGCAAGGGCAAGCAGGACGGCTCCCTGCACGGCACCAAGCCGGTCGACCTCGTCGTCGGGCTGCTGGACGCGGTCCGCGAGCGCAACCCCGGCCTCGACCCGGACCGGATCGACGACCTGGTGCTCGGCGTCGTCTCGCCGATCGGCGACCAGGGCGGCGACATCGCCAAGACGGCAGCGCTCGCGGCAGGACTGCCGGAGACGGTCTCGGGCGTCCAGCTCAACCGCTTCTGCGCCTCGGGGCTGGAAGCGGTCAACCAGGCGGCCAGCCGGGTCCGCAGCGGCTTCGAGGACCTGATCCTCGCCGGCGGCGTCGAGTCGATGTCGCGCGTGCCGATGGGCTCCGACGGCGGCGCCTGGGCGTCCGACCCGGCGACGGCGTTCGCGACCGCGTTCGTGCCGCAGGGGATCGGTGCCGACCTGATCGCGACCATCGAGGGCTTCAGCCGCGAGGACGTCGACGCGTTCGCCGTGGAGTCCAACCAGCGGGCCGCCAAGGCCTGGGCGAACGGCTACTTCTCGAACTCGGTCATCCCGGTGAAGGACCGCAACGGCGTCACCGTGCTCGACAGGGACGAGTTCATCAAGCCTGACTCGACGGTCGAGGGCCTGGCGAAGCTCAAGCCGAGCTTCGCCGGGATCGGCGACCAGGCCGGCTTCGACAGCGTGGCGCTGGAGAAGTACCACTGGGTGGAGAGGATCGACCACGTCCACCACGCCGGCAACAGCTCCGGCATCGTCGACGGCTCCGCCATCGTGGCGATCGGCAACGAGCAGGTCGGCAAGGACCTCGGCCTCGCCCCGCGCGCCCGGATCGTCTCGGTGGCCGTCTCGGGCGCCGACCCGACGATCATGCTCACCGGTCCCGCTCCGGCGGCGCGCAAGGCGCTGGGCAAGGCCGGCCTGTCGGTCGAGGACATCGACCTGTTCGAGATCAACGAGGCGTTCGCTGCCGTCGCGATGCGGTTCATGCGCGACATGGGCATCGACGACTCGATCACCAACGTCAACGGCGGCGCGATCGCGATGGGCCACCCCCTCGGCGCGACCGGCGCGATGATCCTCGGCACCCTCATCGACGAGCTGGAGCGCCGCGACCTGCGCCGTGGCCTGGCCACCCTCTGCGTCGGCGGCGGGATGGGCATCGCCACCATCGTCGAGCGCGTCTGACTCCTCAACCCCCACGACTTCCGAAGGAACATCCATGCCTGACAGCGCCTCCAGCAGCACGGCCGTGCAGTATGACCGCGGCGACGACGGGATCGTCGTACTCACCCTCGACGACCCGACCTCGAGCGCCAACACCATGAACGACCTCTACAAGGAGTCCATGGGCCGGGCGATCGACCGGCTGTACGACGAGAAGGACGAGGTCTCCGGCGTGGTGATCACGTCGGCCAAGAAGACGTTCTTCGCGGGCGGCAACCTCAAGAACATGCTGGCCGCAGGGCCGGAGGACGCCGAGGCGATCTTCGGCATGGCCGAGGCGATCAAGGCCGACCTGCGCCGCCTCGAGCTGCTCGGCAAGCCCGTCGTCGCCGCCATCAACGGCGCGGCACTGGGCGGTGGGCTCGAGATCGCGCTCGCGTGCCACCACCGCATCTGTGTCGACGACGACAAGGTCGACCTCGGCCTTCCAGAGGTCACCCTCGGCCTGCTCCCCGGGGGCGGCGGCGTCACCCGCACGGTGCGGATGCTCGGCATCCAGTCCGCCCTGATGGACGTGCTGCTCCAGGGCCCGCGCTTCAAGCCCGCCCAGGCGAAGGAGAAGGGCCTCGTCGACGAGCTCGTCGACTCGCGCGACGACCTGGTCCCGGCGGCCAGGGCCTGGATCCTGGAGAAGGCCGGGGACACCGCCGACGAGTCTGCGTTCACCCAGCCCTGGGACCGCAAGGGCTACAAGATCCCGGGCGGCTCGCCGTCGAGTCCCGCGCTGGCGCAGTTCCTGCCGGCCTTCCCCGCGATGCTCCGCAAGCAGACGAAGGGCGCGGAGTACCCGGCGCCGCGCGCGATCATGGCGGCCGCGATCGAGGGCGCACAGGTCGACTTCGACACGGCCAGCACGATCGAGTCGCGCTACCTGACCAGCCTGATCACCGGCCAGAACTCGAAGAACATGATCACCGCGTTCTTCTTCAACCTGTCGGCCATCAACGGCGGCTCGCTGCGCCCCGAGGGCGTCGAGGTGTTCAAGCCGACGAAGGCGCTCGTGCTCGGCGCCGGGATGATGGGTGCCGGCATCGCGTACTCCTGCGCCCGCAGCGGCATCGACGTCGTCCTCAAGGACGTGTCGCTGGAGGCCGCCGAGAAGGGCAAGTCCTACTCCGACAAGCTGCTCACCAAGGCCGTCGAGCGCGGCAAGATGGACGAGGAGAAGAAGGCCGGGATCCTGGCGCGGATCACCGCCACGGACGACCCGCAGGCCGCCGCCGGCTGTGACCTGGTGATCGAGGCGGTCTTCGAGGACCCGGCCCTGAAGGCCAAGGTCTTCGGGGAGATCCAGGACATCGTCAACCCCGACGCCCTGCTGTGCTCCAACACCTCGACGCTGCCGATCACCGAGCTGGCCGAGGGCGTGAACCGGCCGGAGGACTTCATCGGCCTGCACTTCTTCAGCCCCGTGGACAAGATGCCGCTCGTCGAGATCATCCGCGGCGGCAAGACGTCCGACAAGGCGGTCGCGCACGCGCTCGACGTCGTCCAGGCGATCCGCAAGACGCCGATCGTGGTCAACGACAGCCGCGGTTTCTACACCTCGCGCGTCATCGGCACGATGGTCAACGAGGGCCTCGCGATGCTGGGTGAGGGTGTGCACCCGATGTCGGTCGAGCGAGCCGCCACCCAGGCCGGCTACCCGGTCGGGACGCTGCAGCTGACCGACGAGCTGAACATGGAGCTGATGGCCAAGATCGCCAAGGCGACGAGGGACGCCGCGGGCCCGGACCACGTCGAGCACCCGGCCACCGCGGTCGTCACGAAGATGATCGAGCTCGGTCGACCGGGCCGGCTCCGCGGCGCCGGCTTCTACGAGTACGACGAGAACGGCAAGCGCGGCGAGCTCTGGAAGGGACTCGCCGAGCAGTTCCCGTCCAGCGAGCAGCCGGCCGACATCGAGGACCTGAAGGACCGGTATCTCTTCATCGAGGCCCTCGAGACAGCCAAGTGCTTCGAGGAGGGTGTCATCGAGTCCGCCGCGGCGGCCAACATCGGCTCCATCATGGGCATCGGCTACCCGGCCCTGACCGGTGGCACGGTGCAGTTCATGCAGGGCTACGAGGGCCGCACCGGCAAGGGCCTCGAGGGGTTCGTCGCCCGCGCCCGCGAGCTGGCGGAGAAGTACGGCGACCGCTTCACGCCCACGCCGTACCTCGTCGAGATGGCCGAGAAGGGCGAGTCCTTCCCCGCCTGAGCCGGCCTGACCCCGCCTGACTGGATGATTGGGGCAAACCAGACACGTGGTTCGGTGGAGGCTGGGAGAATGGGCCGGTGAGCGAACCACAGGGCGTGCAGGAGTCGGTGGCTGCGGTGCCGGACCAGCAGGGCGAGGCGGCGCGCATCCAGGTGCACGGCCTGCACGTGCGGTTCGGCTCGGTCGAAGCGGTGCAGGGGCTGAGCATCCAGGCGCACGCCGGCCAGGCAACCGCGCTGCTCGGCCGCAACGGCGCCGGCAAGTCCACCACCATGCGCGTGCTCGCGGGCGTGATCCCGCCGACCGAGGGCGTCGTCCGGGTGGCCGGCCTCGACGTCGCCCGTGACAACCTGGCGGTGAAGCGGCTCTCCGGCTACTGCCCCGACGTCGGCGGGCTGGTGCCGCGCGCCACCCCCTGGGAGCACCTCCAGCTGGCGGCCCGGCTCCGGCGCCTCGGCGACTGGGAGCCGGCGGCGCGCGACCTGCTCGAGCGGTTCGAGCTCGGCGCAGCGGCGCACCGCGTCACCGGCGGCTTCTCCCACGGCATGGGACGTCGACTGTCGGTCGTGCTGGCGGCGTTCCACCATCCCGCCGTACTGCTCCTGGACGAGCCGTTCGACGGCGTCGACCCGCTGGGTGTGGAGGCCACCCTGGAGGTCATCGCCGACGCCCGGGCCCGTGGCGCCGCGGTGCTGGTCTCCACCCATTTGCGAGACCTCGCCATGCAGGCCTGCCAGTCGGCGCTGGTGCTGCGCGGCGGGTCCGCCGTCGCGGAGCTGGGCGCCGACGAGCTGACCGGCGAGGAGGGTGCACGTGTCTACCGTGCGCTCCTCGACTGACCTCGACCCGTCGCCGCTCGCCGAAGCAGTCACGACGACGGGGCACGGACCGGCCCGGTGGCCGGCCCTGGGCGGCGTCGTGGCGGACCTTCCGGGCAGCATCACGGATCTGCGGTCGCTGCTCTCCTTCCGCAGCTCCAGCCTGGACCGCCGACAGCGGCGCCGGCTCCGCATCGGTGGCCTGGTGGTGCTCGGCCTGACGGCGCTGGCGATCGTCGCACCCGCCTACGCACGCGAACGCCTCGACGGCCTGCACGCCGGCCAGCTCGTCGCCGTGCTGCCCAGCTTCTACGTCGGGTTCGTGCTCCTGGCGATCGTGTCCTCGATCGCGTCCGGCGGCGGGCGCGAGCTGGTGCCACGGGAACAGGCCGTGGCGTTCCCCGTCTCGACCTGGACCGAGCACCTCGGCGCGCTGCTCCTCGCCCCGCTCAACATCGCTTGGCTGCTGCAGGCGTGGACGCTGCTGGGGGCCACGACCTACGTCCTGGGGCCGGCGAACCTCTGGGCCGCCGCGCTGCCCGTGCTGGTGTGGATCGTGGTCGGGACAGCGCTCGGCCAGGCCGTCGGCTGGGTGGTCGAGGGACTGCGTCGCGGGCGGTACGGCGTCTGGGTGATGCGCGCGCTGCTCGCAGGGACAGCCGTCGGCGGAGCCGTGCTGGTGACCACGGGCACCCTGACCGACCTCCTCGACCGCAGCCCGACGGTGCGGCTGCTGATCCTGGCCGCCACCGGCACAGCGGGCTCCTGGGGCGCCTGGCTCACCGGGATGGGTGTGCTGGTGCTACTCACGGTGGGAGCCGTCATGCTGGGCGGCCTCCCCGCGCGCTGGGCACTGCGCCGGCCGCAGCGGGAGGAGGCGCGGCTGGACTCGGGAAGCCACCGGCCCCGGCCCGGCCCCACGTCGGACCTGATGGCGATGGTGCGCATCGACCGCGCCGGGGTCTGGCGCTCGGTGCCGCTGCGCCGCGGCCTCGTCGTGCTGGCCCTGATGCCCGGTCTGATCGCGGCTGCCGGGTCGCTGCGCTGGGACCTGATCACCATCCTGCCGGGATTGGTCGCGTCCGGCGGCGGGCTGTTGTTCGGCGTGAACGCCTGGTGCCTCGACGGCCGCGGCGCGCTGTGGCGCGACAGCCTGCCCGCGAACCAGTGGCTGGTGTTCGCCTCGAAGGTCGTCGTGATGTTCGAGCTGCTGCTGATGTCCGCCTCCGTGACGATCATCCTCGGTGGCCTGCGCGCGGGGGTGCCGACCTCTGCCGAGATCTCGGCGACGGTGTGCGCTGCGATCGTGGTGTCGAGCTCGGTCGTGTCCGGCGCGATGCGCTGGTCGGTGAAGCGGCCCTTCGCCGTCGACATGCGCAGCGCAAGGGCAACCCCGGCGCCGCCCGTCGTGATGGTCGGCTACAGCACGCGGCTGGCCCTGACCACGACGTTCATCGGCCTGGTGTTCTCCTGGTTGGCCTACACGCCGGACTGGCGCTACCCCGTGGTGATTGCTGTGCCGCTGCTGATGTGGTCCACGGCCCGGCTGCTGCGCACCGCACGGCGTTGGCAGGATCCCGTCGTGAGGTCCCGCGTGGTGGCGGTCGTCTCCGGCTGACCGGCCTCCGGTCGAGGGCCGCTCAGGAGCACGTCACCCGTTGGTCACGCACTGGATCAGCTGGTGGTTCACCTCGGTGCTGGTCTCCGAGCTCTTGCCGAGGAGATCGTCCAGCATCGCCTTGCGGGCATCGTCCTGGTCGATGCGGTTCGCGCAGGCGGCGAACCGGTCCTTGTTGATGATGTCCGGCCGGCGCTTGTCGTACTGGATCGCCTCGTACTTGCCGTAGTCGACGCAGTCGAAGTACGCGTCGACGTAGGACTCGAGCACCGCCTTGTCGGGCCGCTCGGTGTTCTTCGTGTTGAAGGCGCCGTCCTTGGTCAGCACCCCCTGGTCCTGCAGGGTCTCCCGGCCGGAGTCCTCCACCCAGCCCCGGGCGACGCAGTCCGCGTCCTTCGCGGTGAGCCCTTCTGCCTGGAACGCGCGCGACAGGCTGTCCGCAGACTTCTGGCCCTCCTCGTCCAGGCCACCGCAGCCGGCGGCCAGTCCGACGACGAGGACACCGCAGACCAGGGTGCCGAGGAGTCGCGGCAGGGGCGTCGCGCCGGAACGGATGATCGTGCTCACTGCTTCTTCGAGTCCTTCTTCTGCTTGTCCTTCGGCACGTCCTTCTGGGACTGCTTCTGGCACTCGGCGACCTTCTGGTTCGCCTCCGTGACGTCCTTGCTGTTGGCCGTGTCCGGCGACCGGGTGTCGATGATGACCTTCTTGACGAGACTGTCGGGCAGCTCCTCGTCAAGGCACTGCGCCAGCTTCTCCTCGTCGATGCCCTCGTCGGACTCGGCGAACGTCTTCGCCACCTGGGCGCTGAAGTCGACGCAGCTGAGGTAGGCGTCGGCGTACTTCTCCGCCAGCGGCTTGTCGAACTTCGCGCCCGACTGCTGGACGCTGCCGTCGGCGTCGATCAGCTTCGAGTCCTTCAGCGCCTTCACGCCCGCGTCGGCGACGAACTTCTCCGCGAAGCAGGTCGCGTCCTTCTCTGGCAGCCTCGCGCCCGAGCTGGCGGACAGCTCCTTGGCGATGTTGTCGGCGACCTTCTGCTCCTGGTGGGTCAGCTCCTGGCCGCCATCGCTCCCGCACGCCGCGGTGGCGAGCAGCAGGGCAGCGGCCAGGGTCGCGAGGGCCTTCTTCATCGGCAGCTCCGGCTCTTCGGGTGAGGTGACGCATGGTGGTCGGACGAACGGATACCGGACAAGAGTGCCTCATGGGTGGTGATCATCCGCCACGGGGCCGCGCGACGCCGGGGTCGGCCTGCTGCTGTGCGAGGGCTTCCCGGGCTCCGCGCATGCGCGTAACCTCCGCGATGTCCCCTCGTTGTCCGTGTGCTGGGACAAGGCCCGTGGGGGTGGCCTTCCGCTCGAACTGGGAGTGCGCATGTTGAAGACCGTCCGCCTCCGGGCCGCGTTCGGGCTGGTGCTCGCGCTCGGTGTCGCGCTGGGAGCGACGTCTGCGGCGCAGGCGTACCCCGAGGTCAGCTTCCACGCCGAGGTCAGCGACCAGGTCGTCTTCTCCGGCGAGACGTTCACCGCCACGTCGTCGGCGAACGTCGAGTGCGCCTGGGCCCACGAGTGGAACGGCACGACGCAGCGCGGCGTCGGCAAGAGCTTCACGTCGACCTTCACCGCACCCAAGGTGAAGAAGCGCGAGGTCATCCCCCTGCACTTCACCTGCACCTACGCCGCTGCCGCTGGGGCCGGCACGACGGCAGTCAAGGCGACGACCTGGCACCGCACCATCGACGTGACCGTCGTGCCCGCGAGCCACCCACAGAGCGCCCCGCCCGCCCGCGGGAGCGGTGCGGCGGGCGGCCCGACCGCTGCGGACCTCGGGGCCGGTTCCGACATGCCGAACACGGGCGGGCCGAACGTGCTGTTCCTCGTCGCCGGGCTGTTGCTGCTGCTCTCCGGGGCGGTGGCCGTGCGGATGGCCAGGAGCCGGCTCGACGGCGACGCCGAGACCAGCCAGGTCTGAGTCCTGCACGACCTCTCCCCGCGCAGGATCGTCGTCGGCGTCCTGCTCGTGCTCCTCTTCGTGCTCGGCGTGTTCGCCTACCAGACGTGGCAGGCGGCATCGGCGCTGTTCGCCGCTCGCGGCAAGGCGGTCCAGGTCGAGCGGCTGATCCGCGCCGGAGACTTCGATGCGGCGACCCGAGAGCTGCACCGCCTCCGCGACGACACCCACCGGGCTGCCTCCGCGACCGACGGCCTGCTGTGGGACCTGGGCCGGCACCTGCCGGTCGTCGGTGCCGACGTGGGTGCCGTCCAGACGGCCGCCTCGGCGCTGGACACCGTGACCAGGGAGAACGCGCCGGTCGCGCTGCGGCTGAGTCGTGCGGTGGACGAGGGTCGGCTGCGGCCGCGCAACGGCCGCATCGACCTGAGGGCCGTGCGTGAGCTGACGCCGACGGTCCAGCGGGCGGCAGCCTCCATCCAAGGACAGGCAGCACGTCTCGACGCCCTGGACCTCGACGCTGTGACGTTCCCCTTCGAGCAGGTCATCCGCGAGCTCGCCGGCGAGGTCGGCCGGGCCGAGGATGCCGCCACGGCCAGCGCCACCGCGTTCGAGCTGCTGCCCCGGATGCTCGGCGCCGAGGAGCCGCGCTCCTACCTGCTGCTCATCCAGAACAACGCCGAGACCCGCTCGACGGGCGGCATCCCCGGCTCGGTGGCCATCCTGCACGCGCACCGCGGCCGACTGCGGATGGGCTTCCAGGGATCCGCCCGGGACATCAGCCCCCTCGACGGCCCGGTGGGACGGATGTCGCCGAGCGCCCTGGCCGTGTACGGGGAGACGATGCTGACCGACGCCCGCGACGCCACGTTCAACCCCGACTTCCCCGAGGTGGCGCGGGTGGTCGCCGCGATGCTCGAGCAGCGGCGTGGCACCAGGGTCGACGGCGTGGTCAGCGTCGACCCGATCGCGCTGTCGTTCCTCCTCGGCGGCACCGGCCCCGTGGAGCTCGAGCAGTCCGGGCGTCCGGTGTCCCTCAACCAGGGCAACGTCGTCCCCGTGCTCCTCAACCTGACCTACCAGCTGCTGCCCGACCCGGCCAGCCAGGATGACTTCTTCGAGAGCGCCGCCCGGGCGATCTTCGACACCGTCATGGCCGGACGGGGTCGGTCGGCACGCACGATCACCGGCCTGGCCACCGGCACGGCGGAGCACCGGGTGCTCCTGTGGTCGCGACGCCCCGACGAGCAGCGCCGGATCGCCGGCACCGCCGTATCCGGCGAGCTGCCGGCGGACCCGGAAGACCCGCACCCGCACGTGGGCTTCTACCTCAACGATGCGACGGCCGGGAAGCCCGAGTACTACCTCGACTACCAGCCCAGCGTGCGCGCCGTCCGGTGCCGTCCCGAGGGCCGACAGGACCTCGAGGCGTCCATCGCGCTGAGCTCCTCCATGCCCCGCGACGTCTCGGGCCTCTCGCCGTTCATCACCGGGACCGGCCAGTTCGCCCCGAAGGGCACGATCGCGGTGAACCTCCGCATCTACGGGCCCGTCGGGGGGTCGGTCACCCGGCTGACGGTCGACGGTGAGTCGATCAGCGTCACCTCCGACCGGCACGAGGACCGACAGGTCGCCGCCGTACCGCTCTCCCTGCGCCCGGGCGAGCGGGTCGTGGTGCGCGCACAGCTGACCACCGGCCCGGGACAGTCAGCGGGACCGGTGCTGTCGTTCACCCCGGGTGTCCAGAGCCAGCCGAACGGCGTGCAGCTGGGCTCCGCGTGCACCGACGCGCACTGAGCGCGGCCGGTCAGCCGCGGAACTGCCCGAGCAGGCCCGGGACCGCAGCGGAGGCGAGCGCGACCGCCACCGGCTCCGGCACGTCATGGGCGGTGCAGGCCTGGCGGCCGGCGGACGTGGTGGCGACGAGGTCGCAGAGGCCGCCCCGGCGCTGGAACCAGCTCTGCCGGATGTTCCAGCCGATGATCCCCTCACGCGCGAGCACCTGGCGCCGGCTCGAGAACGTGCCGGAGGAGACCACGAGGTGGCGCGCGTCGAGGGCGTGCCCGAGCCGGCGGTACCGGTCCCGGGCGAGTGGTTCGGCCACGACGAGCAGCAGGGTCGTCGGGAGCAGGGTCCAGGCCCAGCTGCGGTCCTGCAGCGTGATCGCCGCCGCGACCAGCAGCGGGAGGCCGAGGCCGGAGGCGGCGCGCAGGTAGCGCCGACGGAGGGCACGCGGTCCGTGGTGGCGCAGTGGTACGACGAGGGCGGGCGACCCGTCGAGGATCTCGGTGCCGACGCCGATCACCACGTCGTACGGAGCCGGTGGGGCCAGCGGGCTGGTCCCACCCGTACGACGGTCCAGGCCGGTGACCGCCGCGCTCAACCGGGCGGCGCCCCCGAGCCGGAGGCCGAGCGGCTCGTGCACCTCGACGCCCCGGATCCGGTCCCGCTCCAGGGTGGTCTCCCGTGTGGTCACCAGCCCGCGGGTGACGTGGAAGGTCCGGCCGCTCGGGTCGACCGAGAGCCGGAAGCCGCCGTTGGTGATGAGGTAGCCGAGCACCGCGAAGACGGAGAAGAGCGCCACGGCGAGGACCAGACCGAGCGGGACGGCGATCCAGAGCGCGAGCTGGGCAAGGTCCGGCAGCGACCAGCGCGTGAGCCGGTCCCCGGCCGCATCGACCAGCTGGCCCACGCCGGCCGCGACGGCCGCCGCGATGACGATGCCCGAACTCGTCAACGGGGCATAGCGGAGCCAGCGCGGGTCGAAGCGCAGCAGCACCCGGCCGGTGTCCGGTCGGCGGGTGACGGCGCCTGCGGCACCGGGAACGTCGGTGGTGCCGGCCCGATGGAGGAGCGCGGTGCGCAGCTCGCGGGCATGCCGCAGGGCGAGCCCGTCGAGCTCGAGTCGCTCGTCTCCCGCACGCGCGGCGCTGCCGGTGCCGATCGCGACCTTCGCCAGCCCGAGCAGGCGATGGATGGGTGAGGAGGTGACCTCCACCGTGCGGACCCGGTCCAGCGGAGCCCGCAGCACGCTCCGCGCGAAGAGTCCGCGACGCAGCTCCACCTGCTCGGTCGTGATGCGGAAGCGTGTGGTGAGGAAGCGCCCGACGCCGAGGGCGATCGGGATCGCCACGCCGATCCACTGCCATTGCCACGGCCCGCGGTCATCGCCGGAGGAGCCGAAGACGACCGTGGCGATGACCAGCGGCAGGAACCGGACCAGCTCGTTGACCGGGTGCACCAGGAGCATCAGTGGGTCCAGCCGCCGCCACTCGTGCGCCCGCACCAGCACGGTGCTGGTCATCGGCTCGTCAGGTGGCATCGCCCTGGTCCGCCTCGGCCCGCCGGGTCAGCTCGTCGACGAGGCGCAGCGCCACGTCGACCTGGAGCGCCGCGAGCTGCAGCGGCCCGGCCGCGCTCGCCGTGGTCACGGTCACCGTCGCGAGGCCGAGCAGCCGGCCCAGCGCGCTCTGGTCGAAGTCGACGGTCTGGACCCGCGACATGGGCGCGATCCTGCGCTCGCGCGCGAGCCAGCCCGTCTGGGTGTAGACCGCGCTGGCGGTGCTCTCCCAGCGGTGCACCCGGTAGCGCACCAGCGGCATTCCCAGCACGTAGCCGAGCGCGAGCAGGGCGTACGCCGGCCAGAGCCACGCCGGCAGCGTGAACCAGCCCGCCTGCTCGCCGAAGAGCAGCACGACGAGGACACCGACGAGGGGTCCCGCCGCGTTGAGGCCCCAGAGCAGCGGCGCTCTCGGCGAGACCCGGTTCGCCGGCTCCCGCAACCGGGCCGGCGCGGGCGGGTCGGTTGCCGGGTGCATGACGCCAGCCTAGAAGGGCGGGCGTGGCCCGCGGCACAGCGGACGTCGCGGCCCTCTCCTATGCTGCCCGCATGAGTGGACGCGTGGTGCATTTCGAGATCCCCTTCGACGACGCCGAGCGGGCGCGGGCCTTCTACCGGGAGGCGTTCGGGTGGACGATCAACGAGATCCCGGAGCTGCGTTACGACCTCGTGCAGACCGGCCCCACCGATGAGCACGGCTTCCCGGCCGAAGTGGGCTACATCGGCGGTGGCATGCTGCGGCGCGAGTCGCCCACGGACCGGCCGGTGATCACCGTCGACGTCGACGACATCGACGCCGCGCTCGCCCGGATCGAGTCCCTCGGCGGCATGACCGTCCTGGGCAGGCAGGACGTCGGCGAAATGGGCTGGGCGGCGTACTTCAAGGACGTGGAGGGCAACCTGATGGGCCTGTGGCAGTCCCGCGCCTGAGCCGTCCTGGTCGGCGCGGAGGGCGCCGACCGGCCCCTGTCGGGTGGGGCACCTAAGGTTGCCGCGTGGCGTTCAGGGTGCATCGGGCTGCGGGGGCCGACCAGCTGGTCGAGGGCCTGGCCGAGCTGCTGCGCACCCCGCTGGCTGACCCGTTCGAGCAGGAGCTGGTGATGGTCCCTGCCAAGGGGATCGAGCGCTGGCTCTCCCAACAGCTGGCGCACCGGCTCGGGCACGCCCCGGGACGGGACGACGGCGTCTGCGCCGGAGTGCAGTTCCGGTCCCCCTGCAGCCTCGTCAGTGAGCTCACCGGCACCCGAGACGAGGACGCCTGGTCTCCGGACGCGCTGGTGTGGCCGATGCTGGGCGTCCTCGACGCCTCCTTCGGCGAGGAGTGGTGCCGGGCGCTCAGTCTGCACCTGGGCCACGGGCAGTCCGGCGAGGACGGCGAGCTGCGGCGCGGGCGCCGCTACTCCGTGGCACGACGGCTGGCCGGCCTGTTCGCGTCGTACGCCGTGCAGCGCCCCAGCCTGCTCGCGGACTGGGAGGCCGGGCGCGACACCGACGGTGCCGGCGCGGCGCTCTCACCCGACCTGTTGTGGCAGGCGCAGCTGTGGCGGCGACTCGTCGTCGCGGTTGCGGCCCCCTCGCCGGTCGAGCGCCACGCCGCGACCGTCGCGCTGCTCGGCACGGACCCCGACGCCGTCGACCTGCCCGAGCGGCTGTCGCTCTTCGGGCACACCCGCGTCCCCGTGACCGAGATCGAGCTCTTGGCTGCGCTCGCCGCGCATCGCGAGGTGCATCTCTGGCTTCCCCATCCCTCCGATCCGCTGTGGGAGGCCCTGGCCGGTCTCTCGGGGAGCGTGCCGCGGCAGCTCGACGAGTCGCACGAGCAGGTTCACCATCCGCTGCTGGCATCCCTGGGCCGAGACGTCCGGGAGCTGCAGCGGTCACTGCAGCGGTCATTGGGCACCCGGGTGCAGGCCACCTCCGTCCCGCCCTCCGACCGGGAGGGACCGGCACGCACGACGTTGCTCGGCTGGCTCCAGCACGACCTGGCCGCGAACAGCACCGCTGACCCCTCGCGGCGGACGATCGATCCGGCCGACCGGAGTGTCCAGGTGCACGCCTGCCACGGCCCGGCGAGGCAGGTCGAGGTGCTCCGTGAGGTGCTGCTCGGCCTGCTGGCGGACGACCCGACGCTCGAGCCACGCGACATCCTGGTGATGTGCCCCGACATCGAGGCCTACGCGCCGCTGATCACCGCGGCCTTCGGGATGGCGGCGGTGCAGCAGGACAACGTCGACACGGGCCCGGTTGCCGGGCACCACCCGGGACACCGGCTGCGGGTGATGCTGGCCGACCGGTCGCTGACCCAGACGAATCCCTTGCTGGCCGTGGTCGCGCACCTCCTCGACATCGCCGGTGGGCGGGCCGAGGCGAGCCGGATCCTCGACCTGTTGGCGTGCGACCCGGTGCGGCGCCGGTTCGGCCTCAGCGACACCGACCTCGAGACGGTGGCCTCCTGGGTCGACGGTGCCGGCATCCGGTGGTCGTTCGACGCCGCCCACCGGGCGGAGTACGGGCTCGAGAGCTATGTGCAGAACACCTGGCGCTTCGGGGTCGACCGGGTCCTCGCCGGTGTGGCGGTGTCCGACGACGCCGAGCGCTACTTCGCCACCACGCTCCCGCTCGACGACGTGGCCAGCACCAGCATCGACCTGGCCGGCCGGCTCGCCGAGTGCCTGGACCGGCTGCAACGGGTCACCGACGACCTGAGCGGCGAGCACCCCGTCGGCCACTGGCTGGACGCGATCACCCGAGGAGTGGACGAGCTGACCGCGGTGGCGCGCGGCGACGAGTGGCAGCGCGGCCAGCTCCACCGGGAGCTGCGCGGGCTCGCCACCGACCCAGCCGCGGACGGTACGACGCTGCGCCTGTCCGACGTTCGTGCGCTGATGGGCGAGCGGGTCGCCGGCCGGCCCACCCGGGCCAACTTCCGGACCGGCACGCTGACGGTCTGCACGATGACGCCGATGCGCTCGGTGCCGCACCGCGTGGTGTGCCTGCTGGGCGTCGACGACGGCGTCTTCCCGCGTGGCATCACCGTCGACGGCGACAACGTGCTGGCCCGCACACCGCTGACCGGGGAGCGTGACCCGCGCAGCGAGGACCGACAGCTGATGCTGGACGCGGTGCTGGCGGCGCGGCAGACCCTGGTCATCACCTACACCGGTGCCAGCGAGACGACCGGGCTGCCGAGGCCGCCTGCGGTGCCGCTGCAGGAGCTGCTCGACGCCCTCGACCTGACCGCCACGGGTGGTGCCGGACACGCGCTGGAGCGCCACCCGCTGCAGGCGTTCGACCCCCGCAACCTCGATCCGGCCCAGCCGTTCTCCTTCGACCGGCAGGCACTCGCCGGCGCCCGCGCCGCGGCACGTGATCGCGTCCCTGTCCCGGAGCTTCGCCGGACCACCCTGCCACCCCGCCCCGGAGACGTGGCGCTGGCCGAGCTGGTGGCGTTCTTCAAGGCGCCGGTGAAGGAGTTCCTGCGCAAGCGGCTCGACATCGCGCTGCCCGAGGAGGCCGAGGAGTCCCATGACGGCATGCCGGTCGAGCTGAACGGGCTGCAGCAGTGGGCGATCGGTGACCGGATGCTCACCGACCTGCTGGCCGGCCGCACCCGCCAGCACTCGCTCGACCGCGAGTGGCGCCGCGGGGAGCTGCCGCCGGGCAGGCTGGGCTGGCGGCTCGCCGGCCGACTGATCGACCAGGCGGAGCCGGTCGCCGAGCTGGTCGACTCGCTGCGCGCCGGACGTCGCCCCACCGCCGTCGACGTGTCCGTGGACCTGGGCTCCGGGCGGATGCTGACCGGCACCGTCACCGACGTCTTCGGCGAGCGGGTCGTCCGGGCCAACTTCTCGCGACTCGGCCCGAAGCACTGGCTCGACGCCTGGCTCCCCCTGCTCGCGCTCTGTGCCGCGCACCCGGGTCGCGGCTGGTCGGCCGGGTCGGTCGGCCGCGGTGGCCGGGGAGTTCCGACCGCGCGGGCGGTGTGGGGGAGCGTCGACGACGCAGCTTCCCTGCTGGCGGACCTCGTGGCGATCTACGACGCCGGGATGCGCGGCCCCCTCCCGCTGCCGGTCAAGACAGGGCACGCCTGGGCCGCCAGGCACGGCAGGTCGGAGTCCTGGCAGCTGACGGACGCACGCAAGGCGTGGCGGAGCGGGAAGTTCCCGGGGGAGGATGCCGACCCGGCCCACGTCCTGGTGTGGGGACCCGACTGCGCGCTCGAGGAGCTGCTGGCGCAGCGGCCGCTCGCCGGCGAGGAGACCGACGGCGAGAGGACCCGGCTCGGCGCACTTGCCTGCCGCCTGTGGCGGCCGATGCTGGACCGGGTGCACCAGTGAGTGATCCGACGACGCCACCGCTGCAGCCCTTCGACCTGCTCGGCCCGCTGCCCACCGGCACCACGGTGCTCGAGGCCAGTGCCGGAACGGGGAAGACCTACACGATCGCCGGTCTTGTCGCACGCTACGTCGCGGAGGGGGCTGCCCGGCTGGACGACCTGCTCGTGATCACGTTCGGCCGGATGGCCAGCCAGGAGCTGCGCGAGCGCGTCCGAGATCAGCTCGTCGAGCTGGCCGGGGGCCTGGCAGCTCCGGGCCGGGCAGCGGACGACCCGCTGGTGTCCTCCCTCGTCGACGTGGATGACGAGGAGCTGGCGCGACGACGACGGCGGGTCACTGACGCGCTGGCCGGCTTCGACTCGGCCACGATCGCCACCACGCACCAGTTCTGCCAGCTCGTGCTGAGGTCCCTCGGCGTGGCCGGCGACACCGATGCGCGCGCCACGCTGGTCGAGGACCTCGACGAGCTGGTCACCGAGGTCGTCGACGACCTCTACCTCCGCGAGTACGCCCAGCGTGCGGACCCGCCACCGTTCGAGCGCGCCGAGGCCCTCGAGCTGGCTCGCGCGGCAACCGGGGACCCCCAGGCGCTGCTGGTGCCGCAGGACGCCGAGGCCGGCTCGAAGGCCGCCGAGCGGGTCCGGTTCGGCGAGCTGGTCCGCAGCGAGCTCGAGCGCCGCAAGCGCCGCCTCGGCATCCTCAGCTATGACGACCTGCTGAGCCGGTTGGCGAAGGCGCTCGAGGTCGAGGGCTCCCCGGCCGCCCAACGCATGCGGGCGCGCTGGAGCATCGTCCTCGTCGACGAGTTCCAGGACACCGACCCGGTGCAGTGGGAGGTGCTCGAGCGGGCCTTCCACGGCCACGCCACCCTGGTCCTGATCGGCGACCCGAAGCAGGCGATCTACGCCTTCCGGGGCGGCGACATCTTCACCTACCTGCAGGCGAGGGCGGCGGCGGACAGCGTGCAGACGCTGCCGACCAACTGGCGCAGTGACGCACCGCTGGTGGAGGCGCTCCAGGTCGTCACCCGAGGGGCCGCACTCGGGGACGAGGCCATCACCGTGCACCCGATCCGAGCCGGCCGGTCCGGCGGCCGACTGGCCGGCGCGCCGCACCCCCAGCCGCTCCGGGTGCGGTTGCTGGAGCGTGACCGGTTCCGGCTGAACAACTCCGGCCTGGTCGGCATCGGCGACCTCCGTACGGCGATCGCCGACGACCTCGCCGCCGACGTCGCGCAGCTGCTCACCTCCGGCGCCACCTACGACGGCCGACCCGTGGCGGCGGGTGACGTGGCGATCCTGATGTACTCCCTGCGCCAGGCGCCGCTCTTCCAGGAGGCACTGGCCGCACGGGGGATTCCCTCGGTGGTCAACGGTGGCGACAGCGTGCTCCGTACGCCCGCCGCTGACGCCTGGCTGGCACTGCTGGAGGCGCTGGAGCAGCCCCAGCGAAGCGGTCGGATCCGGACCCTTGCCCTGTCGTGCTTCGTCGGACACACCGCCGCCGACCTGGACCGCGAGGGCGACGAGCTCACTGACAGGGTCGGCGAGCGAGTCCGCGGCTGGCTCGATCTCTTCCGGGCCCGGGGCGTCGCCGCCGTCCACGAGTCCATGACCGCCGACGGCCTCGCCGCCCGGGTGCTGGCCCGGCCGCAGGGCGAGCGGCTCCTCACCGACCTCACCCACCTGGGCCAGGTGCTGCACGAGGTCAGTCACCGCGACAACCTGGGCCTCGTCGCGCTGCTCGACTGGCTGCGCCTGGAGCGGCAGGCACGCAACAAGGAACGCACCCGCCGACTCGACACCGACGCGCGCGCGGTCCAGCTGCTCACCATCCACGGCAGCAAGGGCCTGCAGTACCCGCTCGTCCACCTGCCGGTCGCGTTCGACTGCTGGCCCGGCAACGACAGCTCCTACCTGTTCCACGAGGACGACCGCCGGGTGCTGGACATCAGCGGCGGCGCGATGCCCCGGCAGGCCAGCATCGAGAAGGCCGGCGAGGAGCTCCGGCTCACCTACGTCGCCCTGACCCGGGCGCAGTCCCAGGTGGTGCTCTGGCTCGGTCCCAGCTCCAACGCCCGGCACGGCGGGGTCTCGAGGTTGCTGCTCGGCAGGGACCAGGACGAGGCGCAGGTCCCGGTCGCGCTGTCCGGGATCGGCTCCGACGCAGAGCTCCGGGAGCAGCTGGAGAAGTGGCAGCAGGCCGGCGGGATCTGCCTCGAGACCGCGGGACCGACCGCGAACGCCGCCCACCTCGAGCCGGCGCCCACCGGACGGCTGGGAGTGCGCAGCTTCACCCGGTCGGTCGACGTCAGCTGGCGCCGGACCTCCTACTCCGGGCTGATCCGCGCCGAGGAGCAGCTCGCGCTCGCGGAGCCGACCAGCGAACCGGAGGACGTCGGCACGGTCGACGAGGAGCTCCCGGGACCGGACGATCCGGAGCCGAGCCGGGATGTGGCCCTAGAACCCGACCCGGAGCCGGGCCCGGCTCCGGGGTCCGGTGGCCCGGCGGCACCGGCCTCGCCGATGGAGGGGCTCCCGGGCGGCAACATCTTCGGCTCCCTCGTCCACGCGGTGCTCGAGCACGCCGACCCTCAGGCAGTCGACCTCCAGGCGGAGCTGCAGGCGCGAGTGCGTGAGGAGCAGCACTGGTGGCCGGTCGATGCCACCCCCGACGCCATCGCCGAGGCACTCGTGCCCATGCACCTCACCCCGCTCGGCCAGTTGGCCGACGGACTGCGACTCGTGGACATCGGCCGGGCCGACCGGCTCTGTGAGCTCGACTTCGAGTTCCCGCTCACGGGCGGTGATCGTGCCCGTGAGATCCAGGTCCCGCTGGCCGCGGCGGCCGACGTCCTGCGCCGCCACCTCGACTCCGACGACCCGATGCGCCGCTACGCCGAGCGCCTCGAGGCCCCGTCGCTGGGCGACCAGGTGCTGCGCGGCTATCTCAGCGGCTCGATCGACGTCGTCCTCCGGGTCGGGAGCGGTGCGGACGAACGCTTCGTCGTCGTCGACTACAAGACCAACCGCCTTGGTGCCCCGGGCGAGACGCTGACGGCCTGGCACTACCGGCCCGAAGCGATGACCGAGGCGATGCTGCACTCCCACTACCCGTTGCAGGCGCTGCTCTACACCGTCGTGCTGCACCGCTACCTGCGCTGGCGCCTCGGACCGTCGTACGACCCGGAGCGGCACCTCGGCGGTGTCCTCTACCTCTACCTGCGGGGCATGTGCGGGCCCGAGACGCCGGTCGTGGACGGAGACCCGTGTGGCGTGTTCTCGTGGCGGCCGCCCGCCGCGATGGTGGTCGAGCTCAGTGACCTCCTCGCGGGCGAGCTCGACGGACCTTCGCGAGGCGGGGCGTCATGACCGGGGCGGCGCCCATGGGACCCAGCCCCGTCGTGGACCGGTTCGACCGTCGCCTCGCGCTGGGCGCCAGCGGGCTGCTGCGGACGTTCAACGAGGCGGGTGTCCTGACGGCCGCCGACGTGCACGTCGCCCAGCGGCTCGGCGGCATCGTCGGCGAGCCGGACGAGAGTGCGCTGCTCGGGCTCGCCCTCGCCGTCCGTGCGGTGCGGCACGGCTCCATCTGCGTCGACCTGGCCACCGTCGCCGACCGGGCGCTCGACGAGCTGGGCGCCGAGCCGGAGCAGGCGCTGGGCTGGCCGGAGCCCGAGGCGTGGCTCGAGCTGCTCGCCGGCAGCCCGCTCGTCCGCGAGGAGGTGCTCCGGCTCGAGGGCGGCACCGCCTACCTGGACCGCTACTGGCGCGAGGAGCGGCAGGTCTGCGACGACCTGGTCGCCCGCATCAACCGCCGCCCTCCCGAGATCGACGAGGAGCTGCTCGAGGCCGGCATCCAGCGGATCTTCACCGACGTCCCCGGCGCGGGCGGGCTGAACGACTTCTCCGAGCAGCGCGACGCGGTCCGGTCCGCTGCCCGGCAGTGGACCACCGTGCTGACCGGCGGCCCGGGCACGGGGAAGACCACCACGGTGGCCGGCCTGCTGGCGCTGATCGGCGAGCAGCACCAGCGCGACACCGGGCACCTGCCGCGGATCGCTCTCTGCGCCCCGACCGGCAAGGCGTCCGCGCGGCTGCAGGAGGCCGTCGACGAGGCGGTCGCAAGGCTGGGAGACCCTGCCGACCGGGAGCGGCTCGCTGGGCTGCAGTCGTCGACGCTGCACCGCCTGCTGGGTTGGCGACACGACTCCAGCGTCCGGTTCCGGCACCACCGCGGCAACCGGCTGCCGCACGACATCGTCGTCGTCGACGAGACGTCCATGGTGTCCTTGACCATGATGGCCCGTCTCCTGGAGGCACTGCGGCCGGACACCCGGCTGGTGCTCGTCGGTGACCCCGAGCAGCTGTCCTCCGTGGAGGCCGGTGCGGTGCTCGCCGACATCGTGCACGGGCTGGCCGGGCGGGCCGACTCGCCGGTCGTCCCGCTGACGAGGACACACCGCTACGGCGCGGAGATCGGCGCCCTCGCCACGGCGCTCCGGACCGGCGACGTCGACGACGTGCTGGGAGCGCTGGCGCAGGGAGGCGAGCGTGTGCAGCTGATCGACCCGGACGACGCGACTGCCATGGGGGCCTTCCGCGAGTCTGTGTGCGACGTCGCCTACGAGCTGCGTGTCGCTGCGGACGCGGGCGACCCGGACCGCGCCCTCACGCAGCTGCAGCGCCATCGGCTGCTCTGCGCCCACCGTGAGGGACCGTTCGGGGTGACCGGCTGGAACCGCCTCGTCGAGAGGCTGGTGTCCGAGCGGGTCGGCACGACGTCGTACGACGAGTGGTACTCCGGCCGTCCGATCCTGGTCACCGCCAACGACCAGGCACAGCGGCTGAGCAACGGCGACATGGGGGTCACGGTGCGGCGCGCCGACGGACGGCTGCGCGTGTTCATCGCCGAGCGGGAGCCGCGTGACTTCGCACCCACCCGGCTCTCCGACGTCCAGACGATGCACGCCATGACGGTGCACAAGTCGCAGGGGTCGCAGGCGCACACGATCAGCGTGATCATGCCGCCGGAGGACTCGCGGCTGCTGACCCGCGAGCTGTTCTACACCGCGGTGACCCGCGCCCAGGAGTGCGTCCGGGTCGTCGGCACCGAGGCCTCGGTGCGAGCCGCGGTGGGGCGGTCGGTGCAGCGCGCGAGCGGTCTGGGCGAGCGGCTCAGGGACGCGCTCAGCTGAGGAGCTCGTCCACCAGCCGGCGCATCCTGGGCAGCTCGTTCGTCAGCCCCAGCTGGATCGCCTGCTGCTCGATCATCGTCCGGAACAGGTGGCCCTGCTCGACGATGCGAGGGTCGACGTGCCCGAACACCTCCAGGGTCACGGTGCCGTAGAGGCCGGCCCAGGCCCGCTCGAGCAGCCAGACCAGGCCACGCAGCTCGTCGGGGAGCTGCGACAGGTCGGCCGGGACCATCGGGTCGCGCAGGATCTCGGCCAGGCCCGGGTCGAGGTCCGCCAGGTCCGGCACCGGAGCGCCGTGTTGCACCACGGTCTCGAAGAGGAGTTCCGAGAAGAACATGCCGGTCGAGACCTGCGCCTGCAGCTCCTCTGCGCAGCTCACGTCGACGTTGGTGAAAACCAGCGCGAACTCCTTGCGCTCGGCCAGCGCCCAGCCCCGGAAGGCGACGGCGCCGGCCACGAGCCGGGCCAGTGGGTCGTCCTGGGGGTAGGCCGAGGCGGCCTCGCTGAGCCGCTCGGAGACGTCCGCGTCGATCGCCAGGGCCACCATCAGGACCAGGTCCTCGTGGCTGGCCGCGTAGCGGTAGAGCGCCGGCGCCGTCATACCGAGCTCACGTGCCACCGCCCGGAGGGTGACCGAGCCCTCCCGGACCAGCAGCTCCCGGGCGGCGTCGATGATGCGCTGCCGGGTGTCGGCCCGGGCCTGTCGACGGTCGGTCCGGGCGGGCGCAGGTGACACGCGGTGATCCTTCCAAGAGCTCCGGCCCAGAAGGGGCTTGACGAATCCTAGTTTACATCGTTTACAGTTAACGCCGTAAGTTTACGCTGTAAACACCGCTTGAGGGGCTTCCCATGATCCGGCACTGGTCCACCATCCTCCTCCGCAGGGCGCGGTTCGTCCTGGTCACCGGCATCATCGCGACGATCGCCGCGGCGGCCTACGGCGTCGGTGTCTTCGACCACCTGGGGCAGGGCGGCTTCGACGACCCGTCCACCGACGCCGCCAGGGAGCTTGCCCGGGAGCGAGCGGTCTTCGGCAACGAGAACGTCGACCTGGTGGTGCTGTACCGCAGCCCGACGCTGACCGTCACGCAGCCGGCTTTCCGCCGTCAGCTCGAGCGAGCGGTCACCGGCTTCCCGGCCGGGACCACGACGTCGGTGGTCACGCCGTGGACCGGTGCGGCGTCCGGGACGACCGCCCCCGACCGGCAGCTGGTCAGCACCGACCGCCACGCCGTCCAGGTCCTGGTGTCCCTCGCCGGAGACAGCCAGGCCGACCAGGCAGACCAGCTGGACCGGCTCTGGCCAGCCCTGACCTCGGGCGACGGGGCGACGGGATTCGAGGTGGACGTCGCCGGGCCCTGGGCCGTCTACAAGGGCGTGAACGAGACGGTCAGCGACGACCTGGCCCGCGCGGAGCTGCTGTCCCTGCCGATCGTGCTGCTGCTCTCGCTGCTGATCTTCGGGAGCCTCGTTGCGGCCCTGATGCCGGTCATCGTCGGGGCCGTCTCGGTGCTCGGCGCCCTGGCCGTCGTACGGCTGTTGACGACGTTCACCGAGGTGTCGGTGTTCTCCATCAACGTGATCACGCTGCTCGGCATGGGGCTCGCGATCGACTACGCGCTCTTCGTGATCAGCCGGTTCCGCGAGGAACTGGCCGGCCTGCCGGACACACCAGACGCGCCGCACCACGCGATGGGGACGACGCTGCAGACCGCCGGCCGCACGGTGCTCTTCTCCGGCCTCACCGTGGCGGCGGCGATGTCGGCGCTGCTCGTCTTCCCGCAGAACTTCCTCCGGTCCCTGGGGTACGGCGGCATCGCCGCCGTCCTGGTCGGTGTCGTCACCGCCCTCACCGTGCTGCCGGCGCTGCTGCTCCTGCTGGGCCGCCGGATCGACGCCGGCCGGCTCCCCTGGCGGCGCGGACGGGCCGTTGCCGTCGACTCCGACCACGGCGCCTGGGCCCGGGTCGCGCACGGCGTGATGGCGCACCCCGTCGTCACCATGGTGGTCATCGTCGGCGCCCTCCTCCTGGTGGCGTCTCCGTTCGTGGGGGTGCGCTGGGGGTCCGTGGACTACCGGGTGCTGCCGCCCGACCACGCGGCCCATGTCGCGTCGGAGAAGATCAACGAGCAGTTCGGCGCCGAGAAGTCGTCGGCCAACCTCCTGCTGGAGACCCAGGACGCGAAGGCGGTCGCCGACTACGTCGCCGAGATCGAGCAGGTGGCCGGCGTCGAGGCGGTCGCGCCGGTCGCCGCGGCCGACGGAGTCACCGTGCTCCGTGCCTCGTGGGCCGGCAACAGCCAGTCGCCGGGGTCGCTCGACACGGTCAGGGAGCTCCGGGCGGTCCCCGGACCTGATGGCGGCAAGGTGCTCGTCGGCGGGCTCAGTGCCGACACCGTCGACCTGCTCACCTCGTTACGGTCGCACCTGCCGTGGATGGCGCTGATCATCGTCGGGGTGATGCTCGTCCTGCTCTTCCTGGCCTTCGGCTCCGTCGTGCTCCCGGTCAAGGCGGTGCTGATGAACCTGCTGTCCATCAGTGCGTCGTTCGGCGTGATCACCTGGATCTTCGCCGACGGCCACCTCGAGGGCTTGCTGGACTACCGCTCCACCGGGTTCCTCGACGCCACCCAGCCGATCTTCATGCTGGCGATCCTCGTCGGTCTCTCGATGGACTACGAGGTGTTCCTGCTGAGCCGGGTGCGGGAGCAGTGGGACCGCTCGAGGCACGCCGTTGCCGACCCGGCTCAGCGCAACGCCAGGGCTGTCGCGGTCGGCGTGCAGAAGACCGGCCGGATCATCACCTCGGCCGCCCTGCTGCTCGCGGTCGTCATCGGGGCGTTCGCGCTCAGCAGCGTGGTGTTCATGAAGATGATCGGGGTCGGCATGCTGGTCGCCCTGCTCGTCGACGCCACGATCGTCCGGGCGCTGCTGGTGCCGGCCACCATGAAGCTGCTCGGCCGGTGGAACTGGTACGCACCAGCGCCGCTGCGACGGTTCTGGGAGCGGTACGGCGTCCGCGAGACCGGGCCGGTCGAGGAGGTGCCACGACGGGCGACGTCCGTCCCCGCCTGAGCAGGGCTCAGGTCGCGCAGCGTCAGTCGACCACCGGAAGGTCCAGCGTCTGGCCGGCGCCGCCGGAGATCGTCACGGGGTTGGACACCTGCCCACCCCGGTAGTTCACCGAGCTGCCCGCCACCACGAGCCTGATCTGGTGGCCGGGGGCGAACCGGTGCACGATCGCCGGCATCGTCACGCGGAAGGGTTTGCCGACGTCAGGCACCCGGACCGGAGCGGTGAGCTGCCGGATGTCGGTGGCGGTGCCGTCGGGGGCCACGTCCTGGAGTCGCACGAAGAGCACCAGCATGCCGGCCGGCCCGGCGGCCTGGCCGACGGCGGCAACGGGCGCCTGCACCTTCAGGGTCAGGACCGGTGAGCCGACCACGTCGACGGGCATGGTCAGGCCGGTGCTGTTCCAGGCGGCGAAGGTTCCCGGGGCGTCGTACTCCGGGAGCGGCGCGGGCAGGTAGCCGCCGACCGCGTCGAGCGGGTTCAGCGAGGTGGGCGCGCCGGCGGGCGGGGTGACGAAGCTCTGGCTGCCGGCGACCAGCGGAGGGGTGGTGCGCAGCCCGGTGCTGCCCAGGTACCAGGTCTGCGTCGAGCCGACGGGGAAGGTGCGGCTCTCCGCGTAGGCGGGCGCGGCGTTGCCGGTGTAGTCGACCCAGTCGCGGAAGTAGGCGAACGCGGGCCCGATCGGGGCGTCCGTGCCCTTGAGGTAATGGTCGAACCAGTTGACGATGCGGGCCGACTCATACTGCGTGGACGGGTCCGGGTCGTTCAAGTCGAGCTCGCCGGGCGCCGGTGTGCCCTGTGAGTGGCCCCACGAGTGCCAGATCATCCGCACGGTGGTGCCCTGCTCCTTCAGGGCCTGGTACGTCGCGGCCGCCTCGTTGAGGTTGAACAGGGTGTCGAACTCGCCCTGCCCCAGCAGCGTGGGGATCTGCACCTTGTCGACGTACGACGCCACAGACGCGTGCCGCAGGTGCGCAATGGTGCTGTCATCGGCGTACCCGGCGCTGCCGGCGAACACCAGGCCCGGGCAGACGAAGTCGGCGAAGTTGGGGCACGGGTACAGGCGGTCCGGGTCGCCCTGGGCGTTCTGCATCCCGTCGGCCACGCCGACGCCGGAGAAGCCGGCGGCCCAGAAGAGCTTCGAGGCCCCGGGGGTGTGGGTGGCGACCGCCTGGCTCCCCGCCGGGGTGCCGGTCAGCTGGTCGGTGTTGTTCGGCGAGAGCGAGTAGCTCAGGTCGTTCCAGGTGATGAGCGGGATGATGGTGTCCAGTCGGGGGTCCACGGCAGCCACGGCGAACTGGATCTGGCCGCCGTAGGAGCCGCCGATCATGCCCACCCGGGGGTCGTGCTCGCGCTTGACCCGGTCGTGGTCCTTGTTGTCCAGGCGTACGACGTCCAGTGGCGCCACCGGCTGGGTGTGGTCGGCGTCCGCATAGGCGATGCCGTCCGCGCCGCCGAGGTAGGAGACCAGCTGGCTGCCGGCGACACCGTCGTAGTCGGGGTCGTCCAGGGTGATCTTGCAGTCCGACCCGCCGAAGCCCAGGCCGGAGTAGGACAGCACCACGTAGCCGCGGTCGGCGAAGCTGCGGCCGATGCCTGCCTGGTCGTCCTTCGAGCCGCCGAAGCCGTTGGTGGTCAGGATGGCCGGCACCCGGTTGTCCGGGCTCGCCGTCGTGGGGGTGTAGAGGTCGCCCACGATGTCGCAGGGTTGGTTCCGGTCCGGCCCGACGGACACCCGGAAGTGCAGCGTCTGCACGGTGTACGACGGGTCGTCGGCCTGGCTCGGGGCGGAGGCGAGGAGCAACCCGGAGAGGGCGAGCGCCCCGGTCAGGGCGATGGCGGTGGAGCGGAGAGGACGGTGCATGTGCTGACAAACGATCGCGTGACCGAGCGGGTTACGGATCGGTAACAACGGTCCGGGTCGATCCGCGGCATGGCCGGGAATGCGCCAAGCGGTGAGGTCGTTACATCTTCAACTACCTTGGAGGCGACATGGAATACGGCATCTTCACCGTCGGTGACGTCACCGCCGACCCGACCACCGGACACACTCCGAGCGAGCACGAGCGCATCAAGGCGACCGTGGCGATCGCGAAGAAGGCCGAGGAGGTGGGCCTCGATGTCTTCGCGACCGGCCAGCACCACAACCCGCCGTTCATCCCGAGCTCGCCCACGACGACGCTCGCCTACATCGGCGCGCAGACCGAGCGGATCAAGCTGTCCACGAGCACCACGCTGATCACCACCACCGACCCGGTGCGCATCGCCGAGGACTACGCCACGCTGCAGCACCTGGTCGACGGACGGATGGACCTGATGCTCGGCCGCGGCAACACCGGACCGGTCTACCCGTGGTTCGGCAAGGACATCCGCGACGGCATCCCGCTGGCGATCGAGAACTACGCGCTGCTGCACCGGCTCTGGCGCGAGGAGAACGTCGACTGGCAGGGCAAGTTCCGCACGCCGTTGCAGGGCTTCACCTCCACCCCCCGCCCGCTCGACGGCACCCCGCCCTTCGTCTGGCACGGCTCCATCCGCAGTCCCGAGATCGCCGAGCAGGCGGCGTACTACGGCGACGGCTTCTTCTCCAACCACATCTTCTGGCCGGCGTCGCACACCGCCCGGATGGTCGACCTCTACCGTCGTCGGTTCGAGCACTACGGGCACGGCAAGGCCGAGGACGCCATCGTGGGCCTCGGTGGCCAGGCGTACATGGCCCGCAACAGCCAGGACGCGGTGCGGGAGTTCCGTCCGTACTTCGACAACGCCCCGGTCTACGGCCACGGCCCGTCGCTGGAGGAGTTCACCGCCCAGACGCCGCTCGTGGTCGGCTCGCCGGCCCAGGTGGTGGAGAAGACGCTGGGCTTCCGTGAGTACGCCGGTGACTACCAGCGCCAGCTCTTCCTGATGGACCACGCAGGCCTGCCGCTCGACACCGTGCTGCGCCAGCTCGACTACCTCGGTGAGGTCGTCGAGGAGCTGCGCAAGCACGACAACCAGAACGAGGAGAACGCTGCATGACCGACACCCGTCACATCGTCGTCGTCACGGCCGGGCTGTCCGAGCCGTCGTCGACCCGCCTGCTCGCCGACCTGCTCGCGGACGCCGCGTCGTCCGCGCGGATCACCACCGAGGTCGTGGAGCTGCGGCCGCTGGCCCACGCCCTGGCCGACAACCTGCTCACCGGTTTCGCCACCGGCGAGCTCGCCGAGGCCCAGCAGAAGGTGGCGCAGGCCGACGGCCTGATCGTCGTGACGCCCGTCTTCAGCGCGTCGTACTCGGGCTTGTTCAAGATGTTCTTCGACGTCCTCGAGCGCGGCGCCCTCGACGGGATGCCGGTCGTCGTGGCGGCGACGGCGGGCACCGCCCGGCACAGCCTGGTGCTCGAGCACGCGCTGCGGCCGCTGTTCAGCTACCTGCACGCGGTCGTGATGCCGACGGCTGTCTTCGCCGCCAGTGAGGACTGGGGCAGCGAGGGAGTCGGCGAGCAGCTCCGCTCCCGCGTCGAGCGAGCCGCGAGCGAGCTGGCCACCGCCGTGCTGGCCCGACCGGCCACCCGGCGACTCGACCAGTTCGACCGCGACCTGGCCGCGATGGGTGACTTCGAGAGCCTCCTCAAGGGCTGAGGCCGCCGGTCTACCGCGCCGTGTCGGCCGAACCTCCGGGAGGGTTCCACCGACGGACCTAGGCTCGAGGCATGCGCTGCCGTCCCGCTGGTGCCGTGGCCGTCCTCATGGTCGCCGGGCTGCTCGCCGGGTGCGGCGGCGAGCCGACCGCCCAGCCGGGGCCGGTCGAGCAGTCCACGGCCAGCGCGTCCGCGACGCCGACGACGCTCGCGCCCTCTCCGAGCCCGACTCGCTCCACCGAGGCGACCCCGCCGAGCCAGACCCTCGCCCCGAGCCCGCGACCGAAGCCGGAGCCCGGCACCTATCCGCCGCCCTGGCTGGGGGAGCGCATCCTGCCCCGCACGTCAGACGGCTTCGGAGAGATCCGGCCAACCCCACCCGCCCTGCGGACCCGTCGGTTCACCCTCCCCGACCGGCTGCCCAGCCTGCCGGGTGAGGGGTTCGCCTCCCGGATCGCTGCGCCCGCGCCACAGCGAGTGCTCGACCGGTCGACCTGGGCGCCCGGGTGTCCCGTCCGCGCAGAGGAGCTCGCGTGGGTGCAGCTGACGTTCTGGGGCTTCGACGGCCACCGCCACACCGGTGAGCTGCTGGTCAACCGGAGCGCCGCCGAGGACCTGGTCCAGGTCTTCTCCCACCTCTACGCGCAGCACTTCCCGATCGAGGAGATGCGGATCACCCGCAAGGACGAGCAGACCGCGCCGCCGACCGGTGACGGGAACGACACCGGCGGCTTCAACTGCCGGCCGGTGCGCGGGGCGACCGAGTACTCGCAGCACGCCTACGGCCTCGCCGTGGACGTCAACCCCTTCCAGAACCCCTACACCAAGGGCGACCTGGTGCTGCCGGAGCTGGCCAGCGCCTATCTCGACCGCGACCGGGACGCGCCGGGGATGATCCACGCAGACGACCCCGTGGTCCGCGCGTTCGCGCGGATCGGCTGGGGCTGGGGCGGCTCCTGGAGCTCGCTGAAGGACTACCAGCACTTCTCCGCGAACGGTCGCTGAAGCCGCAGGCGTCGTCGGCGTACGGTCGTCAGATGCGCAGCAGTCTCGGGGCCGGCGTGGCCGTCGTACTGCTCCTGGCGCTGGCCGGGTGCGGCCAGGCGGAGCAGCCCGACGCCCGTGCGTCGAGCATCCCCCGTTCGACCACGGCCCCGGAGGTGCGGGTGTTCAGCCTCCTGGACCGCGGACCGCTCTCGAGGGCAGACCACTCCGAGGGCACGGTGGAGCTGACCGGTGCGGCGACCCTCGAAGGGTTCGTCCCGCCGCGCGCGTTTCCCGACGACCAGCTGCCGGAGCTCCCGACGTTGGCGGAGGGAGCCCGTCGCTTCGCCGCCATCATCACGGGCTGCCAGGAGCAGCAGCCGCCCGAGATCAGCAGGCAGCAAGGCGGCTGGCGGCTGCGGTTCGCCGACAACGGCGTGCGGTGCGTCGTGGCCGACCACTACATCGTGGTGTGGGACGTGTCGCCCTGACGCATGCGCTGTGTCGGCGTCGGGCACTGGACTCGAATGGATACCGCTGATCCCCGCACTCTGTCCGGCACCGGCCTGCTCGAGCTGGAGTTCCCGCAGTCGCTGGCCGTCTACGACAAGTACACCGACGCGCAGAAGACCGTGGACTTCCTCTCAGACAACGAGTTCCCGGTGCAGAACTGCATGATCGTGGGCACCGAGCTCAAGCAGGTGGAGCGGATCACCGGACGGCTCACCACGGGCAAGGTCGCCGGAGCCGGCGCCCTCTCGGGCATCTGGATGGGTGTCTTCGTCGGACTGCTGCTGTCGATCTTCGCCGAAGGAGCCTGGCTCGGCATCATCCTGGTCTCGGCCGCCTTCGGCGCCCTGTTCGGGCTGCTGTGGGGACTCGCCGGCTACTGGGCCACCCGAGGTCGGCGCGACTTCTCGTCCGTCACGGCTGTGGTCGCCACCAAGTACGAGGTGCTCGTCGAGCACAAGCACCAGGAGCGGGCTCGCGAGATCCTCGCCCAGCTCCCCGGTGCGCTGCCGAACCCGTTCGCGTGACGCCGGTCTCACCGCGCTCCGCGATGGTGACCCGCGGGTAACCTGAGGTCATGAAGCGCACCATCTACGAAGCCGACCACGAGGACTTCCGCGCGTCGGTCAAGGAGTTCCTGGACCGCGAGGTCGTCCCGCACCTCGAGGACTACGCCGAGAACCACGGGCTGCCGCGGGAGTTCTGGCTCGCCGCCGGCAAGCAGGGCTTCCTCGGGCTGGAGGTGCCGGAGGAGTACGGCGGTTCCGACGCCGGCGACTACCGCTTCAACGCCGTACTCACCGAGGAGCTGGCGAAGGTCAACATGACCCTGCCGAGCTGTGTCGGCATCCACGCCGACATCGTGGCGCCGTACCTCGTGCACCTGACCAACGACGAGCAGAAGAAGCGCTGGCTGCCGCAGTTCTGCACCGGCGAGCTGCTCACGGCGATCGGCATGACCGAGCCGGGCGGCGGGTCCGACCTGGCGAACCTCAAGACCACCGCCGTGCGTGACGGCGACGACTGGGTGATCAACGGGGCCAAGACGTTCATCACCAACGGTGGCAGCGCCGACCTCGTGGTGGTGGCGGCGCGTACCAGCCCGGAGAAGCGCGCGAAGGGCATCTCGCTGTTCGGGGTGGACACCTCCAAGCCGGGGTTCTCCGTCGGCCGGGTCCTCGACAAGGTCGGCCAGGACGAGTCCGACACCGCTGAGCTGGCCTTCGAGGACGTCCGGGTCAGCAACGACGACCTCATCGGCGAGCTCGACACCGGCTTCATCTCGATGATGCAGTTCCTGCCGCAGGAGCGGTTGGGCTCCGCGGTGACCAACATCAGCCACGCCGCGCAGATCCTCGAGGAGACCGTCCAGTACGCCCACGACCGCAAGGCGTTCGGCGCTCCGATCGGCACCTTCCAGCACAACAAGTTCCTGCTCGCCGAGCTGGTCACCAAGGTCGAGGTGACGCAGGCCTACGTCGACCAGTGCGTGCTGGCGCACACCCGCAAGGAGCTGACCCCGATCGACGCCGCCAAGGCGAAGTGGTGGAGCTCCGCGGTGCAGAACGAGGTCCTCGACCACTGCGTGCAGGTCTATGGCGGCTACGGCTACATGAACGAGTACCGGGTCGCCCGCGCGTGGCGCGACGCCCGCGTCACCCGCATCTGGGCCGGGTCCAACGAGATCATGAAGGAGCTCATCGGCCGGGACCTCGGCTTCTGACCCGAGCGGTCAGAGCATCACGCCGACGGCCTGGGGCGCGAAGCGTGGGAACGCGGTGGCGGCGGATACGCCGAGCCGGCGGGTGACGACCTCGGCGAGCACGCTCCGGTAGTCGGTGGTGACGGCGAGGTCGTCGTCCGCACCGGTGCCGAGTCCCGGCCACCGCCCGCGGTAGCCGCCCTTCACCCCGCCACCGAGCACGAACATGACATTGCCGTGCCCGTGGTCGAGGCCCTGGTTGGCGTTCTCGCGCACGCGTCGGCCGAACTCGGAGAGCGTCACGACGGTGACCTTGTCGCCCAGCGTCCCGAGGTCGACGAAGAAGGCCGTCAGCGCCTCGGCGAGATCCTTGGCGGACAACCGCATCTTCCCGGAGTCCAGGGTGCCCACGCCCTGGTGCATGTCCCAGTCACCGTCGTGGTCGACCGCGATCACGTCGGCGCCGATGTCGGCGCGGATGGTGCGGGCGCTGTGCGCCAGGGCCTGCCCCAGGTGGGAGTCGGGGTAGACGGCGCCGTTCGCGGGCGTCTCCCTCACGGAGTGCACGGGCCTGAAGTCGCGCACGGCCGTCAGGGCGGCCCGGCCGCCCTTGCCCAGGATGCCCGTCGCGCCGGACCACAGCGTGTTGAGCGAGCGCGTGCGTCCGGCGTCGTCGGACCCGTTGATCACCATGGCGTCGATGCCGCTGGTGGTCACCGTCCGCTGGGGGCCGTAGAGGGCGGTGATCGGGGAGCTCATCCCCATGCCGATGGCCTGCAGGGGGTTGGTGTAGCTGTCCGCCCCGATCACGCGGTTGATCCAGCCCACCCGCGCGGAGGAACCCGGGTCGGCGTCCTCGACGGCCTCCATGGCCGCGAAGTGCGACCGGTTCGGCACCGGCAGCCCGGTCGCGTGCACGGCGGCCATCTTGCCGGCCTTCCACAGCGGCAGCAGCGGCGCCAGCGCCGGGTGCAGCCCGAAGAAGCCGTCCTTGGCGAGCAGCGCGGCGGACGGTACGGCGATGCGGGGCCGAGCCTGGTAGTACGCCGGGTCACCGTGCGGCACGACGAGGCTGAGCCCGTCCGCAGCGCCCCGGAGGGACAGCACCACCAACGTGTGTGCCGAGGGCCGGGTCGCTGCGAACGAGGTCTGGGTGAAGGTGCGGCCGAACATCGTGGTCACGGCGCCGGCGGCGACCATGCCGCGCAGGACGCCGCGACGCGAGATGCCGCCGTACTCAGGGCAGCCATCAGGGCAGCCCGACGAGGCGCCGAAGGCGGGGATGCCCTCGGCGCTGTCGCTGTGCTGGGAAGCAGTGGTCACGTCGCTCATCTCCGGAAGTGCGTGGGCGAGTCGAGGAACACGGTGAGCAGCTTGTGCATCTGCCACTGCACCAGCGGGTGGCTGGCCGTGATGATGGTGCCGTCGCGGCAGCCGGTGGCCTGACGAGCAGCCTGCAGGAGCAGGGCGGTGGACGGGCGGCCGAGGATCTTGCGCGACAGGTGGTTGACCAGCCGGTCGAAGCGGACGCTCCTGCCGGGCAGCCATGACGCCGGCGTGCGGTAGCGCACGTCCTTGCCGGGGTACCACCCGGCGGCCAGGGTGCGGTGCACGTTGAAGCTGTTGAGCATCCGGGAGACCGAGCTCCAGGCCTCCGCGGTGTCGGGTCGCCCGTCCGGGCGCGGCCAGGCGAACGGCCGGCCGCCGAGCTGGTCGCACTGCCAGAGCACCGCGTTGGCCGCGGAGCCGTCGCTCCTGGGCGCCAGCACCCGGGCACCGAGCGCGCGGTAGGTCGCGATCAGGTCCTCCTCCGGCGTGCGCACCTTGCGGCCCCCGGAGCCGCGGAACTCGCTGCTCGCGACCAGCGCCTTGAGCACCGGGGCGATCGCGGTGCCGTTGGCGAGATAGACCCGCGCCAGGTGCTCGACCAGCGCGTTGGACGGGTGGTCGCTGACGAAGTGCACGGCGAGCTTGCGCGCGATCCGGCGGGCGGTGGCGGGGTGGTGGGCCAGGTACTTCAGGTACGCCGCCACGACGGCACGTCCGTCCGGGCTGGTGTTGGCGTGCTTGAAGCCGAGCACCTGCACCGGCCCGGTCCAGTGCGCGTCGGTGTCGTACCAGACCTTCCAGGTGTTCCACAGGTCCACGCGGTAGCCGGTGAGGATCCGGGCGGAGCTCTTCACGTCGTCCTCGGTGTAGCCCGATGCGCGCCCGACCGTGTGCAGCTCGAGCAGCTCGCGGCCGAGGTTCTCGTTCGGTGACTTCTTGGTCGACACCGCGTTGGACAGGTGGATGCCCATGGCGGGGTGCGTGGTCACCGCCTGCAGCAAGGTGTCGAAGCGGCCAAGGGCGAGCCTGCGGATTGTGCGGCCGTACGACGGCCGGAAGGAGCCCACGGCGTCGGCGCCGCCGGGGACGTGGAAGTGGTGCTCCCAGAACGCCGCCATGGTCTCCTGCACCTGGCGCGCCGAGTGCATCCGTCGTACCAGCGACCAGCGCTCGTAGTTGGCCACCGCGACCCACAGCGGCTCGATGCCACGCTCGGCGCGCGAGCGCAGCTCCGCCGGCGTCGCGGTGTTGGAGCGCCACCATCCGGCGGAGCCGTTGTAGAACGTGTCGCTGATCAGCGAGGGCGTGAGCTGGCGGGCGAACCACCGGTCGATGCCGCCGGCCCGCTTCACCTCGGCGCCCAGTGCAGGTGTCCAGCCGCCGGTGAAGCGGTTGATGACGAGCAGCGACCGGGCGTCCAAAACGCTCGCGATCGGCACGATGGTGGTAGCCGTCACCACGGTCTGCTCTCCCTCACGCCCGCGACGGGGAGGGTGGCCTGCTGCCCGACCACCCGAATCGGACAAATTGCACCATTCCGGCCACGGGTCTGTCCGCCGAATCCGGAAACGGGTGACGCAGCGCTCATCGGCGGCCGGCACCGGGTGGTGGCAGGCTGGCGGGGTGCGGATGTTCGTGGCGGTGCTGCCTCCGGTGGAGGCGGTCGAGCACCTCGACGAATTCCTGTCGGTACGGCGTGAGGCCGCCGGCTTCCGCTGGACGCTGGCCGAGCAGTGGCACCTGACGCTGGCCTTCCTCGAGGACCTGCCCGACCACAAGGTCGACGACCTCGAGGCGCGGCTGGAGCGGGCCGCCCGGAGGCGACGGACCATGACCACACGCTTCGCAGGCGGTGGCGCCTTCCCGAACCCGGGCCGCGCGAAGGTGCTCTACGCGGGCCTCGACCTCACGGGGGACGACCGCGTCGAGCTGGACCGGCTGGCGACCGGTGCGCGGGCCGCGGCGAGCAAGGCCGGCGCCCCCGTCGACGGACAGCGCTTTCGGCCGCACCTGACGCTCGCGCGCCTGGGTCACCCCCAGGAGGTCTCGAACTGGGTGCGTCTGCTCGACGCCTACGAGGGACCGCCCTGGCCGGTCGAGGAGATCGCGCTCGTGGCGTCGTACCTGGGTGAAGGGCCGAGGCGCAGGCCGCGGCACGAGGTGGTCGGGACCTATCCGTTGGCCACCGCGTGACCGCGCAGCAGGGCTAGGGTCGGGACATGTCCTACCTGTTGCGGGTCGAGCTGCCCGACGTCCCGGGTTCCCTGGGCCGTCTCGCCTCCGCGATCGGTGCCGCCGGGGGCAACATCTCGGCCATCGAGATCGTCGAGCGCAGCTCGGGGGTGTACGCCGTGGACGACGTCTTCCTCACCGCGGACGACGTCATGCCGGACACCATCGTCTCGGCGTGCAACGAGCTGGACGACGTCCGGGTGCTGTGGATCTCGCGCTATGCGGCGGGGGAGAACCTGTTCCTCGACCTCGAGGCGGTGGAGTCGATGACCGAGTCGCCCGGCCAGGCGCTCGAGCGGCTCGTGGACGCGCTGCCGGACGTCTTCCGCGTCGACTGGGGCATCCACGTTCGTCGTACCGACGACCACATCGAGGTGGTGCGAGGGACGACGGCGGCCCCCGCGAGCATCCCGGACGAGCTCAGCTGGCCGGAGCGGCTGGAGCGGGGCGAGCGCATCGACGTGCCGGACAAGTGGGAGGGGCTCGTCGCCGCCGGGACCGCGATCGACGCGGACTCGGCGATCGTCGTAGGACGCAGGGGCGGACCGGAGTTCCTGGACTCCGAGGTGGCCCGGCTGGGACACCTGGTCGCGCTGGCCGGCTCGATCGCCCGGAATGCCTGACCGGGTCAGCGGTCGACGGGCTCCAGCAGGAACACGGGGATTTCGCGGTCGGTCTTCTTCTGGTAGTCCCCATAGGTGGGCCACGTGTCGACGGCGTACTGCCACCACTCCGCCCGCTCGGCGCCTTGCAGCAGTCGGGCGCGGTAGGTCTTCCGGACGGGGCCGTCCTGGAGCTCCACCTCGGGATGGGAGACGAAGTTGTAGTACCACTCGGGGTGCTCCGGGGCGCCGCCCTTGGAGGCGATCGCGACGTAGTTGCCGCCCTTCTCGACCCGCATCACCGGGTTCTTGCGCAGGTTGCCGGACTTCGCGCCGACGGACGTGATCACCACGATCGGGTCGCCGGAGTCGCGCAGCGTGTTGGCGCGCTCACCGTTGGACGCCTCGAACTCCGCCACCTGGTCGCGCACCCACTGCTGCTTGCTGGGCACGTATTCGCGTTGCATCGTCATGTCTTGTCCAGTGCCCGGAGGGGGTGGCGATATTCCCGCGCCGATAGCCTCCCGTCATGAGTGCGATCGACGGCGTCAGCGAGATCTTCGACCCGACCGACTGGGACGCCGTCCCCGGCTTCGAGGACCTGACCGACCTCACCTACCACCGCGCGAAGCAGCACGGCACGGTCCGGATCGCCTTCGACCGCCCGGACGTGCTCAACGCCTTCCGTCCGCACACGGTCGACGAGCTGCTCCGGACCCTCGAGCACGCCCGCACCTCGGCCGACGTCGGCTGCGTGCTGCTCACCGGCAACGGCCCCAGTGCCAAGAACGGCAAGTGGGCGTTCTGCACCGGTGGTGACCAGCGGATCCGCGGCAAGGCGGGCTACCAGTACGAGGACGGCCCCACATCAGGCTCGGGCACCGGAGCGGAGGAGCCGAGCCCGATCGACAAGGCGAAGCTCGCCCGGCTGCACATCCTGGAGTGCCAGCGGCTGATCCGGTTCATGCCGAAGGTGGTCATCTGCGTCGTCCCCGGCTGGGCGGCCGGTGGTGGCCACTCGCTGCACGTCGTCTGTGACCTCACCCTGGCCTCGCGGGAGCACGCCCGCTTCAAGCAGACCGACGCCGACGTCGGCTCGTTCGACGGCGGCTACGGGTCGGCGTACCTCGCCCGCCAGGTCGGACAGAAGTTCGCCCGCGAGATCTTCTTCCTCGCCGAGGAGTACGACGCGGAGGCGATGCACGCGATGGGCGCCGTCAACCGGGTCGTCGAGCACGCCGAGCTGGAGAAGGTGGCCCTGGAGTGGGGCCGGAAGATCAACGACAAGTCGCCCACGGCCCAGCGGATGCTCAAGTACTCCTTCAACCTGCTCGACGACGGTCTCGTCGGGCAACAGCTCTTCGCCGGCGAGACCACCCGGCTGGCGTACATGACCGACGAGGCCCAGGAGGGGCGCGACCAGTTCCTCGAGAAGCGGGAGCCCGACTGGTCGCCGTACCCCTGGTACTACTGATCTGGCCCGTTTGCGCAGGTCAGAGGCCTATTGGCCCCCCATGCGTGGCAGATGCGTGGCAAGAATCACGATCGATGCGTGGGAGTGAGCTCATTTCGATGCTTAGCTCGGCACCGTGGTCGTCGGCACGTAGACTGCTGTCATGACGATGGGCGCATCGGAGTTTTACGAGGCGGGGCTCGCCCTGCCTCCTTCGGTGCGCAAGGACGTGGCCTTGCGACTGCTGGAGTCGATCGAGGTCGCCGATCAGGAGTCGGTCGACGAAGCGTGGACCGAGGAGATCGAGTCGCGCGTGGACGACATCATCAGCGGCAAGGTCAAGACGGTCCCGCACGAAGAAGTCCTGGCTCACCTCGCGGAGCGCCGTGCGGCTCGTAAGGCGGCACGGCAACAGGCGTGACCCTCACGATCGAGTGGCATCCCGAGGCTGAAGCCGAGTTTGACGCAGACATCGATTGGTACGAAGAGCGAGAGTTCGGGCTTGGCGATAGATTCGAGAGTCAGGTGCTGGGCGCCGTCGAAGAGTCTGCGGATACACCGGAAGCTTGGCCGGTGTGGCCTGGTTGGGACCGTCAACCGGCGGTGCGGTCCAAGGGTGTGACGGACTTCCCGTATCGGGTCGTGTACTTCGTGGACCAGGACCTGCTGCGGATCGTCGCCGTTGCGCACTCGAAGCGGCGACCGGGCTACTGGCGCGAGCGCGTGACGCCTTCCTGAGTTTCCAAGTGTGTCCCAAGCACGGCCGCAGCCATGCCTGAGGCGGCTGCTCGGGTCTTGTCCTCGGCCGTCGGCCAGAGATGCGCGTACGTGCTCAGCGTCGTGGTTGCGGAGGCGTGGCCCATGGCTCGCTGGACGGTGACGACGTCGCACCCTGTGGCGATGAGTCCGCTGGCGAAGTAGTGCCGAAGCTCGTGCAACTTGTGGGCGACTCCGGCGTCGGAGCGGGTCGAGCGCCAGCGGTAGTCGACGAGGTTGTCGTGCCACGGCCTTCCGCCCTCGTCGAACAGCCACCGGCCCGAATCGCCTCTCGGAGTGTGCCGGCGGACGTGCTCAGACAGGATCGCGACGACCTCGTCCGCGGAAGTCCCCAGGTCGATCGGGCAGCACGAAGCTTCAGATCGCTGAGCGTTGTGAGGGCGCGACGTCGAGGTCGGCACGTCCCGGCCCGAACCGATCCAGAGCTGGCGGTGCTCGAAGTTCCACCACGAGTTGTCGAGTCAGACGCTCCGCGTGGGGTGGTGTGGTCTTCTCCCTGGCCGAGCCGTCTTGGAGACCAGGTGGTCCTTGAGTTGGCGGACGCGGGGAGCGAAACCGCTCTGACGTTCACGCTGTTGGTCGACGGTGACATGCCCGATGCAAGCAAGACGGGGCACATCAGGCGACGGATCAACCAGCTGCTGTTCGCGCATCTTCCGTTCTCATATGCCAAGAACCGCATCCGCGCTGCTGTGGTTGGGAGCGGCCCAGGAGTCGGCACGGGCGTAGAATCTCAGCATGTCGCTGAGCGAATCGGAGTTCTACGAGGCCGGGATGTCGCTGCCTTCTGACGTGCGCAAGCACGTGGCTCTGCGTCTGCTCGAATCGGTCGACCTGGACGAGGCGTTCGGCTGGGCCTCGGAGTCTTGGCTGCGTACCGAGGCGGCCGCGGCGTACGACATACTCAAGGCCGATCCATCGCGAGCCATCCCCGCTGAAGATGTGCGCGCCCGTTTCGGGGCCAAGTGGGCCGCCCGTTCATGATGGGGCCGGATCAACGTCACTCGGGAAGCCGAACGGCAACTCAACAAGATCGATGAATGGATCGCCAAGAAGGCGACCACAGAGATCGCTCGGCGCTTCGTCTCGACGATCCTCGAACACATCGAGGAGATCCTGGTGTTCCCGTTCGCTGGTCGCTCGCGCGACGACGTCCGGCCGGGCATGCGCACGTCCACCTACCAGACGCGGATGCTCGTCGCCTACGCAGTCGACGAGTCATCCGGCGAGGTCGTGGTCAACATCCTCGGCGTGTTCCACGGCGGCGAGAACTGGGAGGTCGCCCTCAGCACCGACGAGGACTCGGACGAGGGCTGAAGACGTGGCCCCGTGCGTGGCAAAAACGTGGCAGCAGAGTCGTCGCAGCCCGTCGACCACCAACGCCGACAATCACGTTTCCGCAGGTCAACCGCCTAGTGCCATCACCGACCACCAATAGCCGCTGAGCGTGCCGCGCTTCCCCTGGTACTACTGAAGGTGCGGCACCCACAGGTGTGTCCGTGGAGGGCCCCGTCGACCACGTGCGGAGGGCGCTGAGCGGACACAGCACACCGCATGGGACCCCGAGGTGCGGCCGTGCCGCAGTGACGTGCTCGGCAGCCGTGGACGAGGTGTCGCCGTGGCGCTGCACCTTCCGCACTAGCCTTCGAGACGTGGCGATCGTCGTACTGACCGGGGCCGGCGTCTCCGCCGAGAGCGGCCTGACGACGTTCCGCGACGCCGACGGGCTCTGGGAGGGCCATCGTCCGGAGGACGTGGCGACGCCCGAGGCCTTCGCGGCAGACGCAGAGCTGGTGCAGCGGTTCTATGACGAGCGCCGCGCCGGTGTGCAAAGGGTGCGACCCAACGCGGCACACGAGGCGCTGGCACGCCTGGGTGAGGCGCTCGGGGGCGACCTCTACCTGGTGACCCAGAACATCGACGACCTGCACGAACGGGCCGGCAGCGAGCAGGTCCACCACCTGCACGGGGAGATCCTCAAGGCGCTGTGTGCCGCCTGCGGTGAGCGGCAGCGCTGGACCGGACCCCTTCTCGGCGCCCCGCCGTGCCCCGTGTGCGGCACCGACGCGCTGCGCCCGGACGTCGTCTGGTTCGGCGAGATGCCCTACGGGATGGACGACGTCCACCGGGCGCTGTTCGACTGCGAGCTGTTCGTCTCCATCGGCACGTCCGGAGTCGTCTACCCGGCAGCCGGCTTCCTGCACCTGGCAGCGGCCAACGGCGCCCGCACCCTGGAGCTCAACCTCGTGCCGGGCATGAGTGCGACGGCCTTCGACGAGTCCCGGACCGGCCCGGCAACGAGGCTGGTGCCGGCCTGGGTCGAGGAGATCATCGGATAGGCCAGCCTCCCCTTCGTTGCGGGAGGCAACCGGTCGTGATCGGCTTGGACCATGACGAGCAACACCGGGACCGGCGGTGCGGACGCAGCCGGGCTGCAGCTCGGCCCGCACGACGACGAACCGCACGGGGGCGGCCATGGCGCCATGCTCAACTGGCTGCGCGCCGGCGTGCTCGGCGCCAACGACGGCATCGTCTCCACGGCCGGCATCGTGATGGGCGTCGCCGGCGCCACGTCGGACCGGGACACCATCCTGATCGCGGGCGTGGCCGGGCTGGTGGCCGGCGCGATCAGCATGGCCGCCGGGGAGTACGTCTCGGTCAGCACCCAACGCGACACCGAGCAGGCATTGCTGCACAAGGAGCGCCGCGAGCTGGAGGACGAGCCTGAGGAGGAGCTCGCCGAGCTGGCCGGGATCTACCGCGAGAAGGGCCTCAGCGAGGAGACGGCGCTCAAGGTCGCCGAGGAGCTCACCGCTCACGATGCGCTGGCCGCGCACGCCGAGGCGGAGCTGGGCATCGACCCCGACGACCTGAGCAACCCCTGGCACGCCGCGTGGGCGTCGATGATCGCCTTCACGGTCGGTGCCCTGCTTCCGCTCCTCACGATCAGCCTGTTCCCCCAGGGGGCACGGACGTGGGCCACCGTCGTCGCAGTGGCGGTAGCGCTCGCGCTGACGGGATTCGTGTCAGCCAGGATCGGCCGTGCCCAGGAGGGCCGGGCCGTCGCACGCAACGTCGTCGGCGGGCTGCTCGCGATGGGCGTGACCTTCCTCATCGGTAGCCTGGTGGGCGCCGGAGTGGGCTGACCGGACCCCTCCGCCGAGTGAGACGCCGGTCTCAAATGACGGAGGTCCTCGCGCAGGTGCAATACGTTGCACGCGTGAAGATCGCAGTAGCAAGGGAATCCCGTCAGGGCGAGACCCGTGTCGCGATGGTGCCCGAGCTGGTCGGAAAGCTGACCGGGCTCGGTTGCGAGGTGCTGGTCGAACCCGGGGCGGGCGAGTCCGCCGAGCTGAGCGACGCGGAGTTCGTCGAAGCGGGTGCGAGCGTCCAGGCCGACGCGGTGGCCTCCGCCGATGTCGTGGTGAGCGTGAACCCGCTCTCCGCCGACCGGGTGCGCTCCTTGCGCGACGGCGCCGCGACCATCTCGTTCCTGCCGGTCAACCAGTCGCACGACCTGGTCACGCTGCTGCGCGACCGCGGCGTGACGTCCTTCGCGATGGAGCTGGTGCCGCGGATCTCACGGGCGCAGGCGATGGACGCGCTGTCCTCGCAGGCGCTCGTCGCCGGCTACCGCTGCGCCATCGTCGCGGCGGGGCTGCTGCGCCGCTTCTTCCCGCTCAACATGACTGCCGCCGGCACGGTGCAGCCGGCCAACGTGGTGGTGCTCGGCGCCGGGGTGGCGGGGCTGCAGGCCATCGCGACCGCCAAGCGCCTGGGCGCGGTCGTGCTGGCGTACGACGTCCGCGCGGCCGCCGCGGAGGAGATCCGGTCCATGGGCGCGAAGGCCATCGACCTCGAGCTCGAGACGCTCGAGGGATCCGGTGGCTACGCCCGCGAGATGACCGAGGACCGGGCCGCCCGGCAGCGCGAGCTGCTCGCGCCGTACATCGCCGACGCCGACGCCCTGATCACCACTGCCGCCGTGCCTGGCCGCCAGGCGCCGATGCTGGTCACTCGCCAGATGGTGGAGGGCATGAAGCCGGGCTCCGTCGTGGTCGACCTCGCCGCGGAGACCGGCGGGAACGTCGAGGGCTCGGTCGCCGGCCAGATCGTGCGGATCGGCAACGCGCAGGTGTGGGGGGGACAGAACGTGCCCTCGCAGATGCCGGAGCCGGCCTCGCGTCTCTATGCACAGAACGTGGTCAACATCCTCACCCTGATGACCACCGCCGGGGACAAGGACGACGAGGGCGCCGTCGGCGCCGCCAGCTTCACGCCGGACTTCGAGGACGAGATCGTCACCGGCGCGTGCGTGACCCACGACGGCCGGATCCTGCACCAGCCGACCCGGGAGGCGATCGAGGGTCCCGACCCCGAGCCTGACCCGGTCCCCGAGCGTGCCGAGGGGCCCGGCGCCCAAGACGTTCCCTTCGACCAGGAGGCCGACCAGTGAACGACGGAATCATCTGGCTGACGTTCTTCGTGCTCAGCGTCTTCGTCGGGATCGAGGTCATCTCCAAGGTGTCCTCGACCCTGCACACGCCGCTGATGTCCGGAGCCAACGCCATCCACGGCATCATCCTGCTCGGCGCGATCATCGTGACCGGTACGACGGACAACACCGTCGCGGTCATCGTCGGCCTCGTCGCCATCGTGCTGGCCTCGGTCAACATGGTCGGCGGCTTCGTCGTGACCGACCGGATGCTGCAGATGTTCAGCCAGAAGAAGAAGCCCCTGAAGAAGGAGGCCGACGCCTGATGGCCGTCCCCACCTGGGCCCAGCTGCTCTACCTGCTCTGCGGCGTCTGCTTCATCCTCGCGCTCAAGGGTCTCTCCGGTCCGAAGACCGCCCGCAGAGGCAACCTGCTCGGCGCCGCCGCCGCGGTGGTGGCGTGCGTGCTGCCGTTCCTCTACCTCGACCTCGACCACGTCGGCCTGATCCTGGTCGCCATCGTGGTCGGCACCATCGGCGGTGTCATCGGCGCCCAGAAGGTGCAGATGACCCAGATGCCGCAGATGGTGGCGCTGTTCAACGGCGTCGGCGGCGGGGCCGCGGCACTTGTGGCGCTGCTGGAGCTCAACGAGCACCTCAGCCACGGCGACGACCCGAACTGGTTCGTGTGGGCGGCCACCGCGTTCACGATCGCGGTGGGCGCGATCTCCTTCGCGGGCTCGATCATCACCTTCGCGAAGCTCCAGGAGCTGATGACCTCGCGACCCGTGGTGTTCCCCGGCCTGCCGATCCTCTTCGGCGCCTCGCTGATCGCCACCGTGGTGCTGTCGGTCCTGCTCGTCCTCGAGCCGTCGATGTGGATCGGCATCGTCCTCGGACTGGTCGGACTGCTGGTCGGCGTACTGCTGGTGCTGCCGGTCGGCGGGGCCGACGTGCCGATCGTGATCTCGCTGCTCAACGCATTCACCGGCCTGACCGTGGCGGCCGGCGGCTACGTGCTGTCCAACACGCTGCTGCTCATCGCCGGCACGCTGGTCGGTGCCTCCGGAACGTTCCTGACGCTGCTGATGGCCAGGGGCATGGGCCGCTCGGTGACCAACGTGCTCTTCGGTGCGCTCAAGGGTGGCTCCACGTTGGGCGGCGGCGAGGCGTCGGACCGGCCGGTGAAGAGCGCCGGCCCGGAGGACGTCGCGATCATGCTCAACTACGCCGAGCGGGTGATCATCGTGCCCGGCTACGGGCTCGCGGTCGCGCAGGCGCAGCACACGCTGCGGGAGCTGGTGGACGTGCTCATCGAGCGCGGCATCGAGGTCGACTACGCCATCCACCCCGTCGCCGGCCGGATGCCGGGCCACATGAACGTGCTGCTCGCCGAGGCGCAGGTGCCCTACGAGCAGCTCAAGGAGATGGACGACATCAACGGCGACTTCAAGGACGCCGATGTCGTCCTCGTCGTCGGCGCCAACGACGTCGTCAACCCGGCGGCCAAGACCACGCCGGGCGCGCCGATCTACGGCATGCCGATCCTCAACGCCGACGAGGGCAAGCAGGTCATCTTCATGAAGCGGTCGATGCGGCCCGGGTTCGCCGGCATCGAGAACGAGCTGCTCTTCGAGCCGAACACCACGCTGCTCTTCGGTGACGCCAAGGACTCGATGGGCAAGCTGCTCAACGCGGTGAAGGCGCTCTGACCTTGCCGGGTTGAGTGCGGAAGTGGTCGCCAGGGCAGCCACTTCCGCACTCGACCCGGAGCCTGTGGATCGTCTCAGCGGCGGACCTCGGGATTCGCGCACACTCGTCGGTCATGGGACGACCGTGGGACGAGCTGGCTGCGGCCCAGGCAGGCCTGCTCTCGCACCGACAGCTGCGCGTCTTGGAGGTGAGCAGGGCCACCGTCCGGGCCCAGCTCCGGGCGGGCCGCTGGGCGACGCGCTCGGAGGAGGTCGTCAGCGTCACGACGGGTCCACTGTCCTGGGAGCAGCGCCTCTGGCTGGGCGTGCTGCACGCCGGCGGATCTGCGCTCGTCGGTGGGCTCACGGCGGCCGGCGAGCTCGGCCTGAAGGGATGGGCGCGCGAGGACGTCACTGTCCTCGTGCCGAATCCCGACTCCTTCGAACCGCTCCCCGGCGTCACCTTCTTCCGCACCCGGCGGCCCCTCGAGCCCATGCGGAGCGAGAGCGCGCTGCCGACGTGCCGGATCGAGCCTGCCGTCCTGCTCTTCGCCGCCCATGAGCCGAACCTCCGTACGGCGCAGGGTGCCATCGCGGCCGTCGTACAGCAGCGACTGACCACGGTCGACGCCCTGGCCCACTGGATCGAGGTCCTCCGGCCGTTGCGTCGTGCCAGGCTGTTCCGCGCCGTCCTGGGCGACATCGGTGACGGGGCACAGTCGTTGGCCGAGGTGGACCTGCGACGCGCGTGTCGTCGCTTCGACATCGCGCCGCCACAGTCACAGCGTGCTCGTCGGGACCGCGGCGGTCGCCGCCGCTACACCGACGCCGAGTGGCTCCTCGCCGACGGCCGTGTGCTCGTCCTGGAGGTCGACGGCGCGTTCCACGACGACGTCCGTGAGGCGAGCGAGCACCGTGCCCGCAACCGGAAGCTCACGACGGCGTCGCGCATCGTGGTCCAGTGCAGTGCCTTCGAGCTGCGACATGACCCGTGGTCGGTGATGGAAGACCTCATCGCCCTCGGTGTCCCTCGACTCCGGGCAGGTTGAGTGCGCAAGTGGCTGCCAGGGCGACCACTTCCGCACTCAACCCGAAGAGGTCAGTTGGCCAGCCCGTAGAGCCGGTCGCCCGCGTCACCCAGGCCCGGGACGATGTAGCCCTTCTCGTTGAGGCGTTCGTCCAGTGCCGCGGTGACGACGGCGACCGGCACGTCGAGGCCGTCCAGGTCGTGCTCGAGGTTGGCGACGCCCTCCGGTGCGGCGAGCAGCGTGAGGGCGGTGATGTCGTCGGCGCCACGGTCGGTGAGGAAGCGGATCGCCGCGGCCAGGGTGCCGCCGGTCGCCAGCATCGGGTCGAGGACGTAGCACTGCCGCCCCGAGAGGTCGAGGGGCAGCCGTTCGGCGTACGTGGTCGCCTTGAGCGTCTCCTCGTCGCGGACCATCCCGAGGAAGCCGACCTCCGCGGTCGGCAGCAGCCGCATCATCCCGTCGAGCATGCCGAGGCCGGCGCGGAGGATGGGTACGACGAGGGGGCGCGGCGTCGAGAGCTTCTTGCCCTGCGCCACCGCGACGGGGGTGTTGACCTGCACCGTCTCCACCCGGACGTCGCGGGTCGCCTCGTAGGCCAGCAGCGTCACCAGCTCGTCGGTCAGCAGCCGGAAGGTCGGTGAGTCGGTCCGCTCGTCGCGCAGCGTGGTGAGCTTGTGAGTCACGAGCGGGTGGTCGACGACGTGGAGACGCATGGGCGTCAGGCTATCTGCACATTCACAGTGGTCAGCGAGCCCACAGGTCTGCCAGTCTGGGACGAGAACCACCGAGCCACCCAGGGAGGTGGAAGCGATGCCCGGCACGAGCACCTCCGAGGTCGAGGACGTCGACTTCGCCGTGGTCGCCTACGCCGAAGAGGGCGCCTGGCACCTCCAGGACTTCCCCGAGAGCGCCCTGGAGACGGTCGACGACATCGCCCGGGAGCTGCGTCGCTATCCCGGCGACCACGGCGCGCTGGTGATGATCTCCGTCGACGAGGACTTCGTCCTGATCGTCAGGGTGCAGGGCCCGGAGCTCTCGGTGCTGCTCTCCGACGCCACCGCCGCCACCGACTGGCTGCTCGCCAAGTCGGTCGTCGACCTGCTCGGACTGCCGGTGGAGGACGACGACGAGCAGGCGCCGGCCGGCGACCTCGGGATCGTGGCCGACCTCGGCATGCCGGCCATCGACATGGGCGTGCTCCTCGACGACTACGACCTCTACCCCGACGAGGTCCTCTCAGCGGTCGCGCACCGGATCGGCTTCGGCCAGCGTTTCGACGACCACCTCGGCCTCGAAGAGGAGTGACGCAGGGCGTGAACCCGGGCGACTGGACCGGGCCGATGCACGATGCCCTGGACGAGGCGCGCGCCGCCCTTTCCACCGGCGACGTGCCGATCGGGGCCGTCGTACTCGACGGTGATGGGCGGGTCCTCGGCCGGGGCCGGAACATCAGGGAAGCGGCCGCCGACCCCACCGGGCACGCGGAGGTCGTCGCCCTTCGTGCCGCCGCCGCGAGCCGGGGGGAGTGGCGGCTCTCCGGCTGCACCCTCGTGGTGACGCTCGAACCGTGCACCATGTGTGCCGGCGCCGCCGTGCTGGCGCGGGTCGAACGGGTGGTGTTCGGGGCGTACGACGACAAGGCCGGCGCCGTGGGCAGCCTGTGGGACGTGGTGCGCGACCGCAGGCTCAACCACCGCCCAGAGGTGATCGGGGGCATGCTCGCCGAGGAGTCCACGGCGCTCCTCGACAGCTTCTTCGCCGGTCGACGTGGTTGACGGGGCCGGTCGGGGGACGTCGACCGCCGCCCGTCAGGAGCTGTGTCCGGAGAGGGCCCCTGGACGGGCCCGGGAGGGGCCCGCAGCGGACACAGCGGATCCCCAACTCACCCACTCGAGCAGTGGCGACGAGCCCTCTGGCCCAAGCAGCCCTGGCGCCGGCGGCCGATTGGGAGCCCCGCCGCGCGTCCGGTAGCCTCTCCCGCGGTGGCGTGTCCGAGCGGCCTAAGGAGAACGCCTCGAAAGCGTTTGTGGGTGCAAGCCCACCGAGGGTTCAAATCCCTCCGCCACCGCCAGACTTTCCGTGACGTCCACCTGTTGGTGACGGACCGCGGCGCCCCCGGCTCCGCGCCGGTGGGAGGATCGGGCGCATGACCTGGTTCGCCTCCGCGCAGGACGCCCGTGACCGCCTCGCCGACGTCGGCTACCTCGCCGACACGGCGACCGCCACCACGTCGTACCTCGCGGGGGCGCTGGAGAAGCCGCTCCTCGTCGAGGGTCCGGCCGGCGTCGGCAAGACCGAGCTGGCCAAGGCGCTGGCCCGGGCCACGGGTGCCGAGCTGGTCCGGCTGCAGTGCTACGAGGGCCTCGACGAGGCGCGCGCGCTCTACGAGTGGAACTACAAGAAGCAGCTGCTGCGCATCCAGGCGTCCCCCGACGACCAGGCCTGGGAGGAGACCCACGACGACATCTTCACCGACGAGTTCCTGCTGAGCCGGCCGTTGTTGACCGCCATCCGGCGCGAGGAGCCGACCGTCCTCCTCATCGACGAGGTGGACAAGACCGACATCGAGGTCGAGGGGCTGCTGCTCGAGGTGCTGTCGGACTTCCAGGTCACCATCCCCGAGCTGGGCACCGTCACGGCCGTACGACGACCGCTGGTCGTGCTCACCTCGAACGTCACCCGCGAGCTCTCCGAGGCGGTCCGGCGCCGGTGCCTCTACCTGCACATCGGCTACCCGGAGGCCGACCGCGAGCACGCGATCGTCACCTCGCAGGTGCCCGGCATCGAGGACGCCCTCGCCCGTGAGGTCGTGGACACCGTCGTCCGGCTGCGGGCGCTCGAGCTCAAGAAGGCGCCCTCGATCGCCGAGTCCGTCGACTGGGCGCGCACCTTGGTCGCGCTCGAGACGGGCAAGCTCGACGAGGACCGGATCCGCGAGACGCTCGGCGTCGTGCTCAAGCACGGCTCGGACATCGAGAAGGCTGTCCGCGAGCTGCGACTGGCCGCGCGACGGGCCTGACCCGATGAGCATGCTGGACCGGCACGTCGCCTTCGTCGAGGCGTTGCGCTCGGCAGGCCTGCCGGTCTCGCTGTCGGAGGGACTCGACGCGGCCCGGGCGATCAGCACGCTGGGGCTCGGCGACCGCGAGGCGCTGCGGGCCGCCTACGCCGCGACGCTGGTGAAGCGGCAGCCGCACCGGCCGGGGTTCGACCAGGTCTTCGACCTCTACTTCCCCAGGCTGGTGGGGGAAGGGGTGCAGCACGACGAGGGCCCGGCGGCCGCGGACCGATCGACGGCCGGTGCTCTCGACGGGCCCGCGGAGCTGGCCGAGTTCCGCGACCAGCTCACCGAGGCCATGGCGGTGGGTGACCCCGAGGCGCTCGACGTGATGGCGCGCGAGGCGGTCCAGCGGTTCGGACAGATCCGCGGCCGCGGGCAGGGCGAGCAGCGGTGGTCGTCGTACAACGTGATGAACCGGGTCGACCCACAGGGCCTCGTCGACCGCGTGCTCCAGGGGCTGCTCGGGCAGACGGACGAGGACCCCGCGCTGCGGCGGCTCGTCGAGGCGCAGGCGCGGGCGTTCGAGCAGCTGGTCGAGGGCGAGGTACGACGCCGCGCCGCCGAGGTCCGCGGACCTGAGCACGTCGCCCGCAACACCGTCCGCAGGAGCGTCGAACAGCTCGACTTCACCTCCGCCCGCAAGAGCGACCTGGAGGCATTGCGCCGCGAGATCGCCCCACTGGCCCGGAGGCTGGCCAGCCGGCTGCAGCGAAGCAAGGCGAGCCGGCGGCGGGGGCCGCTGGACTTCCGTCGTACCGTCCGGGCCTCGCTGTCCTCGGGCGGAGTGCCGCTGGAGACCCACCACCGCCCACGCCGCCCGGGACGCCCGGACCTGGTCGTGCTCTGCGACGTCAGTGGCTCGGTGGCCAACTTCGCGAGCTTCACGCTGATGCTGGTGTTCGCGCTGCGTGAGCAGTTCAGCCGCGTCCGGGCGTTCACGTTCGTCGACGACGTGCACGAGGTGACCGACCGGTTCGACGTCGGTGGCGACCCGGCCGACGTGCTGGCCGGCCTGGCGGCGAGTGCTGCGCACGCCACCCTGTGGGGCCGGACGAACTACGGCAGGGCGTTCAGCCGGTTCCTCGAGGAGCACCCGGACGCGCTCACGCCCAAGACCGATCTGCTGGTGCTCGGCGACGCGCGCTCCAACTACGCCGACCCACAGCTCGAGGTGCTCCGCGAGATCGTCGACCGCACCCGGCACGCCTGGTGGCTCAACCCCGAGCACCCCCGGCACTGGGACACCGGTGACTCCTCGGCCGGCGCCTACGGCTCGGTCGTCCCGATGGTCGAGTGCCGCAATCTCGTGCAGCTCGGCGAGTTCGTCCGCGACCTCGCCTGACACCTGCGCGTCTGGCGGGATCCGGCCACCCCGGCTCGTCCCGACGGGTAGGGTTGACGACTGTTTCGCTTTAGCCGGAAGGCGACACCCACCAGCCGCAGCGCGGAGAGGATCCGGGCCTTGAACGATGACGTCGCCGCGCGCGAGATCGCCCGCGAGCAGGAGTTCGTCGACACCGTCTATCGGCAGCTCCGGGCCTCGACGAGGTCGGCCGAGGCGCTCGCGGAGGAGGGCCGCGCCCGCGGCCAGCTCGGCCACGAGGGCGGGCTCGTCGAGCGCGACGCGATGGTCTACCAGGCGGCGCGCCGGATGGCCACGCTCGACGCCGCGCACGAGGGCCTCGTCTTCGGGCGCCTCGACATGCTGCCCGACATCGACGAGGAGGCGCGCTACATCGGCCGCATCGGCCTGCGTGATGAGAACCGCGACGTCCTGCTCATCGACTGGCGCGCCCCCGCCGCGGCGGTGTTCTACCAGGCCACCCACGCCGAGCCGCACGGCGTGATCCGGCGCCGGATCCTGCGCAGCCACGGCGAGAGCGTCGTCGGCGTCGAGGACGACCTGCTCGACGCGTCGACCGGGACGGACCTGCCCATCGTGGGCGAGGGCGCCCTGATGGCCCAGCTGTCCCGGGCCAGGGACCGGTCGATGCACTCGATCGTCGCGACCATCCAGGCCGAGCAGGACAAGGCGATCCGGGCGCCGCAGAAGGGCGTCGTCCTCATCACCGGCGGACCGGGCACCGGCAAGACCGTCGTCGCGCTGCACCGTGCCGCCTTCCTGCTGTACGCCGACCGACGGCGCTACGAACGCGGCGGCGTGCTGGTGGTCGGGCCGTCGGGGGTGTTCATGCGCTACATCGAGCGGGTGCTGCCCTCCCTCGGCGAGACCGCGGTGGCGCTGCGCTCACTGGGCGAGGTGGTCGACGGCGTGAAGGCCAGCCGGCGTGACGAGCCCGCGGTCGCCGAGGTGAAGGGCTCGGCAGCCATGGCCGAGCTGCTCCGTCGCACTTCCCGTCAGGCCGTGCCGAGCGGGCCGACCAGCTTCCGGATCTTCTACCGCGACGACGTCCTCCAGCTCGGTCCGCGCGAGCTCGGCCAGCTGCGCCGGCAGCTGCTCTCGATGGGCCCGCGCAACCGGTCGACGACCAAGGTGGCCTCCACGCTGATCGACGCGCTGTGGCGGCAGGTGCGCAGCGAGCGCGGGCGTGACCTCGGCAAGGACGACTTCGCCGCGGAGATGCGCACGCACGACGGTTTCCTGGACTTCGCCGCCGGCTGGTGGCCGGTGCTCGACGCCCCGACGGTGCTGGGCTGGCTGCGCGACCCCGAGCTGCTGGCGCGGGTCGCGGAGGGCGTCCTCGACGACGAGTCCGTCCGCCTGCTGACCAAGTCCTGGGGCGAGGACATGTCCGTCGACGACGTGGCGCTGATCGACGAGCTGCGCTACCTCCTCGGTGACCCGCCCGTCGTCGACGACGAGGAGGAGGACCCGCTCGGACTCGCCGACAGCGCGCTGCAGGAGGTCACCACGGTGGCGGACCGGGAGTACGCCGGGCCGCGTGGGTGGACGCCACCGACGAACCGGACCGAGGACGACGGCTACGCCCACGTGCTCGTCGACGAGGCGCAGGACCTGACGCCGATGCAGTGGCGGATGGTCGGGCGACGCGGTCGCGCGGCGACGTGGACGATCGTCGGCGACCCGGCGCAGTCGTCCTGGCCGGTCCCGCAGGAGGCGGCCGCGGCGCGTGCGACAGCGCTGAAGGGCAAGCCGGTGCACGACTTCCACCTCTCCACCAACTACCGGAACTCGGCCGAGATCTACGAGTTCGCCGCGGAGTACGCCGAGCGCGTCGGTCTCCGCGCCGACCTGCCCAACGCGGTCCGCTCCACCGGGGTGCCGCCGCGCCAGCTCGTGGTGGACGACCTCGAGCACGCTCTCATCGACGCGCTCGCCGACATGGTGGACGACCTCGACGGCACCATCGGCATCGTCGTCCCGGTCGCCCGGCTGGCGGAGGCCAGGGGGTGGGTGGCCTCGTCGCGCTTCGCTGCTCTGGCCGAGGGAGACGCCGCGCGGATCGTCGTACTCCCGGGGCTGGACACCAAGGGCCTGGAGTTCGACGGCATCGTCGTCATCGAGCCGCAGGAGATCGAGGCCGAGTCGCCGACGGGTCGAGCCACGCTCTACGTCGTCTACACGCGCGCGACGCAGCAGATGACCACGCTCAGCCGCGGCTGATGGGTCTGGTCACCCGGGACGGCTGAGAGCCCTCGGCCCTGTCGACGGCCCGGTCGCGTGACGTGCAGGGAAGCTGGGTACTCAGGCGCAATGCCCTTCGGAACCTGGCCTCTGTGGCTGAACCTGCTGCTGTTCCTGGTGGGTGCCGGGATCATCTGCACGCTCGGCGTCCGGCTCGAGCGGGTGGTGGACGTGATCGCTGGACGCACGGGTCTGGGTCACGCGCTGGCGGGGCTCGTGCTGCTGGCCGCCGCCACCTCGTTGCCCGAGATCGCCACATCGGCCAGCGCCACCCTGGCCGGCAACCCCGACCTGGCCGTGCACAATCTCTTCGGCACCATCCCGGCGAACCTGCTCATCCTCGTGCTCGCCGACGCACTCGTCGGACGACGCGCCCTGACGGGGTTCTCACCGCGGTTCGACCTCCTGACGGAGGGCCTCGGGGTCGTGGTGATGCTCGCCCTCGGGGTGATGGTGCTGGTGATGGGCGAGGTCCCCGGGCCCCGCGTCCTGGGGTGGACGGTGAACGTGCCGCTGCTCCTCCTGCCGGTGGCATACGTGGTGCTGGTCCGACTCGTGAACATCGGCCGCGAGCACCCGCGCTGGCAACCGGACGCGCCTCGCTCGCACACAGGCAGCGCGAACGGCGAAGGGGCGCCCGAGGACGGCCGGCATGACCGGGGCGATGGCCGGGGGCGGGCCCTTCGGAACGCCTCGATGACGCGTCTGTGGGGCGGCTTCGCCGCGCTCGCGCTCCTGGTGTTCGCCGCTGGCTGGTTGCTGGCCCGTCTCGGTGACTCGATCGCCCAGCAGACCGGCCTCGGTGGCGGCGTCGTCGGCATGCTCATGCTGGCGGTGGCCACGTCCCTGCCCGAGATCAGCACGACCTTGTCGGCCGCACTGCACGGCAACGTGACGATGGCGATCTCCAACATCTTCGGGTCCTGCCTCTTCGACGTGGCTCTCCTCTTCCTGCCGGGTCTGCTGTCTGTCGGGCCGGTGGTCCACGACGCCCGCAGCGCGGTCTTCGTCGCGGCTCTCGGCATCACCATGACTACGGTCTACCTCTGGGGCCTGCTCGAGCACCGGCAGCGCACTGTCTTCCGGCTCGGGGTGGACTCCGTCATGGTGCTGATGCTCTATGTGGTGGGCGCCGTCGGGGTCGTCACCCTGCAGCACCAGGACCAGATGAACGACGGCACGCGCTCGGTGTCTGTGATCCGAATGCAGCAGTCGGATTGACCGCCTGCGTTGGTAGCGTTCGCGCATGAATGCGCCTGGCCCGACCGCTGCTGCTGCCCTCGAGCGGGTGACGGGCCGGGAAGCGTGGGCGGTGGTGCGGTTGCGCGACAGCGACACCGTGACGCTCGTGGGCGGGCCCCTGGTGCCGGCGTCAAAGCTCGCCGACATCCCCGTTGTCGAGGGCCTTCCCGCGCCGGGTCGGCGCCTCGACACCCTCGTGGCGGTGCCGTTCCGGCAGGTCGCCGAGCGCGGCTTCGACGTCCGCGACGACGGGACGCCGCTGGTCGTCGTACGGATCGAGGACGAGCTGGAGGTGCCGCTCGCCGAGCTGCTCGACGCCCTGCCGGACGAGGAGATCGGGTTCACCGACCGCGGTGGTTTCGAGACCGCCGACGAGGACTACGCCGCCATGGTGGCGCGGATCATCGAGGACGAGATCGGCAATGGCGAGGGCGCCAACCTCGTGGTGGGGCGTCATTACCGCGCGCAGCTGGCCGACTGGGGCGCGGCCAAGGCCCTCACGGTGCTGCGGCGGCTGCTGGAGAGCGAGCGTGGCGCCTACTGGACCTACTGCTTCTGGACCGGGGACCGGTTCCTCATCGGCGCCTCGCCCGAGCGGCACGTGAGCGTGCATGCGGGCGAGGTGCGGATGAACCCGATCTCGGGCACGTTCCGGCTACGCGGGCTGGAGGGCGCCGAGCGCAAGGAGCGGCTGCTGGAGTTCCTCGCCGACGAGAAGGAGATCTACGAGCTCTTCATGGTCGTCGA
>DASSOK010000002.1:0-59302 GCA_035700665.1 Marmoricola sp.
GAGCGTGGCGTGGACAAGCTCGCCGACACCGTCAAGGTCACCCTCGGCCCCAAGGGCCGGTACGTCGTGCTCGACAAGAAGTGGGGCGCGCCGACCATCACCAACGACGGCGTGACCGTCGCCCGTGAGGTCGAGCTGGACGACCCGTTCGAGAACCTCGGTGCGCAGCTGACGAAGGAGGTCGCCACCAAGACCAACGACGTCGCCGGTGACGGCACCACGACCGCGACCGTGCTCGCCCAGGCGATGGTCCACGAGGGCCTCCGCGCAGTCGCTGCGGGTGCAAACCCGATGGGGCTCAAGCGAGGCATGGACTCCGCCACCGAGGCGCTCGGCGAGGCGCTGGCCAAGGCCGCGAAGGCGGTCGACTCGGTCGACGAGATGGCTGCTGTCGCGACGGTGTCCAGCCGCGACGAGGAGATCGGCGCGCTGCTCGCGCAGGCCTTCGACAAGGTCGGCAAGGACGGTGTCATCACCGTCGAGGAGTCCAACACGATGGGCACCGAGCTCGACTTCACCGAGGGCATGCAGTTCGACAAGGGCTACCTGTCGCCGTACTTCGTGACCGATCCGGAGTCGATGGAGGCCGTCCTCGACGACCCCTACATCCTGCTGCACCAGGGGAAGATCTCGGCGATCGCCGAGCTGCTCCCGCTGCTGGAGAGGGTCATCCAGGCCGGCAAGCCCCTGTTCATCCTCGCCGAGGACGTCGAGGGCGAGGCGCTCTCCACCCTGGTGGTCAACAAGATCCGCGGCACCTTCAACGCCGTCGCCGTCAAGTCGCCCGCGTTCGGTGACCGCCGCAAGGCGATGATGCAGGACATCGCGATCCTGACCGGTGGCCAGGTCGTCGCGCCCGAGGTCGGGCTCAAGCTCGACCAGGTGGGCCTCGAGGTGCTCGGCACCGCGCGTCGCGTGGTCGTGACCAAGGACAACACCACCATCGTCGAGGGTGGCGGCGAGGCCGACGCCGTGGCCGGGCGGGTCGCCCAGCTCAAGGCCGAGGTGGAGAACACCGACTCCGACTGGGACCGCGAGAAGCTGCAGGAGCGGCTGGCCAAGCTGGCCGGCGGCGTCTGCGTCGTCAAGGTCGGCGCTGCCACCGAGGTGGAGCTCAAGGAGAAGAAGCACCGCATCGAGGACGCCGTCTCCGCGACCCGGGCCGCCATCGAGGAGGGCATCGTCCCCGGCGGTGGCTCCGCGATCGTGCACGCGGCGGCCGCGCTCGACGGTGAGCTCTCGCTCAGCGGTGACGAGGCGGTGGGCGTCCGGGTGGTCCGCAAGGCGCTCGACGAGCCGCTGCGCTGGATCGCCGAGAACGGTGGCGAGAACGGCTACGTCATCGTCGCCAAGGTCCGCGAGGCCGGCGAGGGCACCGGCTACAACGCCGCCACCGGTGAGTACGGCGACCTCCTGGCCCAGGGCATCCTGGACCCGGTCAAGGTCACCAAGTCGGCGCTGACCAACGCCAACTCCATCGCCGGCATGCTGCTCACCACCGAGACCCTCGTGGTGGACAAGCCCGAGGAGGAGGAGCCCGCCGCGGCCGGACACGGCCACGGGCACGGCCACTGATCCTGCGCTGACCGGCGCTGCGGATCGGCGCCGGTGGTTTCACAGGTTCACCTGTGAAAGAGCCACTTCCCAGCCGTTGCAACATCTGGGAAGTGGCTCTTTCGTGCTCGCGGTCCGTCGCCCCGTCAGCCGCCGTGCCAGTCGCCCGGGCCGGTGACCAGCGGCACGAACCGGTAGTGCCCGTGCACCGTGACATGGTCGTGTCCACCCCGGCGCTCGACGCAGGTCATCACGCCGTTGACCGGCAGCACGATCCGGCCCGGGTCGCCGAGCTGGTCGAGCAGCTGGCCGGGGATCTCGTCGGCCTCGGCCGAGACCAGGATCCGGTCGTACGGCGAGCGGTCGGGGTCGCCCAGGACGCCTTCCCTCGCGCGGACGAGGTCGGCATGGGCCACGCCCGTGCGGGCGAGGTTGCCGGCGCCCCACTCCGCCAGCTGCGGCACCAGCTCGACGCCGTGCACCGAGCCGTGTGCACCGACGAGGTGGGCGAGCAGCGCGGTGGTCCACCCGGAGCCGGCGCCCACGTCCAGGACCCGGTGCCCCGGCTGCACGTCGAGCAGCCTGAGCATCGCGTCCACGGTGCGGGGCTGGGAGTTCGTCTGGCCGTGGCCGATGAGGACCGGACTGTCGTCCGCCGCCCGGTGGCGGGCACGCGGGGGCAGGAACTCCTCGCGTCGTACGGCGTCGAACGCCGCCCGGACGACATCCATGTCTCCAGTCAACCAGCAGCCTGGTCAGGGCGCAGGGCGGTGACGCTGCATATTTCCCGTGGGCAAGTGGTTCCGGGATAACTCCGGTGAACCGGACGCCCGCCACCAGAATGGGTCACGCGGCGGCCCCGGGCGGTTCGGGGGTCGGCTGGATCCTGCTCGGGTGCGTGCGGTCGTCCGAGGCATCTCCAGCCGCTGCCCGTCCGGGGTCGCCGGCTCGATAGACTGGAGCATGACCTCCGGCGAGTTCCCCGACGTACCAGCCACCCCCGCGGGGGAGAATCCCACGGACGTCCCTGCGAAGTTCGCCCGGCTCGGACTCACCTACGACGACGTCCTGCTCCTGCCCGGCCACTCGGACCTGGCGCCGAGCGACATCGACACCACCACGCGGCTGACCCGCGAGATCAGCATCCGCGTCCCGCTGGTCAGCGCCGCCATGGACACCGTCACCGAGTCCCGCATGGCGATCGCCATGGCGCGCGAAGGCGGCCTCGGCGTCCTGCACCGCAATCTCTCGATCGAGGACCAGGCCTACCAGGTCGACCTGGTCAAGCGGACCCAGACGGGGATGATCTCCAACCCGGTGACCATCGGCCCAGACGCGACGCTGGAGGAGCTCGACACGATCTGTGGCCAGTACCGGGTCTCGGGCCTCCCGGTCGTCGACGTGGACAACCGCCTGCTCGGCATCTGCACCAACCGCGACCTGCGGTTCACCCCCGTCGCGGAGTGGGCCACCACGAAGGTCGACGAGGTGATGACCCCGATGCCGCTCATCACCGCACCGGTGGGCATCTCGCGGGAGGACGCCACCGGGCTGCTGCGGCAGCACAAGCGCGAGCGGCTGCCCATCGTCGACGCCGACGGCCGCCTGGCCGGGCTGATCACCGTCAAGGACTTCGTGAAGAGCGAGCAGTTCCCGCTCGCCTCCAAGGACGACCACGGCCGGCTCATGGTCGGCGCCGCCATCGGCTACTTCGGCGACGCGTGGGACCGCGCCACCAGGCTGATCGAGGCAGGCGTCGACGTGCTCGTCGCCGACACCGCCCACGGCAACGTTCGGATGCTGCTCGACATGGTCCGGCGCCTCAAGACCGACCCGGCCACCAGCCACGTCCAGGTGATCGGTGGCAACGTCGCGACCCGCGAGGGGGCCCAGGCCTTCGTCGATGCGGGCGCGGACGCGATCAAGGTGGGCGTCGGCCCGGGCTCCATCTGCACGACCCGGATCGTCACCGGCGTGGGCGTGCCGCAGGTCACCGCCGTCCACGAGGCGTCGCTGGCCGCCCGGCCCGCCGGCATCCCGGTCATCGCCGACGGCGGCATGCGGCACTCGGGCGAGATCGCCAAGGCCATCGTGGCCGGCGCCGACTCGGTGATGCTCGGCTCGCTGCTGGCCGGCTGCGAGGAGTCGCCGGGCGAGCTGGTCTTCGTCAACGGCAAGCAGTACAAGTCCTACCGCGGCATGGGATCGCTGGCCGCGATGTCCTCCCGCGGCAAGAAGTCCTACTCCAAGGACCGCTACTTCCAGGCAGAGGTGGCCAGCGACGACATGATCGTGCCGGAGGGCATCGAGGGCCAGGTCGCCTACCGGGGGCCGCTCGGAGCCGTGGCCCACCAGCTGATCGGTGGTTTCCACCAGTCGATGTTCTACGTCGGCGCCCGCACCGTCCCGGAGCTGCAGGAGAAGGGCCGCTTCGTCCGGATCACCTCGGCCTCGCTGACCGAGTCACACCCGCACGGCGTCCAGATGACGGTCGAGGCGCCGAACTACTCCGGCCGGTGACCGACCTGGTCCTGCGGCCGTTCGCGGAGAGCGACTGGCCGGCGGTGCGCGCCATCATCGAGGAGGTCGCCGAGCAGGGCGAGACCTACTGCCTCGAGACCGGTCTCGACGACGCGGCGCTGCGCGCCTTCTGGCTGTACGACGCCCACACGGCGGTCGCGGAGCTGGACGGAGAGGTGGTCGGCTCCGCGCACATGGGACCCAACCGCCCCGCGCAGGGAGCGCACATCGGCACCGCGTCCTTCATGGTGTCGGATGCCGCCCGCGGCCACGGCGTCGGCCGCGCGCTCGGCGAGTACGCCGTGGCCTGGCATCGCGACCAGGGACTCCGCGGCATCCAGTTCAACGCCGTCGTGGAGACCAACACCGCCGCCGTACGCCTGTGGCAGTCACTCGGCTTCGAGATCATCGGCACCACGCCGGGCGCCTTCCGCCGGCCGGGCGGGGACGACGTCGGCCTGCACGTGATGTTCCTGGCCCTCTGAACGACGGCGTCTGCTCAACGGGAGAGGCCGCCCAGCAGTGCGCCCAGGTCCGCCAGCACGTCGGGCCGGACCCGGTAGTAGACCCACACGCCCCGCTTGGAGCGGTCGAGCAGGCCGATCTCGTGCAGCACCTTGAGGTGGTGGCTGATCGTCGGCTGGGACAGGTCGAAGGCGTCGTTGAGGTCGCACACGCAGGCCTCGCCGCCGTCGTGCGACGCGACGAGGGAGAGCAGTCGCAGCCGCACCGGGTCCGCCAGCGCCTTGAGCAGCGGGGCGATCCGCTCCGCGGCCGCGGCGTCCAATGGCGCGGCGAGAAGGGGCGAGCAGCAGGCCACCGCCTGCGCTGGCGTCAACGTCAAGGACTTCGACATGCATCTATATTGACATACATCGATTGATCAGGCACGCTGGCGCAACATATCGACAAACATCAATGCCTCAAGGAGAATCCATGTCCCGCATCCAGCTGGCCCTCAACGTCGACGACCTCGGCGCCTCGATCGCGTTCTACTCCCGGCTGTTCGCGACCGAGCCGGCGAAGGTGCGGCCCGGCTACGCGAACTTCGCCGTCACCGAGCCGCCGCTCAAGCTGGTCCTGATCGAGAACGCCGGCCACGGTGGCTCGATCAACCACCTCGGCGTCGAGGTCGCCGACACCGACACCGTCGAGGCAGAGCAGGCGCGCCTCGCCGAGGCCGGGCTCGCCGCGGCCGAGGAGCGCGACACCACCTGCTGCTACGCCCGGCAGGACAAGTTCTGGGTCGAGGGGACGCCCGACGGTGAGCGTTGGGAGGTCTACACCGTGCTGGAGGACAGCACCACCTTCGGCGCCGCGCGGGCGGACGACCACTGCTGCGGCGAGCCGGTGGCCGACGCGTCGGGAGACCGGGCGACGGCCTGCTGCGCGTCCTGAGCAGGTTTCGACACCTCCGGCGGCCGATGGGAGACTGGTGCCGTGACTGAGATCGAGATCGGCCGGGCCAAGCGCGGCCGCCGGGCGTACGCCTTCGACGACATCGCGATCGTGCCGAGCCGGCGCACCCGCGACCCGGAGGAGGTCTCCACCGCCTGGCAGATCGACGCCTACCGCTTCGACCTGCCGATCCTCGCCGCACCCATGGACTCGGTGATGTCGCCGGAGACGGCGATCGCGTTCGGCCGGCTCGGCGGCCTGGGGGTGCTCAATCTGGAGGGCCTCTGGACCCGGTACGACGACCCGACCGGCCGCCTCGAGGAGATCGCCGGGCTCGACAACGCCGACGCGGTCACCCGCATGCAGGAGCTGTATGCCGAGCCGATCAGGGCCGAGCTGATCGCCGAGCGGCTCCGGCAGGTCCGCGACGCCGGCGTCACCGTCGCCGGAGCGCTCTCGCCCCAGCGGACCAAGGAGTTCGCCAAGACGGTCGTCGACGCCGGCGTCGACATGTTCGTGATCCGCGGCACCACGGTCTCGGCCGAGCACGTCTCCGGGCAGGCGGAGCCGCTGAACCTCAAGGAGTTCATCTACGAGCTCGACGTCCCGGTGGTCGTCGGCGGGTGCGCGACCTACCAGGCGGCGCTCCACCTGATGCGCACCGGCGCCGCCGGCGTACTCGTCGGGTTCGGCGGCGGCGCCGCCCACACCACGCGGCAGGTCCTCGGGGTGGCGGTGCCGATGGCCAGCGCCGTCGCCGACGTGGCCGCCGCCCGTCGCGACTACATGGACGAGTCCGGTGGCCGCTACGTGCACGTGATCGCCGACGGCTCGATCGGCAAGAGCGGCGACATCGCCAAGGCGATCGCCTGCGGGGCGGACGCGGTGATGGTCGGCTCGCCGCTCGCCCGGGCCACCGACGTGCCGGGGCGCGGCTTCCACTGGGGCGGCGAGGCGCACCACGCCAGCCTGCCGCGCGGCGAACGCGTGCAGTTCGAGACCGTCGGCACCCTGGAGGAGATCCTCCTGGGCCCGTCGCGGGTGGCCGACGGCACCATGAACCTCGTCGGCGCGCTCCGCCGCGCGATGGCGACCACCGGCTACACCGAGCTCAAGGAGTTCCAGCGGATCGAGGTCGTCGTCCAGTAGGTGGCAGACTCCGCCGCATGAGCCTCACCGCGGACCTCGGGCCGGACTCCCGCGCGAAGGCCCTCGGGGCGATGGCCGCGTCCGGCACCGGCAAGGACCTCGACGTCCTCGTCGTCGGCGGCGGGATCACCGGTGTCGGGATCGCCCTCGACGCCGTCTCGCGAGGCCTCTCCACCGGCCTGCTGGAGCAGCGCGACTTCGCCAGCGGCACCAGCAGCCGGAGCAGCAAGCTGGTGCACGGTGGCCTGCGCTACCTCGAGATGTTCGACTTCCCGCTGGTCCGGGAGGCGCTGCAGGAGCGCGGTCTGCTCTACACCCGGATCGCCCCGCACCTGGTGCGCCCGGTGCCGTTCCTCTACCCGCTGCACCACACCTGGGAGCGGCCCTACGTCGGCGCCGGCCTGGCGTTGTACGACGGCATGGCGATGGCCTCGAAGTACGAGATGGGTGTGCCTCGGCACAAGCACCTGTTCCGCAAGCAGCTCGCCCGGATGGCGCCGGACCTGCGCACCGACGAGCTGACCGGGGCGATCCGCTACTACGACTGCCAGGTCGACGACGCCCGGCTGGTGATGAACGTCGCCCGCACGGCCGCGGCGTACGGCGCGCACGTGGCGTCGCGGACCAAGGTGACCGGCTTCCTCCGGGACGTCGATCGCGTCGTCGGGGTGACCGCCCGGGACCTCGAGAACGACGTGGACCTCGAGGTGCGGGCGAAGGTCGTGGTCAACGCAGCCGGAGTGTGGACCGACGAGATCCAGGAGCTCCTCGGCGGCGCGGGGGCGCTGCGGGTGGAGGCCAGCAAGGGCATCCACCTCGTCGTCCCGCGGGACCGGATCCGCTCCGAGTGCGGGTTCATCACCAAGACGGCAGTGTCCGTGCTCTTCGTGATCCCGTGGGGTGCCCACTGGATCATCGGGACCACGGACACCGCCTGGAACCTCGACCTCGCGCACCCAGCGGCGTCGAAGGCCGACATCGACTACGTCCTCGACCACGTCAACAAGTTGTTGCGGACCCCGCTGGACCACAACGACGTCGCCGGTGTCTACGCCGGCCTGCGGCCGCTCCTCCGCGGCGAGGACGAGGCCACCTCGAAGATCTCGCGCGAGCACACGGTCGCCGCGCCGGTGCCCGGGATGGTGCTGGTCACGGGCGGCAAGCTGACCACCTACCGGGTGATGGCCAAGGACGCGGTCGACGTGGCAGCGCGGTCACTGCCCGGCCCGGTGCGCGACAGCATCACCGACCGGGTGCCGCTGCTGGGCGCGACGGGGTTCGAGCCGCGCACCAACCAGCGGGTGGCGATCGCTCGGCAGTCCGGTCTCGACCTCGGCTACGTCGACCACCTGCTCGGCCGCTACGGCGGTCTGGTCGACGAGGTGCTGGCGTTGACCACCGACCGCCCGGAGCTGGCGGAGCCGCTCGTGCACGCCGAGGAGTACCTCGCCGCAGAGGTGGTCTACGCCGTCACGCACGAGGGCGCCCGGCACCTCGACGACGTCCTCGCCCGTCGTACTCGCATCTCCATCGAGACCTTCGACCGCGGCACCCTCTCGGCCCGGCAGGTGGCCGAGCTGATGGCGGCGGAGCTGGGCTGGGACGACGCACGGCTGGAGGAGGAGGTCGACCACTACCTGCGGCGGGTCGAGGCCGAGCGACAGTCGCAGGAGAAGCTGACCGACCAGGAGGCCGACGAGGCGCGGGTCAGCGCGCCGGAAGGCCCGTGGGCGGTCTGACGTCCTCGGTCGGGAGACCGGCGCGCGCCAGCAGCTCGTCGATGCTGCGGCGGGTCAGCGGCGCGGTCTGCGCCATCAGGCCGCCTCGCTGAGCGCCTGGAACTCCTCGTCGGTCAGCTCGATGCCCGCGGCCGCGGTGTTGGACTCGAGGTGCTCGACGCTCGAGGTGCCCGGGATCGGCAGCATGGCGGGTGACCGCTTGAGCAGCCAGGCGAGGGCCAGCTGCGAGGGCGTCGCGTCGTGCTCCTTGGCGGCCACCGACAGCGGCCCATCGGCCTGGGCCAGCTCACCGGTGGCGAGCGGGAACCACGGGATGAACCCGATGCCGTGCTCGGTGCAGTGGTCGAGGAGCTCCTCGGCGTCGCGCTTGGCGAGGTTGTAGAGGTTCTGCACCGAGACGATCTCGGCGGTCTGCTGGGCCTCCTGGAGCTGCGCCACGCTCACCTCAGAGAGACCGATGTGGCGGATCTTGCCCTCGTCCTGCAGCGCCTTGAGCTCGCCGACCTGGTCGGCAACCGGGTAGGCGCGGTCGATCCGGTGCAGCTGGAAGAGGTCGATGCGCTCGACGTCGAGGCGGCGCAGGCTCATCTCGACCTCCTGCCGCAGGTAGGCCGGCTGCCCGAGGGGCGTCCACTTGTCGGGCCCCTGCCGGGTCAGCCCGGCCTTGGTCGCGATCACCACGTCGCCGTCGTACGGGTGCAGGGCCTCGCGGAGCAGGTCCTCGGCGACGTAGGGACCGTAGGAGTCGGCCGTGTCGAAGAAGGTGATGCCCAGCTCGACCGCCCGCCGGAGCACCCGGATCGCTTCGTCGTGGTCGCGCGGCGGACCCCACACCCCCTTGCCGGGCAGCTGCATGGTGCCGTAGCCGAGGCGTACGACGGGCAGGTCGCCGCCCAGGGTGAAGGTTCCGGACGGGGCGGCAAGGTTCTCGGACACGCGTTCTCCTCTGTGACGGGGTGGATGGACTCGCTGATTCCCTGTACCCACGTCTGCGGGCCATCCTCCTCCGAGCCGGTGGAACGGCCCTGCTCAGCGTGCCCGACCGGCGCCCTCGACGAGCTGGCGCAACCGTTCGGCGAGGGCGTCGTCGAACGCCCCGGCCGGTGCCTGCCAGGACCAGTTGCCCTCGTCGGTCCCGGGCGTGTTCATCCGGCTGCTGCCGGGCAGGGCGAGCAGGTCCTGCGCGGGGACAACGGCGAGCCGGGCGGTGGAGGCCAGGGCCAGCCGGACCAGCGCCCAGGGCATCTCCTCGTCAGGATCGGCGAGGTGCGCGCGCACGACCGCCCGGGTCTCGTCGTCGGCATGCTCCCACCAGCCCAGCGTGGTGTCGTTGTCGTGGGTGCCGGTGTAGACGACGCTGCGCGTCCCGTGCTGCGCCGGCAGGTAGGGGTTCTCGGGATCCCCGTCGAAGGCGAACTGGAGCACCTTCATGCCCGGCAGGTCGAAGCGCTTGCGCAGGGCGTCCACCTCCGGCGTGATCACCCCGAGGTCCTCGGCCACGAGCGTCCCGGGGCCGGCGGAGTCCACGAGGGCGGTGAGGATCTCCGGCCCCGGACCCGGAGCCCACCAGCCGTCGCGGGCAGTGGGCGCGTCGGCGGCCACGTGCCAGGCGGCCTCGAAGCCCCGGAAGTGGTCGATGCGGACCAGGTCGAACAGCTCCCGCTGGCGAGCGATGCGACGCCGCCACCAGGCGTAGTCGTCCGCGGCCATCGCCGCCCAGTCGTAGTGGGGGTTGTTCCAGCGCTGGCCGTCGGCCGCGAAGTAGTCCGGCGGGCAGCCCGTCACCGTGGTCGGCCGGCCGTCGGCATCCAGCTCGAAGAGGTGCCGGGAGGCCCACACGTCGGCGCTGTCGAGGGAGACGAAGATGGGCAGGTCGCCGAAGAGGAGCACCCCTCGCGAGGCGGCGTGGGACCTCAGCGAGGCCCACTGCGTCGCGAAGACCCACTGCTCGAGCCGCAGCTCTTCCAGCCGCCCGCCTTGGCCCTCGAGCGCCTCGGCCACGGCCGCGGGCTCGCGGTCGCGCAACGGAGCCGGCCACGTGTGCCACGGCGCACCGTCGTGGAGCTCGCGAAGGGCGACGAACTCCACGTAGGGAGCCAGCCATTCCTCCTGGGCCGCACACCAGCGCTTGAAACGCGCCTTGCCGTCGTCGTCGAGCGTGTCGGGATCCTCCAGCGCCGCGGCGTCACCTCGGTCGATGAGGGCTGGACTGCAGGCCATCGCCGACAGGGCGTTGTACGGCGACCCGTCGCCCTCGTGCGGCGGGACGAGCGGGAGCACCTGCCAGACCGAGAAGCCGGCGTCGGCAAGGAAGTCGACGAACCGCTGGGCGGCCGGTCCCAGGTCGCCGTGTGCGGTGGTCCCGCTCGCCGGCGGCAGGGAGGTCACGTGCATCAGCACGCCTGCGCGCCGCACGTCCAGCGGCATGGTGGCCTCGGCCATGGATCCCCCCTCGTGGTCGCCCGCGAGCGTAGCTGTCCGGCGAAGCCATCGCACGACGGCGGACGGCTGGTTGCAGCCGGTCCGGTCCTGCGCTCCCCGCGTGCTCGACACCCCGGCGCCAGACCGCGACGATGGCGCCCATGTCCCAGGACGAAGCCGTGCAGGCGGCCAGGCGGCAACGCATGCTCGACCAGGCACGCGCCGGGATCGCCGTGTTGGAGCAGCGACGGACCGACCCCGTCGGGCGCGGGCTGCTGGGCCAGGCGGTGGAGGAGCTGGGCGATGACCTGCCGGACTGGGTGCTCGCGGCACGGGAGCGGCTGCTCGCGCCGGTCCCGCCGCGACTGCCGCTGCGCACCGAGCGCCTCGTGCTGCGACGCCCCCGGATGGAGGACCTGGACGCGCTGCACTCGTGGTACGGCCGGGAGGAGGTGGCCCGCTACCTGCTCACCCACCCTCTGAGCCGCGATCAAATGGAGGTGGAGCTGCGCAAGCGGTCCGGGCCGCCGGAGACTAGGCCGGACATCCTCCCGCTGGTCGTCGAGTACGACGGCCGGGTGGTCGGCGACCTGGTGCTGATGATCAAACCGCCGGCCTACAGCCAGGCCGAGATCGGCTGGACGCTGCATCCGGACCACGCCGGTCGGGGGATCGCCACGGAGGCGGCCCGGGCCCTGCTCGACCTGGCGTTCGGCCACTACGGGCTGCACCGCGTCCATGCCGATCTCGACGCCCGCAACGACCGGTCGCGGGCGATGTGCGAACGGCTCGGCATGCGGCTGGAGACCCACGCCCTGCAGGACTTCTGGTCGAAGGGGGAGTGGACCGACACCTGTCGTTACGCCCTGCTGCGCGAGGAGCACGCAGGCAGCCGATAAGAAGTCGACATCGGCGGCCCTGCGGCAGGAGCATCGACGGATGACGTCGTACATCTCTCACACGACCATCGACTGCCACAACGCCTACGAGCTCTCCGAGTGGTGGAAGCCGATCCTCGGCTACGTCGACCCGCCCGACGACCGCAACGAGCCGGGACACACCGAGTGCGTGATCAGGGACCCGGAGAGCGGCCACAACCTGCTCTTCATCGAGGTGCCGGACGAGGAGCTGCCGGCCAAGCGGATCCACTTCGACGTGCGCCCGCGCACCGGCACCCGGGACGAGGAGATCGAGCGGGTGCGCAGCCTCGGAGCGGCCGAGGTCGCCGACCATCGCGGGGAGTTCGGTCCCGGGACGGGGTGGGTGGTCTTCGCCGACCCGGAGGGCAACCAGTTCTGCGTCCTGCGGAGCGAGGCCGAGATCGAGGCATCGAAAAGTTGACCACTCGACGGTGAAAACCTGACTACTCAACGGTGAAAAGGTGACTACTCGACGGGGTCCCTAGAATGGGGGCACCCCCATCGGCCACCCCCTCGGAAGGCTGACTGGGGGCCGTCGTGCTGTCGTCGAGAGGTCCAGGGAGATCCGTGAGTGAGTCGGTGAGGTTGGCCGGGCTGGTCGACGCAGTGCTGGCGGAGCCGACGCTGGCGGAGGCGATGGCCGACGCGCGAGAGGGCTCTGTGGCCGCCCTGGACCTCACCGGGCCGGCGGCGCTGCGGCCGTTCGTGGTGGCCGGGCTGGCGAAGGCGAAGCGGACGGTGCTGGTCGTTACGGCGACCGTCCGCGAGGCGGAGGACCTCACCGCCGAGCTGGCCGACGTGGTGCCGCCGGGCCGGCTGGCGTTCTTCCCGGCGTGGGAGACGCTGCCGCACGAGCGGTTGAGCCCGCGCAGCGACACCGTCGGGCGCCGGCTGGCCGTGCTCCGGCGGCTCGCCCATCCCGGCGACGCGGCCGACAGCGGCGCGCTCCAGGTGGTGGTCGCGCCGGTGCGGTCGGTGCTGCAGCCGCAGGTCAAGGGCCTCGGTGACTTGGTGCCCGTCGAGCTGCGGGTCGGCCAGGAGGTCGACCTCGACGACCTCGTGGAGGGCCTCGCCGGCGCCGCCTACTCGCGCGTCGACCTGGTGGAGAAGCGCGGCGAGTTCGCCGTCCGTGGCGGCATCGTCGACGTCTTCCCCCCCACCGAGGAGCACCCGCTGCGGGTGGAGTTCTTCGGCGACGAGGTCGACGAGATCCGGTCCTTCGCGGTGGCCGACCAACGCACCGTCGAGAAGGTCGACCGGCTCTGGGCGCCGCCGTGCCGCGAGCTGCTGCTCACCGAGGAGGTACGTCGCCGTGCCGCCGCGCTCGGCGAGCAGCACCCCGAGCTGCGCGAGCTCACCGACAAGATGGCCGAGGGCATCGCGGTCGAGGGCATGGAGTCGCTCGCACCCGCCCTGGTCGACGAGATGGAGCTGCTGCTCGACCTGCTGCCCACCAGCACGCACGTCGTGCTGCTCGACCCGGAGCGGGTGCGCACCCGGGCCCACGACCTGGTGGCCACCAGCGAGGAGTTCCTCGCCGCCAGCTGGGCCACCGCGGCCACCGGCGGCCAGGCGCCCATCGACCTCGGCGCGGCCTCCTTGCGGTCGCTGGCCGACGTGCGTGAGCACGCGCTGGCGCAGGGCAAGGCGTGGTGGGGGCTCAGCCCGTTCGGCATCGGCGGCGGCGACGACTCGCCCACCGCCGACGGGCCCGTGCGCGACTCCCTGGGGGAGATCGTCTCGGTCGACGTCGACGTGGAGTCAGGCGCGGTCGAGACCCGCACGGTGGGAGCCAGCCCCGTCGAGCCCTACCGCGGCGACGTCGAGGCGGCGGTCAAGGACATCCGCGGCCACCTCGACGCCTCCCGCCGGGTGGTGATCCTCCAGCAGGGCCAGGGCATGGTGCAGCGCACCGTGGAGGTGCTCGGGGAGCACGACGTGCCGGCGCGGGTGGTGCCCCTCGACAGGCTCGGGGACCAGGCGAGTGACGGGGTGGTGCTGGTGAAACAGGGGTGCCTGGAGCACGGGCTCGTTGTCGCGCACCCCGAGCCGGGGCTGGTCCTGCTCACCGGGGAGGACATCTCCGGCCAGCGCGCCTCCACGCGGGACATGCGCAAGATGCCGACGCGGCGCAAGAAGCAGATCGACCCGCTCGAGCTCAAGCCGGGCGACTACGTCGTGCACGAGCAGCACGGCGTCGGCCGCTTCCTGGAGATGAAGCAGCGCGAGGTCCAGGGCGCGATGCGGGAGTACCTCGTCCTGGAGTACGGCGCCGCGCAGCGTCGTTCAGGAGGGGGCGGCCAGCCCGCCGACAGGCTCTACGTCCCGGCGGACCAGCTCGACCAGGTCACCCGCTACGTCGGTGGAGAGCAGCCCAGCCTCGACCGCCTCGGTGGCGGCGACTGGGCCAAGCGCAAGGGCCGGGCCCGCAAGGCGGTGCGGCAGATCGCCGCGGAGCTGATCAAGCTCTACGCCGCTCGACGAGCCACCAAGGGGCACGCCTTCGGCCCGGACACCCCGTGGCAGCGGGAGCTGGAGGACGCCTTCCCGTTCCACGAGACCCCCGACCAGCTGACCACGGTCGAGGAGGTCAAGTCCGACATGCGCCAGACCGTGCCGATGGACCGGCTGATCTGCGGCGACGTCGGCTACGGCAAGACCGAGATCGCCGTGCGGGCGGCGTTCAAGGCGGTGCAGGACGGCAAGCAGGTCGCCGTACTGGTTCCCACCACGCTGCTGGTCAACCAGCACTTCTCCACGTTCTCCGAGCGGATGAGCAGCTTCCCGGTCGTGCTCAAGGCGCTGAGCCGGTTCCAGACCGACAAGGAGGCCAAGGCGACCATCGACGGCCTCGCCGACGGCTCGGTCGACGTCGTCATCGGCACCCACCGGCTGCTCAACCCGGACATCCGGTTCAAGGACCTCGGCCTGATCATCGTGGACGAGGAGCAGCGCTTCGGCGTCGAGCACAAGGAGCTGATGAAGCGGTTACGGACCAGCGTCGACGTCCTGGCGATGTCGGCGACGCCGATCCCGCGCACCCTGGAGATGGCGATCACCGGCATCCGCGAGATGTCGACCATCACCACGCCGCCCGAGGAGCGGCACCCGGTGCTCACCTACGTCGGGGCCTACGAGGACCGGCAGGTGGTGGCCGCGATCCGGCGGGAGCTGCTCCGCGAGGGGCAGGTGTTCTACATCCACAACCGGGTCAGCTCCATCGAGAAGGCCGCATCCCGGCTGAAGGAGCTGGTGCCCGAGGCGCGCGTCGCCACCGCGCACGGCCAGATGGGCGAGCACCAGCTGGAGCAGGTGATGCTGGACTTCTGGGAGAAGAAGTTCGACGTGCTCGTCTGCACCACGATCGTCGAGTCCGGCATCGACGTCTCGAACGCCAACACGATGATCATCGAGCGGGCCGACAACTTCGGCCTCTCCCAGCTGCACCAGCTGCGTGGTCGGGTCGGCCGGAGCCGGGAGCGTGCCTACGCCTACTTCCTCTACCCGCCGGACAAGCCGCTCACCGAGACCGCGCACGAGCGGCTGGCCACCCTGGCGCAGCACTCCGACCTCGGCGGCGGCATGGCGATCGCGATGAAGGACCTGGAGATCCGCGGCGCCGGCAACCTCCTCGGCGGCGAGCAGTCCGGGCACATCGCCGACGTCGGCTTCGACCTCTACGTCCGCCTGGTCGGCGAGGCGGTCAGCGAGTTCCGCGGCTCCTCCGGGGCGGGCGACCAGGTCGAGGAGCTCACCGACGTCCGGATCGAGCTGCCGGTCGACGCGCACCTGCCGCACGACTACGTGCCGAGCGAGCGACTGCGGCTGGAGATGTACAAGCGGCTCTCGGAGGTGCGCGCCGACGCGGACGTCAGCTTGCTCCGCGAGGAGCTCGACGACCGCTACGGCACCCCGCCCCCGCCGGTCGAGCGGCTGCTGGAGGTCGCCCGGTTCCGCGGCCGGGCACGGCGGGCCGGGCTGCAGGAGATCACTGTCCAGGGCAAGTACGTCCGGTTCGCTTCCGTCGAGCTGCCCGACTCCCGCGTCGTACGGCTGCAGCGTGTCTACCCGGGCAGCATCCTCAAGGCCAGCGTGCGTACGATGCTGGTGCCGCGTCCGCAGTCGAAGACGCCGGGTGTCGGGCCGCTCCGGGACACCGAGCTGCTGGCCTGGGCGACCCAGGTCATCGATGCGGTGGTCGATCCCGACGGAGCGTCCAGCCCCACCAGTCCCGCCCCAGCCCAGGAGTCGAGTTCGTGAAGGTTTCCAAGGTCGTCCTCGCGCCGGTGCTCGCCGCCGCGCTGCTGACGTCAGGCTGCGGCACCTCCGACCAGGTGGCCGCCCGCGTCGGCTCCGAGCAGGTGACCAGCTCCGACGTCGCGGTGCTCAGCGACATGCAGTGCGCCTTGGTCAAGAGTGCTCCGCAGCAGCAGGGACCGATCCCGGTGCGCACCCTGCGCGACGCCTCCGTCGACGCCTTGGTGCACATGGAGGTGGTCGGCCAGCTGATCGAGGCTCGGGACGCCGGCGACTACAGCGGTGAGGCGCTGCGCCAGCAGCTGCAGGGTGCCGAGGAGGCGCTCAAGGCGATGCCGGAGGACGAGCGGCAGGAGGCCCTCGACCTGCTCGAGGAGTACACCAAGCGCGAGCTCCAGCTCCAGCAGCTCGCCATCGACGAGCTGAAGGACCAGGGCGTCGCGCAGCCCGGCCAGCAGCAGGTCGAGGAGACCAAGCAGAAGCTGCTCGAGGACTACCGCAAGAGCATCGACGTCGACGTCAGTCCCGCCTTCTCGCCGGACGACAAGGGCCGACCGGGCGGCGAGGACGGCTCGCTGTCCGTCCCCGTCTCGAGCTATGCCAAGCAGGCCGCTCAGCAGCAGCCGGACGCCGCGTTCGTGGCCGGCCTGCCGAAGAGCATGAGGTGTGGCTGAGCCCGGTGGTGACGCCCGCGTGACCGGCCGTGAGGCCTCCGGGCAGCCGCCGCTCCTCGAGCTGGTGGGGGTGATGCGCCGGCTGCGGGTCGAGTGTCCGTGGAAGGCCGGCCAGACGCACGAGTCCCTGACCCGCTACCTCCTCGAGGAGACCTACGAGGTGATCGAGGCCATCGAGTCGGGCGACGCAGCGCACCTGCGCGAGGAGCTCGGCGACCTGCTGCTGCAGGTGTTCTTCCACGCCGCGATCGCGGCCGAGGACGGGGAGTACGACGTCCAGGACGTCGCCGCCGACCTCATCGAGAAGCTGGTCCGGCGCAACCCGCACGTGTTCGGCCCCTCGACAGGCTCGGGGACCGGGGTCGACCCCGCGCCCGAGCTGGATGCCGCGCAGGTCAACGACGCCTGGGAGGCGATCAAGGCGCGGGAGAAGCAGCGCACCTCGGTGACCGACGGCATCCCGGAGGAGCTGCCGGCCCTGCTGCGTGCGGTCAAGGTGCTCGAGCGCCTCGAGCGGGCCGGTCTCCCCGCCCCGGTGCCCGCCACCGGCGATCTCGGGGACCGGCTGCTCACGCTGGCGATGGAGGCCCATGCGCAGGGGGTCGACCCGGAGCAGGTCCTGCGCGCGGCCGTGCGGCGGCTCACCTGAGTCGTTGCCCGCGTCGCTGCGCTCCGTCGCATCCCGGGGCTGCGAGCATGGGGCGCATGCCGCGTCCGCTCGTGCTCGTCCTGGCCCTGGTCGCGGCCCTGACGCTGGCCGGCTGCCGCTCCGGGCCGGACGACGAGATGGTGCGGCCCACCGTCACCGAGACGGCCGCACCGCAGCCGCCCAGTGACCTCCCCGACCTGCCGGTGGGCAACGCACCGGTGCAGCCCGGTGACCCGGTGCGGGTCGACGGAGCCACCCTGCACGTCGACGGCCGCACTGCGGACCTCGCGCCCTTGCGAGTCGACGCCTGGGCCGTCGTGCCGGGGGGCGTGTTCTTCCTCAACCGCACCGAGCTGTGGTTCACCGACCTGCGCCGGGCGATCCCGACGCCGTACAAGGACGTCACCGACCTCACGGCCAATGCCGACGGCACCCGGCTGTCGTTCGTCGACCATCAGCACGGCGCTGACGGTCCGGATGGGCTGCCGCTGCCGGTCCGGATCACCTACGACGCGAGGACTGGCGCCCCGCTCGGTTCTGGCTACATCGACGAGTAGTCGGGACGAAGCCGGCAGTCGGGTCCGCCGGGCGGGTGCTGCCGGGGATCGGCCGCGGTCCCCGATAGGCTCGCGGAGCAGGAGAAAACCTCGACGGGGCCCCACTGCGGGCCCGACCCTGGGAGCACGACTTGGCCGCCATCGACGACGTCATCGCCCGCGAGATCCTCGACTCGCGCGGCAACCCCACCGTCGAGGTGGAGGTGACCCTCGACGACGGCGGCTACGGCCGCGCGGCGGTGCCGTCGGGTGCCTCGACCGGCGCGTTCGAGGCGGTCGAGCTGCGCGACGGCGGCGAGCGCTACCTCGGCAAGGGCACCGAGAACGCCGTCAAGGCGGTCGAGTCCGACATCGCGCAGGCGATCATCGGCCTGGACGCGGCCGACCAGCGGCTCGTCGACCAGACGATGCTGGACCTCGACGGCACGCCGAACAAGGCGAAGCTCGGCGCCAACGCCATCCTCGGCGTCTCCCTGGCGACGGCCGCGGCGGCGGCGACCAGCGCCGAGCTGCCGCTCTACCGCTACGTCGGCGGTCCGAACGCGCACCTGCTCCCCGTGCCGATGATGAACATCCTCAACGGCGGCGCGCACGCCGACACCAACGTGGACATCCAGGAGTTCATGATCGCGCCGATCGGCGCGCCGACCTTCCGCGAGGCACTGCGGATGGGTGCCGAGGTGTACCACGCGCTGAAGTCGGTGCTCAAGCAGCAGGGCCTCGCCACCGGCGTGGGCGACGAGGGCGGTTTCGCCCCGGACCTGGAGAGCAACCGGGCGGCGCTCGACCTGATCGCGGAGGCGATCGGCGAGGCCGGGCTGCGGCTGGGCGACGACGTGGTGCTGGCCCTCGACGTGGCGGCCAGCGAGTTCTTCGAGGGCCCCTCGTCAGGCTCGGGGACCAGCGGCGGCGGCTACACCTTCGAGGGTGCGACCAAGTCGGCCGAGGAGATGACCGCCTACTACGCCGACCTGGTGACGTCGTACCCCATCGTCAGCATCGAGGACCCCCTCAACGAGGAGGACTGGGACGGCTGGCGCACCATCACCGAGCAGCTCGGCGGCCGCACGCAGCTCGTCGGCGACGACCTCTTCGTCACCAACGTCGAGCGGCTCCAGCGCGGGATTCAGGGCGGTCAGGCCAACGCCTTGCTGGTGAAGGTCAACCAGATCGGGTCGCTCACCGAGACGCTGGACTCCGTCGAGCTGGCCCACCGCAGCGGCTACCGCTGCATGATGAGCCACCGCTCCGGCGAGACCGAGGACACCACGATCGCCGACCTCGCGGTCGCGACGAATTGCGGCCAGATCAAGACCGGTGCCCCGGCCCGGTCCGAGCGGGTCGCGAAGTACAACCAGCTGCTGCGGATCGAGGCCGACCTGGGTGACGCCGCCCGGTACGCCGGCCGCTCGGCCTTCCCGAGGTACCAGGCCTGACATGCCCCCCGACAGGCGGCAACGGCGGACCCCGCCCCGGACCGGGGGCCGGACGCCGCCACGGCGCACGAGTCGCCCGGGCGTCCGCGGGAGCGGCCGCGCCGGAGCGTCGGGCGTCGCGGCCCGGCGGCCGCGGTTCACCAACCGCGCCGCGATCCTGCTCATCGTGTTCGCGGTGCTGGTGGTCTCCTACGCCTCCTCCATGCGGGCCTACCTGCGCCAGCAGGCGCACATCGAGGATCTCAAGCACCAGATCGCCGACGCCAGGAAGGCGATCGCGGAGGACCAGCGCGAGAAGCGGCGCTGGCAGGATCCGGCCTACGTGCAGGCCCAGGCACGTGAGCGGTTCGGCTGGGTGATGCCGGGGGAGACGGCCTACCAGGTGATCGGCCGTGACGGGAAGCCGCTGACCGGCGACGACACCCTCACCGACCCCGCCACCATCGCCCGCACGACGCCCGAGGCCTGGTGGACCAGGGCCTACGGCACCCTGCAGGCCGCCGACCACCCCGAGGACTACGTGAAGCCGACGCCGGTCAAGCAGATCAAGCCCCCCAAGACCAAGCCCGCGAACTGACCGGATGGCGATCGACCCGCGCGACGAAGCAGCCGTCGAGGCACAACTCGGCCGGCCGCCCCGGTCGATCCACGCCGTCGGGCACCGCTGCCCCTGCGGGAACCCGGACGTGGTGACCACGGAGCCGCGCCTCGACAACGGCACGCCGTTCCCCACGACCTTCTACCTGACCTGCCCGCGCGCCGCCTCCAGGATCGGGACGCTGGAGGCGTCCGGCCTGATGAGGGAGATGACTGGGCGGCTGGACGAGGACGAGGGGCTCGCGGCTGCCTATCGCGAGGCGCACGAGGCCTACCTCGCCGCCCGTGCCGACATCGAGCGGCAGACCGGGCCGGTGCCCGAGATCGAGGGCGTCTCCGCCGGCGGGATGCCCGACCGGGTCAAGTGCCTCCACGTCCTCGCCGGGCAGGCGCTCGCCCAGGGACCCGGCGTGAACCCGCTCGGCGACGAGGTGCTCGACGCGCTTGGCGCGTGGTGGGAGGCCGGCCCGTGCGTGTAGCGGCCTTCGACTGCGGCACCAACTCGCTGCGGCTGCTGGTCGCCGACATCGACCCGGCCACAGGTCGGCTGGACGAGCTGGCCCGCGAGATGCGGATCGTCCGGCTCGGCGAGGGCGTCGACCGGACCGGGCGGATCTCCGAGGCCTCCCTGGACCGCACCTTCGCCGCGCTCGAGGAGTACGACGCCCTGCTGGCCGACCTCCGGCCCGAGAAGGTGCGGTTCTGCGCGACCTCGGCCGCCCGGGACGCCGAGAACTCCGACGAGTTCGTGGCCGCCGTGCTCGACCGGGTCGGGGTGGCGCCGGAGGTGCTGACCGGTGACGAGGAGGCGCAGGCGTCCTTCGAGGGCGCCACGAGGTCATTCCCCGACCTGCGGTCGCCCTGCCTGGTCCTCGACATCGGGGGCGGGTCCACGGAGCTGGTGCTGGGTGCCCCTCGTCAAGCTCGGGGACCAGACGAGGCGCAGTCGCTGGACATCGGGTCGGTCCGGCTGACCGAGCGGCACCTGCACGACGACCCGCCGACCGCCGCGCAGGTCGCGGCGGTGCGCTCCGACGTGGATGTCGCGCTCGACGAGTGCCGGGTGGACGCGTCGTCGGCCGCAACGGTCATCGGCGTCGCGGGGACGGTCACGACAGTGGCCGCGGGAGTGCTCGACCTGGCGTCGTACCAGCGGGACCGCATCCACCACGCAGACCTGCCGGTGCCCGCGGTCCTCGAGACCATCGACGCGCTGGTCGGCATGACGGTGGCCGAGCGGCGGGCGCTGGGCTACATGCACCCCGGCCGGGCCGACGTGCTCGCGGCAGGTGCGCTGATCCTTGAGCGTGTGCTGTCCCGAACGCGGGTACGGTCCCTGAGAGTCTCCGAGTCCGACATCCTCGACGGCATCGCCTGGTCGATGGTGTCGGACCACTGATCGATCGACGCACGACGAGGAGTTGACGCCGGATGCTGGGCAAGCGGAGGAAGCAGGACCGCGACACCGACGAGCCGTCGTACCGTCAGGACGACGCCGCTGGCTCGATCGGCGGGGCCGTGCCGGACCAGCACCGCACCGAAGACAACGTGCCTTCCCCGGACCACCCGATCAAGCCGGACAGCCCCACCGACCTCACCAAGCGGTCATGGTTCTACGTCGCCCGCAAGACCGTGCGCGAGTTCCTCGACGACCAGTGCACCGACCTGGCCGCCGCGCTGACCTACTACGCCGTGCTGGCGCTGTTCCCGGCCATGCTGGCGGTGATCTCGATCTTCGGCGTGTTCGGGCAGGGCACGAAGTCCGTGCAAACGATCCTCGACGTGCTCGACCCGTTCATCTCCGCCAAGGCGATGCAGTCCATCGAGCCGACCCTGACCCAGCTGGCCTCCACGCAGACGGCCGGGCTCGCGCTGGTCATCGGGCTCGCCGGTGCGCTGTGGGCGGCGTCGGGCTACATCCGCGCCTTCGCCCGGGCGATGAACCGGGTCTACGAGGTGCGTGAGGGCCGACCCTTCTGGAAGCTGATCCCCCAGCAGCTGCTGCTGACCGTGCTCAGCGTGCTGCTCTGCGCACTCGTGCTGGTCATGCTCATCGTGTCCGGCCCGGTGGCCGAGTCGATCGGCAACGTGGTGGGTCTGGGCGAGACCACGGTGCAGGTCTGGAACATCGCCAAGTGGCCGGTGCTGGCGCTGATCGTGATCCTCACGGTCGCGGTGCTCTACCACTGGACGCCGAACGTCAAGCAGCCGAAGTTCCGCTGGCTGTCGATCGGTGCGTTCCTGGCGATCATGGTCTGGGTGATCGCCTCGGTCGGGTTCGCCTTCTACGTCGCCAACTTCTCGTCGTACAACAAGACCTACGGGTCGCTGGCCGGCATCGTGGTCACGCTGCTGTGGCTGTGGCTGACCAACAACGCGCTGCTCTTCGGTGCCGAGCTCGACGCCGAGCTCGAGCGGGGCCGCGAGCTGCAGGCGGGCCTGCCGGCCGAGCAGGAGCTGCAGCTGCCGGTGCGCGACGAACGCGGGATCGTCAAGGCCGAGAAGAAGGAGCAGGAGGCCATCGAGCGCGGCCGCCGGATCCGCGAGCACGCGTGGTCCTCCGGCAACCCGGCTGACCGGCCGTTCTCGCGGAGGTGAGCCCGCCGGCAGCCGGCCTGCCACATCCGCTGACCGGTCAGGAGTTCCCCAGCCCGGTGCCGGCGGGCACCGGCTGGCCGGAGGACCCGGCGTCGCCGGACACGCCGGTGGCCAAGGGCGCCGGGGGAGTACAGCGGCTCGCGCGCACCGACGACCTCGCCGAGCTGGACGCTCGCGTGTCCGTCTGCCGGGCCTGTCCACGACTGGTCCGGTGGCGGGAGGACGTGGCGGTGACCAAGCGGGCCTCGTTCGCCGCGCAGCCCTACTGGGGTCGTCCGATCGCCGGCTGGGGCTCACCGACGCCGCGCATCGTGATCATCGGCCTGGCCCCGGCCGCGAACGGCGGCAACCGGACCGGCCGCGTCTTCACGGGGGACTCGTCGGGCGACTGGTTGTTCGCGTCGCTGTTCCGCACCGGGCTCGCGGTCCAGCCGACGTCGGTGCACGCCGGCGACGGCCAGGCGCTGGTCGACACCCGGATGGTCGCCACGGTGCGATGCGCGCCGCCGCAGAACAAGCCGACCCCGGACGAGCGCGACACCTGCGCTCCCTGGCTGCTCCGCGAGCTCGAGCTCGTGCTGCCGTCGCTGGAAGTGGTCGTCTCGCTGGGGTCCTACGGCTGGGACGCTGCACTGCGGGCGCTCAAGCTGGTCGGTTTCACCGTGCCCAAGCCGAAGCCGAGGTTCGGGCACGCCGCCGAGGCGGTGCTGGCCGGCCAGGCCTCCAGCGTCACGCTGCTGGGCAGCTACCACCCCTCACAGCACAACACCTTCACCGGCCGGCTGACGCCACAGATGATGGACGACGTCTTCCGGCGGGCCGGTGAGCTCGTGGGACACTCCTCCGCGTGACCGTCCTCGCCATCACCGTCCTGGGCCACGACCGACCCGGCATCATCGCCGAGACGACAGGCGCGCTGGCCGACCTGGGCCTCAACATCGAGGACACCACGATGACGCTGCTGCGCGGGCACTTCGCGATGATGCTGATCACCGGCGGGGCGGCCGACGCCGCGACGGTCGAGCAGTCGCTGGCAGGCCTGACCCAGGACGGCACCCTCTCGGTGTCGGTGCGCGAGCTGCCCGAGGAGCGCGGGGCGGCCGGCGGATCGTCGTACCTGCTCAGTGTCCACGGTGGCGACCGGCCGGGGATCGTCTCGACCCTGGTCGGAGAGGTCGCCCGGGTCGGCGGGAACATCACCGACCTGACGACGCGGCTCTCGGGCGATCTCTACGTCCTGCTCGCCGAGGTGGACCTCCCGGTCGGCGCCGATGCCGGCGCCCTGCAGCAGTCACTGGCCGCGGCGGCCGGCGGGCTCGGCGTCGAGGTGTCCCTCCGTGAGCTGGAGAGCGACGACCTGTGAGTGATGCCCCGCTGCGAACCTTCGGCTGGGGTGATGCGGAGGGCCGGGTGCTCGAGGTCGTGCGCGCTCCGGACCCCGTGCTCTCCCGCCCAGGCGCGGTGGTCGACCCCAAGGACCCGGACGTCACGCAGCTCGCCGCGGACCTCGTCGCCACGATGCGGGTCTCCCCGGGGTGCGTCGGTCTCGCGGCGCCGCAGGTCGGGGTGAGCGCCAAGGTCTTCTGCGTCGACGTCTCCGCGCACCCGAAGACCCGCGGCCACCACGGCACCTTCGTGCTCTGCAACGCCGAGGTGCTCAGTGCCAGCCGCAACGAGAAGGCCCGCGAGGGCTGTATGAGCGTGCCGGACTTCACCGGCGACGTGAAGCGCGCCTCGCGACTGGTGGTCCGGGGCCAGCTCCCCGGAAGCGGCGAGGAGGTCACCCTCCAGACGCAGGCCTTCGAGGCGCGGGCCCTGCAGCACGAGATCGACCACTGCGAGGGGCTGCTGTTCCTCGACCGCGTTGCCGGCGCCCACGCGATCCACCCGCGCAAGACCTACTTGTGAGCGCGCATCGCTGACCTCGCGGTGCCTTGCCGCTGAGGGTCCTCGTTCGCCCCACGCGGCAGGGGCCGGGACTGTTAGAGTCAGGATCGTGTCCACGCCTGAGGCTCACCGGGAGGGCGAGGCCGTCACCCTCGTTCGGTCTGGTCGCCATCTTGGGGCTGCTCGTCATCACCGTCATCGCCATCGCCGGTCCGGCCTGGCTGGCCCTGCTGTTCGGCAGCGTGGAGCTGCTGGTCGCCTGGCGAGTGACGCCTCCGGCAGGTGCACGCTCCCTACGGATGATCGCCGCGGTGATGGGCTGCGTCACCGTCGCTTGGGCGGTCCTCCGGATCCTCGTGCTCTGATCTGCGGTGGCGCCCACGCTGTGATGCCGTCCGCAGGTCAACGGGCTGTGGGAGCATGCGTTGCGCATCGCAGCTTGTAGGAGCGGGACGCGCCGTACTGAAGACAGAGGGCTCGGACCCCTTCCCGTCCGCGTCGTGCGCTAGGACGAAGGACGGCCGCGGCGGCCACTTTTCGGGCCTAGGGTGTGACCCGGCCCCGGTATCCCAATCGGCAGAGGAAGCGGTCTTAAAAACCGCTCAGTGTGGGTTCGAGCCCCACCCGGGGCACCGACGTTGAAGCGGAGCCGGTTCTGGGTACAGCCGGCGGGTGATCCGGACCGGTACGACGCTCGCCACCGCCATCGCGACGGCGCTGCTCGTCGGAGGTGCGGTGCTCGGGAGCGGCTCGTCGATCGACAACGTCGCGGGCGGGAAGGCGCTGTTGATCCGGATCGCGCAGGTCGACGCGAGTGCTGCTCCCGACGTCGTCGGCGGAACTGTCCGCCTGGGTGACGAGCAGGTGTCGTTCGCCGAGCCCGTGACCGACACCGCAGTCACCGACGGCGGCCTCTACGTCCTGGCCGGCAAGAAGCTGTGGGTCACCGATTTCCACGCCAGGCTGCAGACCGGCGTGTCGGGCATGGACCACATCACCGCCTCGCCGGACGGCCGCTACCTCGGGTTCGTCGACCTGACCACCACGCACACCGACCGGCACGGCACCTCGCTCGCGGTCGTGACGGTCTACGACACCACGACCGGCGAGCGGGTCGTGCACTCCGCCGACGGCATGGGCGACCCGGGTCACGACGACCTCGCGCGGCTCTACCGCGACGACCCGCCGTCCTTCGTGGGCTTCGACGGCGACGGGACGGCGTACGTCCGTCCGGCCGATCGCCGCAGCGACTTCGTGGCCCTGCCGACCGACGGCGGAGACCCGCGACGCGTCGACGGCACGACCGCTTCTCTGGGCATCCGCGCCGAACCGGCCGCGACGCGCGGCTGAGAATGCGCTGAACGCCGGCCCCTCGCCGGAACACGGCGGCTCTCCGGAGCGTTCTGCCAGACAGGTGAATGGTTAGACTCACCCGCACGAGTGCGCGACTCGACGTTCGCGCGGAAGAGGCCTCCGAGGAGAGACCATGCAGAGCAGGAACCCCGTGTTCAACAGGGCCGAGGGCTTCAACGGCCGCAACACTGCCTCGGCACCCACCTACCCCGGCTACGGCACCCAGGACCCGTACGCGAACCAGTACGGCAACCAGTACGGCGCCCCGCAGTCCGGCACGACCTACGGCACCACCACCGGTGGCGAGCGGATGACGATCGACAGCGTCGTCCAGAAGACCGGCTTCACGCTGGGCGTGCTGATCCTGACCGCCGCCGCGACCTGGTTCCTCACGCCCGACATCACCAATGAGCAGGCGGCGTCGACGCTCTACACGGTCTCCCTCGTCGGTGCGCTCGGCGGCTTCGCGCTGAGCATGGTGAACTCGTTCAAGAGGGTCGTCAGCCCTCCGCTCGTGCTCCTCTACGCCGGCGTCCAGGGCCTCTTCGTCGGCGCCTTCTCCAAGACCGTCTCGACGATCTTCGGCAACCCGGACGATGGCGTGATGGGCAGCATCGTCATGGGCGCGGTGCTCGGGACCATGGCCGCGGTGGCCGGCACGCTGGCGGCGTACAAGTTCTTCGACATCAAGGTCAGCAGCAAGTTCCGCAAGTGGGTCGTCGGGATGATGTTCGGCTTCGTGGCCGTCTCGCTCCTGGACCTGGTGCTGGGCTTCTTCCACGCGGACTTCGGGTTCAACGGCTTCGGCGCGATGGGCCTGCTCTCCAGCGTCATCGGCCTGGCTCTCGGCGTTCTGATGCTGATCCTCGACTTCGACTTCGTCGAGCGGGGCATCGCTGCGGGCCTGCCCGAGCGGGAGTCTTGGCGCGCCGCCTTCGGCCTGACCGTGACGATCGTCTGGATCTACATCGAGCTGCTCCGGATCCTCGCGATCCTGCGCGGCAACGACTGACCGCACTCCTTCGCAACGTCATCCGCCCCGGTCGCCATCGCGGCCGGGGCGGATTGCGTGCGGATGAAACGGGGTCACTCGACCGCGGCAGCGTCCTCGGCGTCCTCGTTCTCCTGCGGGGCCTCGTCGTCCGTCGGGGCGTGCCGGCGCCGGCGCATCAGCATCGCCCACCGGCCACGCCCGTCGCGGCTCTCGGCACCGAGCTCGGTGCCGCCCACCTCGGTCCCGGGGTGGCGAGTGGCGTGCGCCGCCGCCGACCGGACCGGCAGGATGCCCTCGCCGCGCAGCGCCTCCGGGTGCACCTCGTCGTCCGGGGCCAGCCCCAGGGAGGCCAGCACCGACGGCACGAGGACGGCCGCGAGCGAGGCGTAGCCGGCGGCCGAGGGATGGAAGCGGTCGGGGCCGAACAGGATCGCCGGGGCGGCGTCGAACTCCGGGCCGAGGATGGATCCGAGCGAGACGGCCCGGCCGCCCTCCTCGACCACGACGACCATCTGGGCTGCGGCGAGCTTGCGGGACCAGGCCTTGGCGATCTGCCGGAGCGGCTGGGGGATCGGGCGCACGGTGCCCAGGTCCGGACAGGTGCCGACCACGACCGCGACGCCGGCCTCCCGGAGGCGTCGTACTGCCGCGGCCAGCAGCCGCACGGAGGTCGCGGGACGGACGGTGTGCGTGACGTCGTTGGCGCCGATCAGCACCACCGCGATGTCGGGCCCGGTCGGCAGGGCCAGGTCGATCTGGGCGTCGAGGTCGCTGGTCTGGGCGCCCACGACGGCGAACTCGCGCACGTGCACGCGGCGGTTGCCGGCGGCGGCCACGCCGGCGCCCAGCCGCGCGCCCGGCGTCTCCTCCACGGAGTCCACGCCGTAGCCGGCAGCGCTCGAGTCGCCCAGGAGCGCGATCTTGATGGCCGGCCCCGGCCGGCCGCGTCCGTACCACCCGGTGGCGTCCGGGACGCGGTTGTCCGCGTTGCCGATGGCCCGGCGAGCCAGCTTCGCCTCCGCGCGCAGCAGTGCGTAGAGGGAGCCGCCCAGGACCGAGAGCCCGCCGCCCCCGTAGGCCGCCGCCGAGGCGAACCTGTTCGGTGCGGGGGCCTTCTTCATGGGCCGATCCTACGAGGCCGCGCTGACGGGCGGCCCAGCCTGCGGCCGTCTCACCGACCGGACCGGACGACTATGTTGGCCCCATGGATTACGCCAACTCGGTCCTCGAGCTGATCGGCAACACCCCGCTGGTCAAGCTCAACAACGTCGTCGGCGACACCCGCACCCTGGTGCTCGCCAAGGTGGAGTACCTCAACCCCGGCGGGTCGGTGAAGGACCGGATCGCCAAGCGGATGATCGACGCAGCGGAGGCTTCCGGAGAGCTCAAGCCCGGCGGCACCATCGTCGAGCCCACCTCCGGCAACACCGGTGTCGGCCTGGCGCTGATCGCCCAGCAGCGTGGCTACCAGTGCATCTTCGTGTGCCCGGACAAGGTCAGCGAGGACAAGCGCAACGTCCTCAAGGCGTACGGCGCCCAGGTGGTCGTCTGCCCGACGGCGGTGGACCCCGACCACCCGGACAGTTATTACAGCGTCTCGGACCGGCTGGTCCGGGAGACGCCGAACGCCTGGAAGCCCGACCAGTACTCCAACCCCAACAACCCGCTGTCGCACTACGAGCAGACCGGCCCGGAGATCTGGAAGCAGACCGACGGCAAGATCACCCACTTCGTCACCGGCATGGGCACGGGGGGCACGATCAGCGGCGTCGGGCGCTACCTCAAGGAGCAGAACTCCGACGTGCAGGTGATCGGCGCCGACCCCGCAGGGTCCGTCTACTCCGGCGGCACCGGCCGCCCCTACCTCGTCGAGGGCGTCGGCGAGGACTTCTGGCCGGAGACCTACGACCGCGGCATCGCCGACCGGATCATCGAGGTGTCCGACGCCGACTCGTTCGGCTTCACCCGCCGCCTCGCCCGCGAGGAGGGCCTCCTCGTGGGTGGCTCGGCGGGCATGGCCGCGTTCGCCGCCGCGAAGGTCGCCGAGGAGCTGGACGACCCGGATGCGGTGGTCGTCGTACTCCTTCCGGACTCCGGGCGCGGCTACCTGACCAAGGTGTTCAACGACGACTGGCTCAGCCAGTACGGCTTCCTGCGCGCCCAGGATGGCGAGACCGTCGGTCAGGTGCTGCACGCGAAGCAGGGTGAGATCCCGGCTCTGGTGCACACCCACCCCAACGAGACCGTGGCCGAGGCCGTCTCGATCCTCCAGGAGTACGGCGTCAGCCAGATGCCCGTCGTCCGGGCCGAGCCGCCGGTCATGGCGGCGGAGGTGGCGGGCTCCGTGTCCGAGCGGGTGCTGCTCGACGCCCTCTACGCCGGGACCGCGCGGCTGGCCGACAAGGTGGAGCAGCACATGAGCGCGCCGCTGCCGACCGTCGGGGCGAACGAGGCGATCGCGGACGCCGTGGCGGCGCTGCGGGACGCCGACGGGCTGGTGGTCCAGGAGGACGGCAGGCCGGTCGGGGTGCTCACCCGTCTGGATCTCCTGACGTACCTGGCCCGGGTGTCCTAGGCTGCTCCCACGTCGTAGCCCTACTTCAACCCCCGCATGGCTGCGACAGGTCCCCGTGTCTTGCCTCACTCCGGTGGAGCAGGGCACGATTCGGACAGGTGGTGGGGTAATCCTGGGAGGGGTGCCCCACCACCGCCGACTGCGTCCTTGCCGGAGGGGCATCCATTGACGCGCACCACGTACCGCACTGTCGCCGGTGAGGGATCGGCGGAGATCGAAGTCGATCGGTCCCGTTTCCGCTGCGTGCTCGCGCGCGTCGAGGACGAGGACGGTGCCCGTGCGGTGGTCGAGGCCCAGCGGCGTGAGCACTGGAATGCCCGCCACCACTGCAGCGCCGCCATCCTCGGGCCGGCCGGCGAGGTGGAGCGCTCCTCCGACGACGGCGAGCCGTCCGGGACCGCCGGGGCGCCGATGCTCGACGTGCTGCGCGGTGCCGGTCTGAGCGACGTGGTGGCGGTGACCACCCGCTGGTTCGGCGGCGTGCTGCTCGGCACCGGCGGGCTGTCGAGGGCGTACGCCGACTCGGTGCGCGCCGCGCTCGACCAGGTGACCGTCGTCGACCGCGTCCTGATGGAGGAGTGCGAGGTCACCGTCGACCTCGCGGCCGTCGGCCGGCTCGAGCACGAGCTGCGCTCACGCGGCACCCAGGTGCTCGGCGTGGAGTACACCGACGTCGCCACCGTGCGGCTCGCCGTCCCCCTGCGGGCCCTGGCCATCGTGGAGGAGGCGGTCGAGGAGCTCACCGGGGGCCAGGCACAGCTCGGCCGGATCGGCGCCGAGTGGGTCGACGTCGGCTGACGCGCCTCACGCGTGCAGGAACGAGCGCCGCAGCCTCGAGGTCACCTCGCGGACCACCTGGGCAGGGATCTTGAGCACCTCGCGGTCCCAGGTGAGCAGTCCGTTGAGCTCGTCCTCGACGTCGCTCAGCTGGGTGTAGACCGTAGCCGCCAGGCCGTCGCGCACGGCCGGCACGATCTCCTCCTCGTGGAGCCGGACGAACGCGGCGGCCAGCTCGTCGCTGGTCTCCAGGTGGCGGTAGCCGTGCTCGCGGTCGCTCCAGTCGTGGCCCTCGACGCGCAGGCTGTAGCCGCCGTACTCGGTGAGCGCGTGCACCCGCCGGTCACCGGGGCGTCGGCGGAGCCGGAACGGCCGCAGGTAGTTGTGGAAGCTGCGGATGTCACCGCCTCCCTGGTCGATCCAGCCGCTGACGTGGTTGACCAGCCGGGTCGGGTCGAGGCGCTTCACCTCCCGGGCGACCGCGTTGGCATCGAACTGCCCCCACCCCTCGTTGAACGGCGTCCACACCACGACCGACGGAGAGTTCCGCAGCAGTCGCACGGTTCGGCGCACCTCCTCGCGGAACGCCGCGCGGCCGGCCGCGTCGGACCGGCCGAACAGCCGGTGCCACCGGTCCGGCACCCAGAACGGGTGCCGGGCGGGCCGGAACGTGGTCAGGTCGCGGTATCGGCCGCCGCCGTTGACGACGTCCTGCCACACCAGCATGCCGAGGCGGTCGCAGTGGAAGTACCACCGCAGCGGCTCGACCTTGGCGTGCTTGCGCAGCAGGGTGAACCCGAGCTCTTTCATCGTCGCGATGTCGTGCACCATCGCCTCGTCGGTCGGCGGGGTCATCAGGCTCTCCGGCCAGTAGCCCTGGTCGAGGACGCCGACCTGCGGGAACACCGCGCCGTTCAGGGTGACCCGCCGGTCCGGTGAGACGCCGAACTCGCGGAGCCCGCCGTACGTCCTGACCGTGTCGGCGCCCACCTCCACGTCGAACCAGTGCAGGTGCGGGTCGTCGGGCGTCCACCCCCGCGGCTCGTCCGGTACGACGATCCGTCGGTGCACCTCGCCGTCACTGGTGTGCGCGGTCACCTCGAAGCGCCCACCGGCAACGTCGGGCGTGACCACCAGCTCCTCGATCCACGGGCTCGGGACGGCCTCGAGCCACACCGTCTGCCAGATGCCCGACTGGGCGGTGTACCAGATCGTGCCCCGGTCGAGCCGCTGCTTGCCGCGGGCGTGCGGAGCCGTCTCGGAGAGGTCCCGGACCCGGACCTCGATCGTCTCGACCGGCTCACCCGCAGACGCCAGCTGCTCGGTGACGTCGACCGTGAAGGGCAGGTAGCCGCCGGTGTGCCGGCCGACCTCGACACCGTTGACCCACACGGTGCAGCTCTGGTCGACCGCGCCGAAGTGCAGCAGCACCCGACCACCGTCGGGCGGCTGCGGAGCGGCGATGCCGGTGCGTCGGTACCACAGCCACTCGTCGGCCTGCAGCTGTCGCTCGACCCCGGAGAGGAGCGTCTCCGGCGAGAACGGCACCACGATCGTGCCGTCCCAGCCGCCGGGGCGGCCGTTGCTGGCCATGAACGCGTAGTCCCAGCGCCCGTTGAGGTTCACCCACGGCAGGTCGCGCACCAGCTGCGGCCGCGGGTGCTCCGGCAGCGGACCGTCGAGGTCGACCTGGGCTGCCCATCGCGTCTGCACGATCCCGAGGCTAACGGGGCGCTCAGCCGGGCAGCCGCACCAGCGTCTGAGGCAGTCCAGGCACGCGCAGCTGGCGCACCGCGTCGGTCGACAGGTCGACCAGGGTGATCCCGTCGAAGCCGCCCGGCCGGGTGTAGCCACCGGAGAGCACCGCGACGAGGTGGCCGGTGCGGGGGTCGGTCCACGGCACCACCGTCTCGTGAGGGCGGTCGAGCGCAACCAGGTGCTCGGCTCCGGTGGCGACGTCGCGGACGGTCAGGTTCGGGCCACCGGTGGCGTTGCCGAACGACCCGGTGCCGACGACGAGGAGGCGGCCGTCCTGGGTCAGGCTGACCCCGTGCTGGTGGCTGTTGGCGGTCATCGACCGACGGGTCGTCGTACCGGATACGGGGTCCAGCCGCACCAGCACCGTGCCCTGATAGGGGAGGAGGAGGTCGCCGTCGGGTGCGATCACGGCGTAGTGCGGCTTCTCCCACGACCCCAGGCCGCCGGCCGTGCCGAAGGGAGCGACCGGGATGCGCCGGGCTCGGAGGGTCACGGTGTCGACGACGTGCACGCTGAACGAGTCGTGGTCGACGGTGTAGACCTGAGTGCCGTCCGCAGAGACCAGGACGTCGAACGCCCGCAGCCCGACGGGCACCTCGTCGACGAAGCGCCGCGCAGCGGTGTCGAAGACCTCCAGCACGTCGTCCCCGCTCCCACGGTGCACCGCGACGTAGACGCGCCGGCCGTCCGGCGCCACCGCGAGGCCCATGCCGCCGGCACGGTACTCGCCGTGCTCCACCGACGCGGGCTGGTGCCGGTAGGGGACCAGGGCAGTACGACGGCGGGCGGCCACGTCCACCACCGCGAGGCCCTCGGCGGTGGAGACGTAGGCGGTGTCCCCGTCGTGGGTGACCTCGACGTCCCAGGGCGCGGCGCCGACCCGGACGCGGTCGACCACGGCGCTGCCAGACCGTCGTGACGGGTCGACGAGCACCAGCCCGTCCGAGGCGGCCTGCGTGGCGAGGAGGAGCTCCGCGGCTCTCTGAGAGGGGCGGGTCGCGGTGGCCGGCGACTCGCTGGGGCCGGTGTGTCGTCCGCCTGAGTCGTCGCTCCCCGCGCAGGCGGCGACCATGGTGCCCACGAGGGTGAGCAGGGCCCAGCAGAGCATCCGGTGGCCAGACATGGGAACCGGAGTCTACGGGGGCGTCGCTACGGGGCCGGTGTGTCGGCGGTCTGGCTGCTGCCGGCCGGCTCGGAGACGATGTCGACCGAGACGTCGTAGCTCCGGGGCTGCACCGCCACGCAGAGGAACAGCAGGAAGAACAGCAGCCACCAGGGTGCGATTGCGCCGAGCGTCATCGTGGTCCTGCGCCGCATCGCCGCACTCCTTCCGCTCCGGCCGTGTTGTCCGGCCCTGCCTGTCGGGAGCGCTCAGGTACCCCGAACCGAACCGCCGTACGAGTGCGGCTGTCCGGATGGTGAGCAGGATCACCGGGGTTGAGACCTGGGGCGGCCGCCGGCCGGGAGCGCGATCAGGCGCTGCGTGGCACCGGCACACCGGTGGCGGCGTGGCAGCGGTAGCCGTTCGGCACCTTGGCGAGGTACTGCTGGTGGTGGTCCTCGGCGTAGTAGTAGTCCGGGGCCGGCCTGATCTCCGTGGTGATCGCGCCGTAACCGCGCCGGCTCAGCTCGGGCTGGTAGCGCTCGGTCACCTCGCGGGCGACCTGCTCCTGCTCGGGCGTGGTGGTGTAGATCGCCGAACGGTACTGGGTGCCGACGTCGTTGCCCTGGCGCATCCCCTGGGTGGGGTCGTGGAACTCGTAGAACTTCGCGACCAGCTCGGCGTAGGGCACCACGGTCGGGTCGTAGACCACCCGGACGGCCTCGGTGTGACCGGTGCGGCCGGAGCACACCTCCTCGTACGTCGGGTTCGGCGTCGACCCGCCGGCGTACCCCACCGACGTCGACCAGACGCCGGGCAGCTGCCAGAAGATCTCCTCGGCGCCCCAGAAGCAGCCGAGGCCGAAGACCGCGACCTCGAGGCCTTCGGGTACGTCGTCGGTGAGCACCGGGGCGTCCAGCACGAGGTGCCGCTCGGCGATCGACCAGGGCCGCTCGGGTCGGCCGGGCAGCGCCGTCTCGGGGGTGGGCAGCTCGTTCTTGCTCCGGTTGAACAGCATCGCGTCTCCTCGCCGTCGGGTCTCCATCATGACAACCCCTCGGTGGAGGCAAACCTTCCCGGACGCGGTGGGTAGGGTCGCCGGTGTGACCCAGGAGCAGACGAACAAGGCCGGGTTCGAGACGCGTGCGATCCACGCCGGCTACGAGCCCGACCAGATGACCGGCGCGGTGATCCCGCCCATCTACGCGACCAGCACTTACAAGCAGGACGGCGTGGGCGGCCTGCGCGGAGGCTACGAGTACAGCCGTTCGGCCAACCCGACGCGCACCGCCCTCGAAGGGGTGCTCGCGGCGCTCGAGCAGGGCGAGCGCGGGTTCGCCTTCGCCTCCGGTCTGGCCGCCGAGGACACGCTGCTGCGCACCGTCTGCGCGCCCGGCGACCACGTCGTCATCCCCGATGACGCCTACGGCGGCACCTTCCGCCTCTTCGACAAGGTGCAGGTGCGCTGGGGCCTGGAGCACAGCCCCGCGGCCGTCTCCGACATCGACTCGGTGCGCGCGGCCGTCCGACCCGGGAGCACCAAGCTGGTCTGGGTCGAGACGCCGACCAACCCACTGCTCAACATCGGCGACATCGAGGCGCTCGCGGCGGTGGCGCACGACGCGGGCGCGCTGCTCATCGTGGACAACACCTTCGCGTCGCCGTACCTCCAGCAGCCGCTCACCCTGGGTGCCGACGTCGTCGTGCACTCCACCACCAAGTACTGCGGCGGCCACTCCGACGTCGTCGGCGGCGCCCTGATCGTCCGCGACCTGCAGCTCGCCGAGGACCTGGCCTTCCACCAGAACTCCATCGGCGCGGTCGCGGGACCCTTCGACGCCTTCCTCACCCATCGCGGCCTCAAGACCCTGGGCGTGCGGATGGACCGGCACTGCGACAACGCCGAGCGCGTCGTGGAGTTCCTGCAGGAGCACGAGAAGGTCGCCGAGGTGATCTACCCCGGCCTCGAGGCACACCCCGGCCACGCGGTCGCCAGCCGGCAGATGAAGCGGTACGGCGGCATCGTGTCGTTCCGAGTGAAGGGCGGCGAGCAGCAGGCGCTGGACGTGTGCGCGAAGGCCGAGGTCTTCACCCTGGGCGAGTCGCTGGGCGGCGTGGAGTCGCTGATCGAGCACCCCGGCCGGATGACGCACGCGTCGGTCGCCGGGACCGACCTGGAGGTGCCGGCCGACCTGATCCGGCTCAGCGTCGGCATCGAGACCGCCGAGGACCTGCTGGCAGACCTCGACCGTGCCCTCGGCTGACCCCTCGACCGACCTGGTCCTCTGCGTCGACTTCGGCTCCACCTTCACCAAGGCAGCGCTCGTCGACGCCGCGGCCGGGCGACTGCTCGGCAGCAGCCAGCACCCGACCACGCTGCCCGGCACCCACGGTCGCGGTGACGTGCTGGACGGGTACGACGCCTGCGTCGAGGCCCTCGCTGCGGAGCATCCCGGCGCCCGAAGGGCCCAGGTGCTGGCCTGCTCGTCGGCCGGCGGCGGCCTGCGCATCGCCGTCGTCGGCAATGAGGAGCTGGTCACCGCCGAAGCTGGCCGGCGGGTTGCCCTCTCCAGCGGCGGCAAGGTGGTGCTCGTGCTGGCCGGCGGGCTCGACCGGGACAAGCTTGGCACCCTGCGCGCGGCCGAGCCCGACGTGCTGCTCCTGGTCGGTGGCACCGACGGCGGCAACTCGGAGCAGCTCGTCGCCGATGCGGACGTCCTCGCCGGCGTCGCCTGGACCGGGCCCGTCGTGGTGGCCGGTGACGTCGAGGCACAGGGTGACGTGGCCTCGCGTCTCCAGGCGTCCGGGACGCCGCACGTCCTCGCCGACAACGTCGTCCCGCGGATCGGCGTGCTGGCGCCCGAGTCAGCGCGTCAGGCGATCCGGGAGATGTTTCTGGCGCACGTCATCGGCGGCAAGCACCTGAGCAGCCGGGGTGACGCGTTCGAGCGGCTCGTGCTCGGGGCGACACCGGACGTCGTCCTCGCCGGTGTCGAGCTGCTGGCCGAGCGGCTCGGCGACACCGTCGTCGTCGACGTGGGTGGCGCCACGACCGACGTGCACTCGGTGGTCACGCTCGACCCCGAGACGTCGGGCCTGGGCGGCAACGGTCTCGCCCGCGACGTGGTCGCGCCGACCCCGGTGACGCGGACCGTCGAGGGCGACCTGGGGATGCGGTGGAGCGCCGTCACGACCGTGGCCGCGGCCCGGGAGGCCGGCCTGGCTGTCGACGGGCTGGAGGCGGCCGCGGATCGTCGTACCGCCGAACCGGCGTTCCTGCCCGGCAACGCGGCGGAGCGTGCCGAGGACGAGGCCATCGCCACCGCCGCGGTGGTGCTGGCGCTGCGCCGGCACGCCGGCCGCTCGAGGGTCGTGGTCGGGCCGGGCGGCAAGGTCGTCGAGCGGACCGGCAAGGACCTGCGCGAGGTGGACGTGCTGGTCGGCTCCGGGGGAGTGCTGCGCACCGCTCCTGCCGCCGTCTCGGACCGGATCCTGCGGGCCGGGACGGGTCCGCAGCCCGAGGGGTGGCAGCTGCCCGAGGACCCGCGGGTGGTGGTCGACGCGGACTACGTGCTCGCGGCGGTCGGGCTGCTGGCCCTGGCGCGTCCCGAAGCCGCGAGCCGGTTCGTGGATAGCCTGTCCGGGTGGCGAGGGAACCGGTGAGCGGGCTCATCGAGCGCTTCCGCGCGCGTCGTTCGGCAGCGGCTGCGCGCAACCAGGCGGCCGTCGCGGACGAGATCGACCGGCAGGAGCGGCTGCGCGAGCGGCTCAGCCACCAGATCACCCAGCAGTGGGAGGTCGCGCGCGCCGCGCGGCGCGTCGACGATCCGGTGATCGAGACGGGGCCGTCCAACTTCTCCCGCGCCCAGGTCCCGTGGGGCCTGGACCTTGCCGCCGCCTGGTCATGGCGCTTCATCGTGATCACCGTCGCGGGGCTGATGGTGCTCTGGACGCTGCGCTACTTCGCCGTCCTCGTGCTGCCCCTCGTGGTGGCGCTCTTCATCGCCGCCCTGGTCGCGCCGGTTGTCGACCTCGCCGTGCGCTTCCGGATCCCGCGCAAGCTGGCCGCGGTGCTCGTGGTCGTGCTCGGCATCGCCTCCGTCGCGCTGTTGCTGACCTTCGTCGGCCAGCAGGTGGCGCAGGGCATCGACGACCTCTCCCAGAAGGTGGCAGGAGGACTCGGCGAGATCCGGACCTGGCTGCAGACCGGGCCCCTGCACGCGTCCGACTCGCAGATCAACGACTACATCGAGCGCGCGCAGAAGTTCGTCACCGACCAGGGCGAGGACTGGGTCGGCCGGGTGACCGAGGTCGGGGTCGCGCTCGGGCACATCCTCGCCGGCTTCTTCATCGTGCTGTTCGCGACGTACTTCTTCCTCGCCGACGGCAAGCTGATCTGGGCCTGGGTCGTCCGGATCTTTCCGCGGGCGGCGCGGCTGCAGGCCGACGCCTCCGGACGGGTGGCCTGGCGGTCGCTCACTCAGTTCGTGCGGGCCACGGTGCTCGTCGCCGCGACCGACGCGATCGGCATCATGATCGTCGCGGCGATCCTCAAGGTGCCGCTGGTCGGTGCCATCGGGGTGCTGGTCTTCCTCGGCGCCTTCGTCCCGATGATCGGCGCCTTCCTGTCCGGGACGGTCGCCGTGCTGGTGGCCCTGGTCGACCAGGGCCCGGTGGTGGCGCTGATCATGCTCGGCGGAGTCGTCCTCGTGCAGCAGATCGAGGCGCACGTCCTGCAGCCCTTCCTGATGGGCCGGTTCGTCTCGGTGCACCCGCTCGGCGTGATCATCGCGATCGCCGCCGGCGTGATCGTCGCCGGGATCGCCGGCGCACTGGTCGCCGTACCGCTGGCGGCGGCGCTGAACTCGGTCGTCCAGCACCTCGCGGGCAATACCGAGGTCGGGGAGGACGCCGAGGAGGCCGAGGAGGACGAGCCCGCGCTGCCCGACGACGCGTCGGCCGAGGACGTCGCCGACATGGGAGACACGGAGGACCGGTGAGCATCCCGACCGTCGACATCACCGACATCGAGGCAGCAGCCGAGCTGCTGCGCGGCACCGCGATCCGCACGCCGATGGAGGAGTCGCGCTGGCTCTCCTCCGTGGTCGGCGGGCCGGTGCTGCTGAAGTGCGAGAACCTCCAGCGCACCGGGTCCTTCAAGATCCGCGGCGCCTACGTGCGGATGTTCCACCTGACTGACGAGGAGCGGGCCCGTGGCGTGGTGGCGGCCTCGGCGGGCAACCACGCCCAGGGGGTCGCGCTGGCGGCGCGGATGCTCGGCATCAAGGCGACGGTGTTCATGCCGGTCGGCGCACCGATCCCCAAGCTGAACGCCACCCGCGGCTACGGCGCGGAGGTGATCCAGCACGGACAGGTGATCGAGGACTCCCTCGTGGCAGCGGGCGAGTTCTCCGAGCGGACCGGCGCGGTGCTGATCCATCCCTTCGACCACCCCGACATCATCGCCGGGCAGGGCACCTGCGGCCTGGAGATCATCGAGGAGGCACCGGACGCGGCGACCATCCTCGTCCCGACCGGTGGGGGCGGGCTGATCGCCGGGATCGCCACCGCCGTGAAGGCCCGGCGTCCCGACGTGCACCTGGTCGGCGTCCAGGCCGAGGGCGCGGCCGCCTACCCGCTCTCCCTCGACCACGGCGCTCCCGTGGCCCTCGACTCCATGACCACGATGGCCGACGGCATCGCCGTCGGGCGTCCCGGCGACATCCCGTTCGCGGCCATCATGGCCCACGTCGACGACGTCATCACCGTCTCGGAGGAGTCGATCTCCCGGGCGCTGGTGCTGCTGCTGGAGCGCGCGAAGCTCGTCGTGGAGCCGGCCGGCGCGGTCGCCGTCGCGGCGGTGCTCGACCAGCCGGACACCTTCGAGACGCCCGCCGTCGCGGTGCTGTCGGGGGGCAACGTGGACCCGCTGCTCCTGGGCAAGCTGATCCGGCACGGCATGGCGTCCGCGGGCCGCTACCTCCAGCTCCAGGTGCGGATCCCCGACCTGCCGGGAGGGCTGGCCCGGTTGCTCACCGAGCTGGCCGACGCCGGTGCGAACGTGCTCGAGGTGATCCACGAGCGCACGTCGTCCTCGCTCAGCGTGGACGAGGTGGAGGTGCGGCTGCAGCTCGAGACCAAGGGCCGCGAGCACGCCGACGACGTGGTGGGCCGGCTACGCGAGCACGGCTACCACGTGCGCAGCTGACCGGTCGTCGAAGGGGTCAGCCGGTGTAAGGCACCGCGTCGATGATCTCGACCTTGAGCGTCTTGCCGTTGGGTGCGGTGTACTCGACGGTCTCGCCGCGCTTGTGGCCGTTGATGGCCTCGCCGAGGGGCGACTGGGGCGAGAAGACCTCGAGGTCGTCGTCGTCCTTCATCTCCCTCGCGCCGAGCAGGAACTTCTCGTCGGAGTCGTCACCGACGAAGCGGTAGGTGACCACCATCCCGGGCTCGACGACGCCGTCGTCGGGGGGCGTCTCGCCGACCTGGGCGCGCTTGAGCATGTCCTGCAGCTGGGCGATGCGGGCGTCGAGCTTGCCGAGCTCCTCGCGCGCCGCGTGGTAGCCGCCGTTCTCCTTGAGGTCGCCCTCGTCGCGCGCAGCGCTGACCCGCTCCACGACCTCGTCGCGGCCGGGCCCCTTGAGCTGCTCGAGCTCCGCCTTCAGCGCGTCGTACTTGGCCTGGGTCAGCCAGATCTCGTTGCGCTCGTCAGCCTGCGTCATGGGACAACTCCTGATCACGTTCGGGTACTACGGAAAGTTCTGGTGCGGGGGCCGTTCGGCGAGTCCGGACCGGTTCACGTGCGCTTCTCCACGCCCGGTCCTGCGAGGGCATCCTCTGCAGAGGAACGGCAAGTAACCCATGCTAGCAACGGCACCTGCCGATGTCGCATCGATCGGGCGGCTCAACCCTCGCGGCAGCCCTCGAGGGTCACCGAGGTGGCACGACGCTCGGTGCGGATGCTGACCCAGGAGCCCTGTGCCTCGGCGAGCTCCGAGACGGCAACGTTGCGCTCCCCGACGATGCTGTGGTCCGGCGCGGTCGCCCGCAGCAGACAGGTGCCGGTCACGTCGTCGTCGCTCAGCCGGAGCTCGACCCGGGCGCGGGCCTCGTGGTCGGTGGGCACGTCGTACGACGCGATCTCGGCCCTGATGGCGGGCGTTCCGTGGAACCACGCCGCCCAGGCCAGCCAGGTGAGGCCCGCGACGACGAGCAGGACGACGAGGCCGAGCAGGACGGCGCGACGGGCGCCGGACGGGGTGCCGTACCGCTGGGCCATGAGGTCGGCGTCGGGCTCGGGCATGCCCCGATCCTAGGATGGAGGCCATGTCCGACCCGCAGCCCGGTCCTGCCCGCTCCACGGCCCAGGACCCTCCCGTCGACAGGTCGGGCTCCGGCCTGCGGCTGATGCACGTGCACGCCCACCCCGATGACGAGTCCAGCAAGGGAGCGGCGTCCACGGTGATGTACGTCGCGGAGGGCGTGGACGTGCACGTGGTGACCTGCACCGGCGGCGAGCGCGGGTCGATCCTCAACCCGAAGATGGACCGGCCCGACGTCCTCGCGAACATCACCGAGATCCGCCGCCAGGAGATGGACCGGGCGCGCGAGATCCTCGGAGTCACCCAGGACTGGCTGGGCTTCGTGGACTCGGGCTGGCCCGAGGGCGACCCGAAGCCGCCGCTCCCCGAAGGATGCTTCGCCCTGGTGCCGGTCGAGGAGGCGGCGGAGCCGCTGGTCCGGCTGATCCGGTCCTTCCGGCCGCACGTGATCACGACGTACGACGAGAACGGCGGGTACCCGCACCCGGACCACATCAAGTGCCACCAGGTGACCATGGCGGCGTGGGAGGCCGCGCCGGACCCGAAGCGCTATCCGGACGCAGGAACGTCGTGGCAGCCGTTGAAGCTCTACTACCAGCACGGCTTCAACCGGCCCCGCACCCAGGCGCTGCACGACGAGATGATCCGCCGCGGACACGAGTCGCCGTACGCGGAGCGGCTGGAGAGCTGGAAGCCGGACCCGGAGCACGACGCCCGGGTGACGACCAAGATCCCGTGCGCGGAGTACTTCCCCATCCGCGACCAGGCGCTGCTCGCGCACGCCACCCAGATCGACCCGGACGGCCCGTGGTTCCACGTCCCCGTCGAGGTGCAGCAGCACGCCTGGCCGACCGAGGACTTCGAGCTGGTGCACTCGCTGGTCGACACCGAGCTTCCTGAGCGCGACCTCTTCGCCGGCATCCGGGACGACCCGTCCCTGCGGGGCTGAGCCCGCCTGAGACAATGAGGCCATGAGCACGCTCGTGACCCTCGCCGCCTGGACCTTCTTCTCGGTCGTGAGCTGGGCCGACCAGGTGCCCGAGGACAAGGACGTCAAGGCCGGGTGGGGAGCGTTCTTCATCTTCCTGGGCCTGGCGCTCGCGGTCGCCCTGCTGGGCTGGAGCCTGGTCCGCCAGTTGCGCCGGACCAAGGCCAACGCGGACGCGGGGGTCTTCGGTCCCGAGGACATGTCCCGTGACGTCAGCCAGGGTCCCTCCGCCGACGACGTCCCCGGAGAGGGCCGCTGACCGTCAGCTGCGACGCCGCAGCCTGACCAGGGCGTCCCACGCCGTGCCGGCTGGCCCGTGCCCGTCGGCCGACGCCACCACCCGCGGCACCCGCTCGGCGCGCAGCACCTCGACGTCCTCGCCCTCGAGGTCGGACAGCACGTCCTCGGCGGTGTAGAGCACGGCCGGGTCCTGCGGCCCGCCGGTGCCCTCGGCGAGGTTGGTCGAGTCGTGCGCCACCACGAGGAACGTGCCACCCGCGCGGAGGGCGCGAAACGCGTTCCGCATCGCCAGCCGTCGCTCTGCGGCCGGCAGCTGCAGATAGGCGACGACGGCAAGGTCGAGACCGGATCCGTCCCACGTCGTCGCGTCGGCGCGCACCCACTCGACGGCGCCGCCGGTCCCGGGCTCAACCGAGCTGGTCCCCGAGCACTCGACGGCGCCGCCGGTCCCGGGCTCAACCGAGCTGGTCCCCGAGCCTGACGAGGGGCCGGCCAGCCGGCGACCCTTGTCGAGCGCCACCTGGGAGAAGTCGACGGCCATGACCTGCCAGCCCCTGGCGGCCAGCCAGATCGCGTTGCGCCCCTCGCCGGCCGCCAGGTCGACCGCCTTGCCAGGTGGCAGTGCGGCCAGCTCCGCCTCGACGAACTGGTTGGGTCCGCCTCCCCACACCAGCCCGGTTGCGGCGTACCGCTCGTCCCACGCGGAAGCGTCCATGGCGGCAGCCTAGGACTGCTGTCCGTCGGGGTGGCAGTCTCGGGGCATGGCCAACCGACTCGCCGACGCCACGTCGCCCTACCTCCTCCAGCACGCCGACAACCCGGTCGACTGGTGGGAGTGGGGCGACGAGGCGTTCGCCGAGGCGCGGCGTCGGGACGTGCCCGTCCTCCTGTCCGTCGGGTACGCCGCCTGCCACTGGTGCCACGTGATGGCGCACGAGTCGTTCGAGGACCCGGCGACAGCGTCGTACCTGAACAAGCACTTCGTGAACATCAAGGTCGACCGCGAGGAGCGCCCCGACGTCGACGCCGTCTACATGCAGGCGACCGTGGCGATGACCGGGCAGGGCGGCTGGCCGATGACCGTGGTGCTGGACCACGACGGCCAGCCCTTCTTCGCGGGCACCTACTTCCCCGACAAGCCGCGTCACGGGATGCCGGCCTTCACCCAGGTCCTGCAGGCGCTCACCGACGCCTGGGCGCACCGGCGCGACGAGGTGGACCGCTCGGCGGCGGGCATCGCCGAGCACCTGCGTCGTGAGCCGGCGCTGGCGGGTACCGATCTCATCGACGACGCGGTCCTGGCCGGCGCGGTCACCCAGAGCAGGAGGGACTTCGACACCGTCAACGGCGGCTTCGGGGGAGCGCCGAAGTTCCCGCCGTCGATGCTGTTGCAGTTCCTCCTCAGGCGGGGCGACGGCCTCGACCTGGTGGAGCAGACCTTGGTGGCGATGGCGCGCGGCGGCATGTACGACCAGCTCGGCGGCGGCTTCGCGCGCTACTCGGTCGATGCCGGCTGGGTGGTGCCGCACTTCGAGAAGATGCTCTACGACAACGCGCAGCTGCTGCGGCTCTACGCCGACTGGCACGCTGCGACGGGTGCCGAGCTGGCCGGGCGGGTGGCCCGTGAGACGGCCGGGTTCCTGCTCCGGGAGCTCGGCACGCCCGAGGGCGGCTTCGCCTCCGCCCTCGACGCGGACTCCGACGGAGCGGAGGGCACCTTCTACGTCTGGACGCCGGCGCAGCTGGTCGAGGTGCTCGGCGAGCACGACGGCCGGTGGGCGGCGGAGCTCCTCGGCGTCACCGAGGCGGGCACCTTCGAGCACGGCAGCTCGACGCTCCAGCTGAGGGTGGACCCGCCACCGGAGGAGGTCCCGCGCTGGCTGGCGGTGAAGGAGCAGCTGTACGACGCCCGCGAGCGGCGTACCCGCCCGGAGCGGGACGACAAGGTCGTGGCAGCGTGGAACGGACTGGCGATCACCGGACTCGTCCGCGCCGGGCTGGTGCTGGACGACGAGCGACTCGTGGAGGCGGCCAGACGGGCGGGGGAGCTGCTCTGGTCGGTGCACTGGAGCGGCGAGCGGTTGCGTCGGGTGTCCCGGAACGACGTCGTCGGCGCACCCGCCGGTGTGCTCGAGGACTACGCGTGCATGGCGGACGGCTTCCTCGCGCTGGTGCAGGCCACTGCGGAGCCGGTGTGGCTGGAGCGAGCCGGTGTGCTGCTCGACGTGGCACTGGATCAGTTCGCTGCTGGGGACGGCGGCTTCTACGACACCGCCGGGGATGCCGAGTCGCTGGTGGCGAGGCCGCGCGACCCGTCCGACAACGCCAGCCCGAGCGGCTTCTCCGCGCTCGTGCACGCCCTGTCGACCTACGCGGCGCTGACCGGCTCGGCGCAGCACCGCGACGCGGCCGAACGCGCCCTGGCGACGATCCGTCCGCTGGCCGAGCGGGCGCCCCGCTTCGCCGGCTGGTCGCTCGCCGCGGCGCAGACCATGCTGCACGGGCCGGTCGAGGTGGTGGTCGTCGAGGCCGGCGACGAGGCGGGCGTCGAGCTGGGCCGGATCGCCCGGTCGCTGCCGGACGCCGTGACGCTCGTCGTACCGGCGGACGCGGTGACGAGTGACGCGGGGATCCCGCTGCTCCGGGAGCGAGGGCTGGTCGACGGGCAGTCCGCGGCGTACGTCTGCCGCAACCTCGTCTGCGCCCGTCCGGTCACCACACCGGAGGAGCTGCGCAGTGCCCTGGCCGGGGCGCCGCCGGCTTGATCAGATCTCGGCCTTGCCCTGGCCGGCGTCGTGGCCGGCCGGGTCGGCGCCGCGCTCGTCGGCACCGCGGGTGAAGAACGAGAAGGTGCCGTCGGTCTCGAGGACGCTCAGCTCGATGTCCGCGAGGCTGCGGATGCCCTGCTGCCGTGCGGACTCCGACAGGTCGTCCAGGGTGAGCAGCTCCGACTGGAGCACGTCGAGCAGCGGCTCCCCGTCCCGTACGACGATCCGTGGCGTCCCGCCGAGGACCGGCCGCGTGCGGGGAAAGCGCAGCCCCACGTAGGCCAGCAGCATGCTCGCCAGGGTGATCGTGCTGACCGCGATGACGACCGCGGTCAGCGAGTAGTCCTCCTGGAGAATGCCCTGGGCGACCAGGTCGCCGAGGGTCACCAACAGGATCATGTCGAACGCGGAGAGCTGGGCGACCTCGCGCTTGCCGCCGAGGCGGAGCACCACCCACATCACCGCGAAGATCGCCGCGGAGCGGATCAGCACGTCCATCAGGGCATCCTCCAGATCTTGAAGTGCACCTCGGCGGCGGGCTGGTCCGCCACCAGGAGGACCACGAAGCTGTCGACGACCCCGCCGAACTGGCCGGGCGCCGTCCGGGCGTCGAGCCGGACCTCGAAGTCCTCACCGTCCGGGGGGTCGAACTCGTAGATGAGCGTCCTCGCCCTCGCTGTCTCCGCGGAGGGGTTGGGGTACCAGTTCTGGAAGTCCATGTCGTCGAACATCTCGCGCGAGAGCGCCAGGGTGATCGGCCCGTCGAACCCGCCCTCCTGGTGGACACGGATGCGGAGAGGGGCGGGCTGGCCGGCCCGGGTGATCCGCGGGTAGTCGACCTGCAAGGTGTAGTCCCCGCTGGAGTCGCGCAGCTGTCCCTGGGTGGGGCCGAGCAGTCCGACGGCAGCGGCGAGCACGACCAGGACGAGCACGCCCAGGCCGGCGCCCTTCACAGTCCAAGCCACCTTCCCGGCCTTCTCCGCCGAGAGGTGGTCCGTCGTCGAGGAGCCGGTCGCCATGTCCGCATGATCCTCGGTCGGGACGGCGAGTCGTGGCTCCGCCACGCAGGTCGTCCCGGGCAGTCGGCCGGCCGGGGGGGTCAGCGCAGCGAGTACGTCGCGATGGAGGCTGCGACGTAGTGGCAGACGAACGCCGCGATGGTGAAGGTGTGGAAGATCTCGTGGAAGCCGAACCAGCTCGGGAACGGGTCCGGCCACCTGAGGCCGTAGACGAGCCCGCCGAGCGTGTAGAGGCCGCCGCCGACCGCGACCAGGGTGATCACGGTCGTCCCGCCGTGGGAGAACTCGTCGGCGTAGAAGATCGCCGCCCAGCCGAGGGCGATGTAGATCGGCGTGTGCACCCACCGGGGGGAGTTGAGCCAGAACAGCTTGAACACGACTCCGAGCAGGGCGCCCGTCCACACGATCGCGAGCAGACCGGCACGCGCCCTCCCGTCCAGCAGGATGAGCGTGAAGGGCGTGTAGGAGCCGGCGATCAGCAGGAAGATGTTGGAGTGGTCGAACCGGCGCAGGAAGGCGTGAGCGCGCGGCGACCAGGTGCCGCGGTGGTAGATCGCCGAGACGGTGAACAGCAGCAGCGCGGTGCCGGCGAAGACGGCAGAGCCGACCTTCGTGGTGACTGTCGGCGAGAGCACGAAGAGCACGATGCCGGCGGCCAGGGTGAGGGGCGAGGTGGCGGCGTGCAGCCAGCCCCGCAGCTTGGGCTTCACCTCGCGGACGGTGTCCTTGACCGCGTCGCTCGCACGGTCGACGACCTGCGCCGGAAGCGACTCGCCGTGCTCGTGGCGGGGCTTCGGGGGAGGGGTCATGCGTCAAGGTTACGGGAGCGTAGGTTGCCGGGCCACGTGCTGTGACCGGACGCACGGCCCGTCGGGGTCGGTAACCTTGCAGGCGTGGCGGACTGGAAGCGGGGACTGCGGCGGGTCCTGTATCCGGCCTACGAGGCGCGCGTCGTGCGTCGCCTGCCCGGCGACAAGATCCCCCAGCACGTCGGCGTGATGCTCGACGGCAACCGCCGATGGGCGAAGGCGGTGGGTGCGGACACCGCACAGGGCTACCGGGCCGGTGCCGCCAACATCGAGCCGCTGCTCGAGTGGTGCGAGGAGGTCGGCGTCAAGGTCGTCACCCTCTGGCTCCTCTCCACCGACAACCTGAACCGCCCAGCCGAGGAGCTCGGCGGACTGCTCCAGATCATCGAGAACGCGGTCGGCAGCCTCGCCGAGCAGCACCGCTGGCGGTTGCACCCCGTGGGCGCGCTCGACCTGCTGCCGGACAGCACCGCCCGCAAGCTCAAGGCCGCCGCCGACACCACTCGGGACGTCGACGGCCTGCTCGTCAACGTCGCCGTCGGGTACGGCGGTCGCCGGGAGATCGCCGACGCCGTCCGCGCGCTCCTCCAGGACCAGGCCGCCAAGGGCATGACGATCGAGGAGCTCGCCGAGGTCCTCGACGTCGAGCACATCGCCGAGCACCTCTACACCCGTGGTCAGCCCGACCCGGACCTGGTGATCCGCACCTCCGGAGAGCAGCGGCTCGGCGGTTTCCTGCTGTGGCAGAGCGCGCACAGCGAGTTCTACTTCTGCGAGGCCTACTGGCCGGAGTTCCGGCGCGTCGACTTCCTCCGCGCGATCCGCGCCTACGCCCAACGGGAGCGAAGGTACGGCGCCTGAGCGAGGTCGAGCCGAGCTTGCTCGTGTTCGTGCCGAGCGAACAGCCGTTGAGGAGCGCAGCGACGATCACGGCGCCTGAACCTCGGGTTCGGGCGTGTCGTGCGTCACACCGCTGGTCCCGGTCGTACCTTTCGGGTGTCGGTGCGAAGGAAGCACCGGCCCGGGAGGCGAAGCTCGTGAGAGATCACGGCCACTGCACCAGTGGGGGTCGGCACTCAGGCCCCTGCTGCTCGTCCCGGTCCAGGCACCACTGCTAGGACCGGGACGCCGAGTGCGTGTGCCGTGTCCGCGAGGGGATCATCCGTGGCACCTGCCCAGCGCGCCGCCCACCAGGCAGTCGACCCGCAGCCCGTCCAGGGCGCGGCCGCTGCCAAGCGCACCTACGTGCTCGACACCTCCGTCCTGCTCGCCGACCCCGGCGCGCTCCGCCGCTTCGACGAGCACGAGGTGGTGCTGCCCGTGGTGGTCATCACCGAGCTGGAGGGCAAGCGCCACCACCCCGAGCTCGGCTACTTCGCCCGGACCGCCCTGCGGATGCTCGACGAGCTGCGGGTACAGCACGGCCGCCTCGACCAGCCGGTGTCGATCGGCGACCACGGCGGCACCATCCGGGTCGAGCTGAACCACACTGACGCCGAGTCGCTGCCGTCCGGCTTCCGGCTCGGCGACAACGACACCCGCATCCTCGCCGTCGCGCGCAACCTCGCCAACGAGGGCCACGACGTCACCCTGGTCTCCAAGGACCTGCCGCTGCGGATCAAGGCGTCCGCGGTCGGGCTCGACGCTCAGGAGTACCGCGGCGAGCAGGTGCACGAGTCCGACGGAGCCTGGAGCGGCATGGTCGAGGTGGACGTCGCCGGAGCCGACCTCGACGAGCTGTACGACGACCAGGTGATCGACCTGGACGACGCCCGCGACCTGCCCTGCCACACCGGGCTGGTGCTGATGTCCGACCGGGGCAGTGCGCTGGGTCGCGTCGGTCCGGACAAGCGGGTGCACCTGGTCCGCGGTGACCGCGAGGTGTTCGGCATCCACGGCCGCTCGGCGGAGCAGCGCGTCGCCCTCGACCTGCTCCTCGACCCGGACGTGGGCATCGTCTCGCTCGGTGGCCGCGCCGGCACCGGCAAGTCGGCGCTTGCGCTGTGCGCCGGTCTCGAGGCGGTGCTCGAGCGCCGCCAGCACAAGAAGGTCGTGGTCTTCCGGCCGCTGTTCGCGGTCGGCGGCCAGGAACTGGGCTACCTGCCGGGCAGTGAGCAGGAGAAGATGTCGCCCTGGGGCCAGGCGGTGTTCGACACGCTCGGCGCGATCACCACCTCCGACGTCGTCGACGAGGTCCTCGACCGCGGCATGCTCGAGGTGCTGCCCCTCACCCACATCCGCGGGCGCTCCCTGCACGACGCGTTCGTGATCGTCGACGAGGCTCAGTCGCTGGAGCGCAACGTGCTCCTCACCGTGCTCTCCCGGATCGGCGCCAACTCCCGCGTCGTACTCACGCACGACGTCGCACAGCGCGACAACCTCCGGGTCGGTCGGCACGACGGCGTGGTGGCGGTGGTGGAGCGGCTCAAGGGCCACCCGCTGTTCGCTCACGTGACCCTCACGAGGTCCGAGCGGTCGCCGATCGCGGCCCTGGTGACGGAGATGCTGGAGCACGTCACGATGTGAGCGACCTGTGACGCACGCCGCACGGGAGCGGTGACCCGCGCCACCGGACGCGACCTCCTGCGCTGCAGGTTCGTGCAGAAGTGTCCGCCTCGAGTTGCACATGCCCGATTTGTGGGTCATGGTGGTCACCGCTTCCCCCGTGCGATTGCCCCCGGGAGCCTGCTGGGTTTCTGGTCGTGCGTGAGCCCCCGCTGTCGACCCGAGAGTTCCTCCGTGCCCGATTCGAAGTACGCCCCGAAGCACCGGGGCGCCCCTCCGAAGCGTGTCCGAGCCGGCGCCACCAACGTCATCAAGCTTTCCGGCCTTGCCGTGTGGGCGACCGGTGTCACCGTTGCCGGTGGCGTCCTCGCCCACGGCGCCGACCCGGTCGACGGCCTGGTCAGCCTGCAGAGCGCTGCGGCGGCCGATCAGCCGACCGCGGCGGACCTGAGCGCCGCCGACCTCGCCGAGCGCCGTCAGCAGGCGGTGTCCCGGTCCGCGGACCGGAGCCAGGTGCTGGCGAAGGCCAAGAAGCGGTCGCTGTCGGAGAAGAACGGCGTGGCCGTCACGGACAGCGAGGACCTGACCGCGTCCGACCCCCGGACCCTCGCGAAGGTGCTGATGCCGGAGTACGGGTTGTCCGCCGCCGAGTTCGACTGCCTCGACAACCTCTGGAACTCCGAGTCCGACTGGGACGTGCACGCCGACAACCCGACGTCCTCGGCCTACGGCATCCCGCAGGCGCTGCCCGGCTCCAAGATGGCCTCGGCGGGGCCCGACTGGGAGCACAGCGCCGAGACGCAGATCCGCTGGGGCCTGGGCTACATCAACGACAGCTACGGCACCGCCTGCAACGCCTGGAGCTTCAAGCAGGGCCACGGCTGGTACTGAGCCGGCGTTCCTCCACGCCGAGCTGTCTACCGGTTCGGCGGATCTGGTCGGCCCGCTCTAGACCGGAGCGAGCGACATGGGGCGATTTCGCCGGGATCGCCCGCCTTGGTCACGGTTCTCCCGGATTCTCTTCCTGCACGCATCGTCCGATGTGCAGCCAGGACCCAGAGAAAGACCAGTGGGAGCCCACGTGTTCATCAATCGTTCCTTCTTCCGCACCACGGCGGTGGCAGCAGTCGTCGCCCTGACGGCCGGCACGCCCGCCCTCGTCGGCAGCGCCGAGGCGGCGAAGCGCCCGACCAAGCCGGGCAAGTTCTCCATCTCCTCGCTCGCTGTGGCACCGCCCGCCTACACCTTCACCGCCAGCTGGACCGCCGCGAGCAACACCACCCGCTACGCCGTCCGGCTCGCCGACACCACCAAGGGCACCACGCTGGCCAACGTCAATGTCGCGGCCCCCGCCACGGCGTGGGACGCCTTCGCCGGGCTGGACAAGGCAGCCGCCGGCGACACCGTGACGCTGACCGTCACGCCCTTCAACGGGACGGTGAAGGGAGCGCCGCGCTCGCGCACCGTCGTGCTCAAGGACATCACCGCTCCCACCGGATCGATCACGGCCGCCAAGGTCGACCCCACTGACGACCTGACCTGGAAGGTCACCGGGACGGCCACCGACGACGTCTCCACGGGTGCCGACATCTCCGGTGTGATCAGCTGGGGCGACGGCAGCTCGGAGGCATGGTCTGCCGAGACCGGCGCCCAGCACACGTACGAGGACGTGGTCGAGGGCGCTCGTTACGTGCCGTCGATCGTCCTCACGGACAAGGCGCAGAACGCGTCGGCGCCGATCGAGGTGCCCAGCGCCGTGGTCATCAACGACGCGAACGCCCCGACCGCTGCCTACTCGAACCGGACCAGCGCCTGGGCGTCGTACAACCGCGTGACGCTGACGGAGTCGGGCTACTCCGACCAGTTCAGCCCGAGCGACCACGCGACCCGCACTGTCGACTGGGGCGACGGCACCGCCGAGACTGTGGTCGTCGGCACCGGGGCCCTGTCCCACATCTACCGGACCACCGGCCAGCAGACCTTCACGCCCACCGTGACGCTGACGGACGAGGCCGGCAACGTCTCCGCGCCGATCGCCGCGACGCCGGTCGTCGTCACCCAGGACACCGCGGGTCCGCGCGTCACGCTGCGGCTGCCGCTGACCGCCCGGAACTCCGTGCGCAAGTGGACCACCCTCCGCGGGACCGTCAAGGACGCCGGGGTCGGCGCCCGCACCGTGCGGGTGCGCGCCGTCGAGAAGCGGGGCAGCTACTACTACGCCTACAAGCCCGGCCTGCGCCGTTGGGTGCGCACGGGCGTGCGACTGAGCTACGCGTTCCAGCGGGCCGGCGTGCAGTACGTCAAGCCCAGCTCGACCGGTGCCTGGTCGGCCCGACTCGCCCGGTTGACCAGGGGCACCCTGACTTACCGGGTCAACGCCATCGACAAGGTCAACAACGTGGGCAGGACCGTGGCGCACACGGCCAAGCTGACCCGCAGCTGACCCCTCGCGATGCCGGAGCGGCCTCCGCCGGACAACCTGCCGAAGCGGGTGGTCAGGCTGGAGGCCGCTGCGTCATCCGGCGGACGTCGAGCGCCTCGTCCAGCTGCTCCTCGGTGAGCTGGCCGCGCTGGACGTAGCCCATCTCGATCACCTGCTCCCGGATGGTGCGGCCCTCCTTCAGCGCCGCCTTGGCCACCTTCGAGGCCTCCTCGTAGCCGATGTAGCGGTTGAGCGGCGTCACCACCGACGGCGACGACTCGGCGTAGCGACGCATCCGCTCCTCGTCCGCGGTGATGCCGTCGACGCAGCGGTCCGCGAGCTCGCGGGACGCATTGGCGAGGAGCCGGATCGACTCGAGCAGGTTGCGGGCCATCACCGGCATCTGGACGTTGAGCTCGAAGGAGCCGCTCGCGCCGGCGACCGTGATGGTGGTGTCGTTGCCGATCACCTGGGCGCAGACCATCAGGGTCGCCTCGGGCAGCACCGGGTTGACCTTCCCGGGCATGATGCTCGAGCCGGGTTGCAGGTCGGGGAGGTGGATCTCCGCCAGTCCCGTGGTCGGGCCCGAGGACATCCAGCGGAGGTCGTTGCAGACCTTGGTCAGGCCGACGGCGATCGTCTTGACCTGCCCCGAGAGCTCGACCAGCGCGTCGCGGCCGCCCTGGGCCTCGAAGTGGTCCTGCGCCTCGGTGAACGGCAGGCCGGTGTCCGTGGCGATCCGGTCGATCACCTTCTCGGCGAAGCCGGCCGGGGTGTTGATCCCGGTGCCGACTGCTGTCCCGCCGAGTGGCAGCTCGGCGACGTGGGGCACGACAGCGCGGATCCGCTCGATGCCCAGCCGGCAGATCCGTGCGTAGCCTCCGAATTCCTGGCCCAGCATCACCGGTGTGGCATCCATCAGGTGGGTGCGGCCCGACTTCACCAGGTCGGCGAACTCAGTGGCCTTGCGCTCGAGACTCTCGGCGAGGTGGTCGAGGGCCGGCTCCAGGAGCGTCGTCGCCGACTCGACCGCCGCGACGTGGATGGAGGTCGGGAAGGTGTCGTTCGACGACTGGCTGGCGTTGACGTGGTCGTTGGGGTGCACCTCGACGCCGGCCTTGGCTGCGAGGGAGGCGAGCACCTCGTTCATGTTCATGTTGGAGCTGGTGCCCGAGCCGGTCTGGAAGACGTCGATGGGAAAGGCGTCGTGGTGCTGCCCGGCGATGATCTCGTCGGCCGCCGCGACGATCGCGTCCGCCTGCGCCTGGTCGATCACGCCCAGCTCGGCGTTGGTCTGCGCCGCCGCGCGCTTCACCCGGGCCATTGCGACGAGGTGGGCCGGCTCCAGCGTCGTACCGCTGATGGGGAAGTTCTCCACCGCGCGCTGGGTCTGGGCGCGCCACAGCGCGTCGACGGGGACCTCGACCTCGCCCATGCTGTCGTGCTCGATGCGGGTCGCTCCCGGGCTGCTGCTGTCGTCGATGGTCATGCAGGCGACGTTACCCGGGCCCGATAGAGGTAGTACTTCTCCTCACGGTCGTGCAGCTGCACGGGGAATGCCTGCTCGTCGCTGGCGCCGAAGACGTGCTCCAGGTGACGCAGCAGCTCCGGCGCGGGGCTGGCCGACCACACGACCAGCACCCCGTCCGGGTTCAGCACGTCGCGACACCGGCTGAGGAACCGCGCCTCGTAGACCGCCGCATTGGCGTCGTGTACCAGGTACCCCGGGCCGTTGTCGACGTCGAGCAGCAGCAGGTCGTAGGTCGGCTCGTGCACCTCCGAGACCGCGGTGACGATGTCGGCGTTGACCACCCGGATCCGCTGGTCGGCCAGCAGCGACGGGCCGTGCGGGATGGTGCCGTCCCGCATCCAGCCGATCAGCGCGTCCTCGAGCTCCACCACGTCGACGCGCTCCACGCGAGGGTCGCCGAGGAGCGCGTGCGCGGTGAAGCCCATCCCGAGTCCGCCCACGAGCACGTTGCGCGGGTCGGCGACCAGCTGGAGCGCGCTGGTGGCGAGGGCCTGCTCCGTGGTCGTCTCCTGCGTGTCCATCACGAAGATGCCGTTGACGCGCAGCTCCAGCACCGTCCGCGTCCCGGGTCCCGCCTCCTCCTGACGGGAGCGCAGCACCACGTCGCCGCGTTCGGAGGTGGCGCGGGCCAGCTCGGAGTACTCCATGGATCCGGATTATTGGGTACCGCGCATCCGATCGGAGCAGGAGGTGCGGATGAGCGGACTGCGCAGGTGGGCGCTGCCCGGCCTCGCCGGAGTGGGGTACGTCGGCCTGGCGGTCGCCGCGACGCGCGGACTCGATGGTCTCGACCGGAAAGCGTTCGCCGAGGTCAACGACGACCAGAAGCGCTCCTGGCTCCGGGCACCTCAGCAGGTCGGGACCCCGTGGGTGCTCCCGCTGCTCGCTGGTGTCGCCTGGTGGCGCGACGAGCACCGGCTCGCGCTGGCTGCGGCGGCGGCGCTGCCGGTCGAGAAGTCGGCGGAGGTGCTGACCAAGAAGCTGAGCGGCCGGCCGCGCCCGGTGCACACGGTGCCGGCCACCCGGCTCCGGGACGACGCGCCAACCGACGGACCGTCGTACCCCTCGGGGCATGCGGCGATCGCGTGCTGTGCGGTGACGCTCCTGGGGCGGTGGGCCGGTGCGCCCGTGGCGGTGCCCGGCACCCTGGTCGCACTGCTCACCGGCGTCACGCGGGTGCATCAGGGGGCGCACTACCCGGGTGACGTCCTCGGTGGTGCGCTGCTCGGTGTCGCGATCGGCTCGGCGCTCGGCGAGGCGATGGAGCTGGATTGGCTTCCTGACGCATTGTTCTAGTAACATACTAACTATGTTGTTCCGCCTCGACCCGACCAGCGCTGTCGGCCTCGCCGACCAGATCGCTGCACAGGTCCGGGGCGCCCTCGTCGACGGCGACCTCGCGCCCGGCGAGAAGCTGCCGGCCGCCCGGGAGCTCGCGCAGGGGCTGGACGTCAACATGCACACCGTCCTGCGCGCCTACGGCCAGCTCCGCGACGAGGGCCTCGTCGAGCTCCGGCGGGGCCGGGGTGCCCACGTCCGCGCGGACGCCGCGCGCCCGGTGCGGGCGGCCGCCGGTCTCACCCAGCAGATCCACGACCTCCTCACGTCCGCCGCACGTCTCGGGATCGGCACCGACGAGCTCATCGACCAGATCAGGAAGGCCCAGTCATGACCCCGCGACGGCTTCTCGCCACGCTCATCCTCCTCGCCGCACCACTCATCGTGCTCGTCACCCGGCTCCTGCTCCACGACCGGATGCCGGACCCTATGCCGACGCACTGGGACCTGCGCGGCCGGGTCGACGGCACCACCGGCTTCGCGGTGTTCACCACGGTCGTCCTCGTGGTCACGGCGCTCGCGGCGCTCGCCGGGACGGCTGCGCTCTGGCTGGCGCGCAACCGTGCCCAGTCCGCGGCCTCGACGCTGCTGGGTTGGCTGGGCTGGCTGTTCGCGATGCTGTACGCCGGCACGTTGATCGCCTCCGTCGACGTGGAGAAGGCCGCCGACGTGGACCTGGCGTGGTGGCTGCTGGTGGTGACACTCGCCGTCCCGGTCCTCGTCGGCCTGGTGCTGTTCCGGCTGCTGCCACCCCAGGAGCCCGCACCCGTGCGGCCCGGCACGTCGATGCCATTGGCTGACGACGAGCGCGTGGCGTGGTTCGGCAGTGCCCGCTCGGTCGCCATGGCCTCGGCAGGTGCCGTCGTGGCTGTGATCGGTGCGGTGGTGCTCTTCTTCGAGCCCCTCGCCGGTGTCCTGATCGTGGTCGTCGGTGCCCTCCTCTGGTGGATGCACGTGCTCACGGTCCGGGTCGACGGCCGGGGCGTGCGCGCGACGTGGGGGCCGACCGGCTGGCCCGGCCGGACCGTCCCTCTCACCGCCGTGGCCGGCGCCGAGTCGATCGACCTCGAGCCGGCGCAGTGGGGCGGCTGGGGCTACCGGTTGTCCACGCGCGGCACCGCGTTCGTCGTACGACGCGGCCCCGCTGTCGTCCTGCACCGCCGCGGCGCGACGGACCTCGCCATCACCGTCGACGGCGCCGACGAGGCAGCCGCCCTCGTGAACGCCCTGGTGCAGCGGGCCGACGCCCGCGCCTGACCTCCTGCGACTCCCGGACGTCATACGTTCTCGTCGCTATGCGTGACGGGACGTATGACGTCCTCAGGCGCAGTCCGCAGGCCGCGAAACGTCCACAGGAGTGTCACCCTGGTCCGCGCTCCACAGGCCAGCCCGACGCCAGTGGCGTGGAGCAGTGCCGTGGTCGAACGTCTCGACCATGGAGCCAGAAGGGCAGATCCGGCCAGCTGCTCGCAGGCTGGTGCGACGCCGATCGATGGAGGCGATGGCGACGAGCCAGGACGGCGTGGTGAGTCGCTCACAGATCTACCAGTGGGGCTTCAGTCGCGGGGAAGCTCGCGCCAACGTGCGCGCCAACCGGTGGCAAGCGCTCGGACGCCACTGCATCGTCGTGCACACCGGCCCCCTCACGGACAAGCAGCGCTGGTGGGCGGCGGTCCTGGAAGCCGGTCCCCGCGCTTACTTGGACGGCGCGTCGGCCCTGCTCGCATCAGGCCTGCAGAACTTCGAGGTTGAGCGGATCAGAGTGTCCGTTCCTCGCGGCGCGAAGATCCGGCACCGAGGAAGCGGGGTGGACATTCGGCAGACGCGGCGGTGGGATCCATCGGACCTGGTGCCATCGGGTGTGCCGAGGTCTCGTCCATCGATCGCGGCGGTCCGAGCAGCGCTCTGGGCGGTGTCGGACAGGCAGGGCGCGCTGCTGCTCACCATGCCAGTGCAGCAGGGGCTCACGACGACGGAGCAGCTCGCCGAGCAAGCCATCAGGGTGCGCCGCGACAAGCGTCGGCGGCTTCTCCACGACGTCATTCTCGATCTGGCTGGCGGCATTCGGTCGCTCAACGAGCTCGACGTCGTCCGGGGTTGCCGGGCACGAGCACTTCCCGAGCCCGACAAGCAGGTGTTGCGGCGGACTCCCGGCGGGACCTACTTCCTCGACATGCGTTGGGAACGTTGGTCCGTCGTTGTCGAGGTGGACGGCATCCAGCACTCCTGGGCCGAGCACGCGCTCGGCGATGCGCTGCGGCACAACTCCATCGCGCTCAGTGGCGACGTGGTGTTGCGACTGCCGGTCATGGGTCTGCGCGTGTGTCCCGACGCGTTCTTCGGACAGATCGAGAGCGCGCTCGACCGAGCGGGGTGGCGACGTGGTGACGTCGCCTGACCCTCGTGGCCCACGAGCCGCCGGCCCGGACGTCATACGAATCGCGGCCCATGACGTCGAGAACGTATGACGTCCCGGCTCCACCGGGCCGAGACCTCAGCGCTCCCGCGACCGAACCCGGATGCCGCTGAGCGGCACGGTGACGCCGCCGGGGTCGGTGAAGAAGTCGTTGCCCTTGTCGTCGACGACGATGAAGGCGGGAAAGTCCTCGACCTCGATCCGCCAGATCGCCTCCATGCCGAGATCGGGGTACTCCAGCACCTCCACGGACTTGATGCAGTCCTGGGCCAGCCGCGCGGCCGGGCCGCCGATCGAGCCGAGGTAGAAGCCGCCGTGCTGCTCGCACGACTCGGTGACGACCTTCGACCGGTTGCCCTTCGCGAGCATGACGAGGGACCCGCCGGCGGCCTGGAACCGGGCGACGTAGGAGTCCATCCGCCCGGCGGTCGTGGGCCCGAACGACCCTGACGCCATCCCCTCGGGCGTCTTGGCCGGGCCGGCGTAGTAGACGGGGTGGTCCCTGAGGTAGGCGGGCATCTCCTCGCCCGCGTCGAGCCGCTCCTTGATCTTCGCGTGGGCGATGTCGCGGGCGACGACCAGTGGGCCGGTGAGCGAGAGCCGTGTCTTGACCGGGTGCCTCGAGAGCTCGGCGAGGATGTCGGCCATCGGCTGGTTGAGGTCGATCGGCACGACCTCGCCGCCGGAGATCTCGTGGGCCATCCCGGCGTCCGGCATGTACTGAGCCGGATCCGTCTCGAGCTGCTCGAGGAACACGCCCTCCGGCGTGATCTTGCCCAGCGCCTGCCGGTCAGCGGAGCACGACACCGCGATCGCGACTGGGCAGGAGGCGCCGTGCCGGGGGAGCCGCACGACGCGGACGTCGTGGCAGAAGTACTTGCCGCCGAACTGGGCGCCGATCCCGAAGGACTGGGTCAGCTGGAAGACCTGCTCCTCCAGCTCCACGTCACGGAAGGCGTGCGCGCTCTCCGAGCCCGAAGTGGGGAGGTCGTCGAGGTAGTGGGCCGAGGCGTACTTCGCCGTCTTGAGGGCGAACTCGGCACTGGTGCCGCCGACGACCACGGCCAGGTGGTACGGCGGGCAGGCGGCCGTCCCGAGCGAGCGGATCTTCTCGTCGAGGAACGCCAGCATCCGCTCGGGATTCAGCACGGCCTTCGTCTCCTGGAAGAGGAAGGACTTGTTGGCCGAGCCGCCACCCTTGGCCATGAAGAGGAACTTGTACTCCGGCACCCCGTCCGCGGGCGTCGAGTAGATCTCGATCTGGGCCGGCAGGTTGGTGCCGGTGTTCTTCTCCTCCCACATCGTCAGCGGCGCCATCTGGGAGTAGCGGAGGTTGAGCTTCGTGTAGGCGTCGTGCACGCCCCGGCTGATGGCCTCGCCGTCGTCGGCACCAGTCAGCACGCCCTCGGACTTCTTGCCCATCACGATCGCGGTGCCGGTGTCCTGACACATCGGCAGCACTCCGCCCGCCGAGATGTTCACGTTCTTCAGCAGGTCCAGCGCGACGAAGCGGTCGTTGCCGGACGCCTCCGGGTCGTCGATGATCCGGCGCAGCTGGGCGAGGTGGCCCGGACGCAGGTAGTGGGAGATGTCGTGCATCGCTTCCGCGGTCAATCGCCGGATCGCCTCGGGGTCGACCTGCAGGAAGGTCCGGCCGTTCGCCTCGAAGGTCGACACTCCCTCGGTCGTGACCAGGCGGTACGGCGTCTGGTCGGCGCCGTTGGAACCATGGGTCGGAAGGAGCTCGGTGTAGCGGAACTCCGGACCGGAGGGTGCCGCGACAGGGCGGGCTGCTGGCGTGCTCACGGCGGAAGGCTAGTCGAGGGCATTTCTGCGCTGCACGGGGCGTTCATCCGGTGTGCAGGTGCCTGACGTCGTCCTCGACTCGCTCGTGATCGGCGCCGGCCAGGCCGGCCTGTCCGCGTCGTACCACCTGACGCGCCGCGGCATCGACCACGTCGTCCTCGACGCGGACGACCGGCCCGGAGGCGCCTGGCAGCATCGCTGGGACTCGCTCACCATGGCTGACGTGCACGGCGTCGCCGACCTGCCGGACGCCCCGGCGCCCGAGCGGAGCAGTCGGCGGGCCAACGAGGCGGTGCCTGCATACTTCGCGGAGTACGAGCTCCGCCACGACCTGCCGGTGATCCGACCGGTCCGGGTCGACCGGGTGGAGAGCAGCGGCGAGCTGCTCATGGTCAGGGCGGCCGATCGCGCATGGCTGATGCGCACGCTGGTCAACGCCACGGGCACGTGGACCCGACCGTTCGTGCCTCACTACCCCGGTGCCGAGGCATTTCGCGGCGAGCAGTTGCACACCGTGGACTACCCGGGTGCCGACCACCTCGTCGGCAAGCGAGTGCTGGTGGTGGGTGGCGGCGCCTCCGCGGTGCAGTTCCTCGGCGAGCTGGCCCCGGTCACCAAGACGCTGTGGGTGACGCGGCGCGAGCCGGTATGGCGCAGCGACGACTTCGACCGCGAGGCCGGGCTGGCGGCGGTCAGTCGGGTCGCCGAACGGGTGCAGCGCGGCCTCCCGCCGGCCAGCGTGGTGAGCGTGACCGGACTGGCCCTGCGCCCGCAGGAGCAGCGCGCCGCAGAGCTGGGCGCCTACGAACGGGCGCCGATGTTCGCCTCGATCGAGCCGGACGGCGTCCGCTGGGGGCCGGCCGAGGGCGGCCGCTTCGAGCCGGTCGACGTGATCCTGTGGGCCACCGGCTTCCGCCCCGCCGTGGCACACCTGGCGCCGCTGCGGCTCCGTTCGGAGTACGGCGGCATCGCGCTGGCCGCCGCTCCGGGCGGTCCACAGGCGGCGACGACGGCGGTGAACGACCCGCGGGTGCAGCTCGTCGGCTACGGGCCCTCGGCCAGCACGATCGGCGCCAACCGGGCCGGTCGGGCGGCGGCCGCTGCGGTGTCGCGCCACCTCGCCCAGCCGGCTGCCTGACACCCCTGCGGGAACCGAGACCGGCTGACTAGGGTGGCCGCCATGGGAGAACTCGACCCGGCCCAGCTGCGGATCTCCGACG
>DASSOK010000003.1:0-15846 GCA_035700665.1 Marmoricola sp.
CGGCGGCAGCGCGTGGGCCCAGCACACCGGCATCGAGCGCGTGGAGTTCCAGCTCGACGGCGGTGCGTGGCAGCTCGCCGAGCTCGGCCGGGTGCCCAGCGAGGACACCTGGGTGCAGTGGACGGGCACCGTCGACGTCGGGCCCGGCAAGCACATGCTCGCGGTGCGGGCCACCGACCGCAGCGGGTACACCCAGACGCCGGTGCGGGTCGGCGTGCTCCCCGATGGCGCCACCGGCTGGCACACCGTGGAGTTCGAGGCCGATGGCTGAGCGCGACTTCGGTGACCGGGCCGGCGCGGCGCTCGTCGTGGGTGCCTCCGGGGGCATCGGCCGGTCCGTCGTACGCCTCCTCGCCGAGCGTGGCAGCGACGTCGTCGCCACCTACCGGTCCGGCCGCGAGGTGGCCGCCCGGGTCGCCGAGGAGGCCGCCGCAGAGGGTGTCCGGGCCGAGGCGCTGCCGCTCGACCTCGCCGACGAGGGCGCCTGCCGGGCGGTGGTCGACCGGGTGGTCGCGTCGTACGGCGGTCTGCACACGCTCGTGTACGCCGCCGGGCCGCACGTGCCGATGACGCACCTCAGCCGGGTCCCGCCCGCGGACCTGGCCCGGCAGCTCGAGGCGGACGCGGGCGGGTTCTTCCGGGTCGTCTCGGCCGCCTTGCCGGCGTTGCGGGAGGGCGGCGGCAGCGTCGTGGCGGTGACGACCGCGGCGACGTCGCGCTACCCCGTCCGCGACGGGCTGTCCTCCGCGCCCAAGGCGGCGGTGGAGGCGCTGGTGCGCGCGCTCGCGGTCGAGGAGGGCCGCTTCGGCGTCCGGGTCAACGCCGTCGGGCCGGGCATGCTCACCGACGGGATGGCCGAGCGGCTGATCAGCAGCGGCGAGCTCGACGACCGGGCGCTCGACGCGGCGCGGGGCAACATCCCGCTGCGGCGGTTCGGCCAGGCCGTCGACGTCGCCGAGGCGGTGTGCTTCCTGGCCTCCGACCGGGCCGGGTTCGTCAGCGGCCAGAAGCTCGACGTGGACGGGGGCTACGGCGCCTGAGCGAGCGCCCGAGCTCCGCTGTAACGCGGGGTTACGGTCGCTGAACAAGGTGCACGCCACGCACCCAGCGTCATGGACACCGCGTTACAAGCGCGCCGGGCCGGGCCGCGCCCACTCACCACGCCCGGACACCGGCCGGCCGCTTCGGGAGCGGGTGCTCGCGGTCGTGGAGGACGTAGGACAGCCCACCGGAACCGTCCAGCCAGGCACGCTCGAACTGGGCGCGGTCGTAGGTCCGCCGCACGCCCGCATTCGTGGGCGCCGCCGGGTCGTTGACGATCACGTTGCCGCGGGCGGTGAAGCCGACGATGACGAGCAGGTGCCCGTTCGTGGCGGAGATGGGCGCCCCGGTGAGCTCGCCGCGACCGAAGGCGACCGAGGCGATCACCGGGATCCCGGCGCGGACGAAGCGCTCGGCGGTGCGCAGGTCCGGCAGCCGGGTGACGAAGCTGTCGCCGATCCACGACGACGCCAGGCCGGTGTTGAACGGCCAGTTGCCGGTGCCCTCGTAGCGGTAGTCGTAGGTCAGCCGGGCGACGTGGTTGACGAAGCGGTCCTGCCACGTCGAGGGCACCCAGGAGTACGACGTGCTGGGCGGCCGCTTGCCGAACCAGCTGAGCACCATCGCCAGCGAGGTCGGGGAGCACCAGGCCTCGCCGCCACCGCCGTACTGCGGGTTCTGGCCCTCGTGGATCATCTGCGAGTAGCGCGGCACCCGCAGCAGCACCGGCGAGGTGCTCAGCGGCCGCGACGTCGCCGGGAAGCTGGCCGGCAGCCGGGAGACGACCGCCTGCAGCGACCGCACCGTCGGCGACCAGGTGACCGCGCGACGGCCGTCGAGCCCGTTGCGGCGCAGCAGCTTGAGCCGGAACTGGTAGCGGGTGAACACCGGCCCGGTCGAGACCAGCGTGTCCGTGGCGACGCGGGCGATGCTGTCGGACTGGCCGCCCGCGCTGCCCCGGTGGAAGGCCTGGTCGCTGGTCGACCACCGGCCGAGGTCCTTGAAGCGCGAGCTGCGGCCGTCGGCGGTGCGCACGCGGACCAGCACGTGCAGCCAGGTGCCCGGCGGCGTCTTCGCGGTCCACGACGGGATCAGCTGGGTGAACCGGCGGCCCGGCGAGACCCACGGCGAGGTCCAGAACGCGTAGCTGTAGGTCACGCCCTGGAACGTGGTCCGCGAGACCGGGCGGTCGATCGAGAGGGTGCCGCGGCTCCACTTCACCCCGTGCGGGTAGCCGGCGTCCCACTGCGCGTTGGTGGTGATCCGATTCAGGGTGCTCCACCCGGTGTTCTCCGCTGCCTGGGCCGGTGCGGCGAGCACGGCGGCCGTGCAGCAGGCGACGACGACGGCGAGCAGGCGGGCGCGGAGGCGGTTCACGATCCCACGGTACGTCCCATCCGTCACTCGCGTCACAGCTTCGCGACAACCGGTGACGGCGCCACGACAGCCCAGCGACTGCCTCGGGGCGGTCGGGCGCCCCGCTCCGGCTCGGTAGACTCGGCCGGTGACCTTGAGGCTCCATGACACCGCGACCGGCGAGATCCGCGACTTCGCGCCCCTGCGCGAGGGTCAGGCGGGCATCTACGTCTGTGGCCTGACGGTGCAGAGCGAGCCGCACGTGGGCCACGTCCGCAGCGCGGTGAACTTCGACGTGCTGCGCCGCTGGCTGGTCGCCAAGGGGTACGACGTCACCTTCATCCGCAACATCACCGACATCGACGACAAGATCCTTATCAAGTCCGCCGAGCAGGGCCGCCCCTGGTACAACCTCGCCTACGCGATGGCCCGCGAGCTGGACAAGGCGTACGACGCCCTCAACGTGCTCCCGCCGACCTACGAGCCGGCCGCCACGGGACACATCCCCGAGATGATCGAGCTGATCGGGGAGCTGGTCGCCAAGGGGCACGCCTATCCGGCCGAGGACGGCTCCGGCGACGTCTACTTCGACGTGCAGTCCTGGCCGTCGTACGGCGCGCTCACCCATCAGGACCTCGACGACATGGAGCCGGCGGAGGACGCCGATCCGCGCGGCAAGCGAGACCCACGCGACTTCGCTCTCTGGAAGGGGCGCAAGTTGGAGTCCGAGCCGGAGACCGCCGCGTGGCCCTCGCCGTGGGGGCCCGGCCGGCCGGGGTGGCACATCGAGTGCTCGGCGATGGCCGGGAAGTACCTCGGCGCGGCCTTCGACATCCACGGCGGTGGGGTCGACCTACGCTTCCCCCACCACGAGAACGAGCTGGCCCAGTCGCAGGCGGCCGGCCGGCCGTTCGCGTCGTACTGGCTGCACAATGCCTGGATCACGACGTCGGGCGAGAAGATGAGCAAGTCGCTGGGCAACTCATTGATCGTGCCCGAGGTGCTCAGGAAGGTGCGCGGCATCGAGCTGCGCTACTACATGGTGTCGGCGCACTACCGCTCGCACGTGGAGTTCAGCTTCGAGGCGCTCGAGGAGGCCGCGGTCGGGTTCCGGCGCGTCGAGGCGTTCCTGGCCCGCGCGGCCGAGGTGCTGGGGGAGCCGGTGCCCATGGGCACGCTGTGCGCGGACTTCGTGCAGGCGATGGACGACGACCTGGGCACGCCCGCTGCGGTGGCGGCGATCTTCGAGGTCGTCCGCGAGGGCAACAAGCTGCTCGCCGGGGGCGACACGGCGGCGCTGCGGGGGAGTGCCGGCTCGGTGCGGGCGATGCTCGACGTCCTCGGCCTCGACCCCGCCGACCCGGCCTGGGCCACGCAGGGCGGCGGCTCCGACGAGCGGCTCACCACCGCCGTCGACGTGCTCGTCGCCGGGCTGCTCGAGCAGCGGGCGCAGGCGCGCGCCGACAAGGACTGGGCGACCGCCGACGCCATCCGGGACCGCATCAAGGCCGCGGGCATCGAGGTCGAGGACACCCCGGACGGACCACGGTGGACGCTCGACGGGGCCGGCCCGGCGGGTGACGAGTGATGCCGGGCAACTCCAAGCGCAGGGGCGCGATCAAGAAGAGCGGCAAGGGCAACCCCACCGCCGGCTCCGGCGGCCGGGTCCGTCGTGGGCTGGAGGGCAAGGGCCCCACGCCCAAGGCGGAGGACCGGCCCTACCACAAGGCGCACAAGGCGAAGCAGAAGCAGGCCCGCGCCGCCGGGCCGGCCAGCCGCCGCAAGGGCTCGACCAGTCGTGGCGACTCCGAGTGGATCGCCGGGCGCAACTCCGTGGTGGAGGCGCTGCGGGCCGGGATGCCGGTCAGCGGCGTCTACGTCGCCGAGGGCGCCGAGCGCGACGGCCGGTTGCGGGAGGTCTTCGCGACGGCCGCCGAACGCGGCGTCTCGCTGCTGGAGGTGCCCCGTCCCGAGCTCGACCGGATGACCGCCGGCGCCGTGCACCAGGGACTCGCGGCTCGAGTGCCGCCCTACGAGTACGCCCACCCCGACGACCTGCTCGACCTCGCCGCCGAGCGGGGCGAGAAGCCGCTGATCGTGGCGCTGGACTCGGTCACCGACCCGCGCAACCTCGGCGCGGTGGTGCGCTCGGCCGCCGGCTTCGGGGCGCACGGCGTGCTCATCCCCGAGCGCCGGGCGGCCGGCATGACGGCGTCGGCGTGGAAGACCTCCGCCGGCGCTGCGGCGCGGGTGCCGGTGGCACAGGCCGTCAACCTGACCCGGCAGCTGAAGGCCTACCAGGAGGCGGGCTGCATGGTCGTCGGCCTGGCCGCGGACGGCGACGTCTCGCTGCCCGACTTCGACCTGGCCGACGGGCCGCTGGTCGTCGTGGTGGGCTCGGAGGGCCAGGGCCTCTCCCGGCTGGTCTCGGAGACCTGCGACCAGCTGCTCAGCATCCCGATGGCGAGCTCGCTGGAGTCCCTCAACGCGGGGGTCGCCGCCTCGATCGTGCTCTACGCCGTCGACCAGGCGCGGGTGGCAGGCTGACCGCGTGCCCCCGGCAGCCCGATCACCCCGCCGCCGTACTGCCCTGCGCGCACTGGCCTTCGGGCTGGCGTGGCTGGTGGTGGCGCTGCCCGCCTGGCTGATCATCTTCTTCCACTCCAGTGCGCCGATGGTGGTGGCCAGCCACGACGCGTCGGTCAGCCCGACCCTCGACCAGCACTCCCGCATCGAGATGGGCCCCTACCTGCCGGACTTCCGGCTGGTCAACGAGCAGCTGATCGGGGTGGACATCGACTTCGGCAAGACGAACGCGTCGTCCGCCGGTGAGCTGGTCCGTCGGTACTCGCTGCTGGCCAGCCGGCCGGAGCCGGAGATCCGCCGGATCCGCGAGGAGGTGCTCGGGCTGGCCTGGAACTCAGCGCTGCGGGGCGCCGTGGTGGGGCTGGTGCCGATCGGGCTGTGGCTGCTGCTCGGGAGGCGTCGCCGCGCCGAGCTCGCCCGGCCCTCGCCGACCCGGGCGCTGGTCGTCGCCGGCGTCCTCGGCCTGGTCGCGATCGCCGCCGTCGAGCCGTGGCGCTCCTCGGCTGCCCGGATCCAGGAGGACAGCTGGATCCCGTTGCGCCAGGCCGTGCCCGAGCTGCAGGTGCCCGACGAGCTGGCCGACGTCGAGGTGCAGGGTGGGCTGCTCACCTCAGCGACCCGGCGGTTCATCTCCAGCGCCTTCGACAGCTTCCGGAAGAGCACCGAGTTCTTCGAGGACATCGTCGACAAGGCCGACACGATCGCCGGCGAGCTGCGACGGCCGGAGTCCGACGAGGTCACCGCCGTCCTGGTGAGCGACCGGCACGACAACATCAGCATGGATGCCGTCGTACGACGCGTGGCCGACCTCGCGGGTGCGACCGTGATCCTCGACGCCGGCGACGACACCTCCACCGGCGAGCCGTGGGAGGCGTTCAGCCTCGACTCGCTGGACGAGGCCTTCGAGGACTACGACGCCCGGGTGGCTGTCGCGGGCAACCACGACAACGGCCCGTTCGTCAGCAGCTACCTGAAGAAGCTCGGCTGGACGCACCTGGAGAAGGAGCCGGTCAAGCCCTTCGGGGACGTCCGGTTCTTCGGCGTGGACGACCCGCGCACCAGCGGGCTCGGGTCGTGGCGCGACCAGGCCGGCCCGCTCAGCTTCCACGAGGTCGAGGAGCGGATCGCCGACACGACCTGCGAGCTCGACGAGGAGGGCCGCCGGGTCGCCACCGTGCTGGTGCACGACGCCAACCTCGGTCGGACCGCGCTCGCCCGCGGCTGCGTCGACCTGGTGCTGGCCGGCCACCTGCACCGCCAGGTCGGGCCGGACCAGGTGCTCGGCGAGAACGGGAAGATCGGCTACACCTACACCAACGGGACGACCGGCGGGGCGGCGTACGCCATCGCGATCGCCAGCAAGCTGCGCCGGCAGGCGGAGTTCACGCTGGTCACCTACAAGGACGGTCGACCCGTCGGGCTCCAGCCGGTGAAGATCAGCCCGGCCGGCAACTTCACCGTCGCGCCGTACGTCGAGCTGGACTTCACCGCCCCGACGGTGATCGCCCCGCTGGAGCCGGCGTCCTGATCGGATAATCCGACGCGAATTGCCGGTCCAGGGAGGTCCCGGGAGGCGTAAATCGCGCCGTACTATCCGACCTGGGTCCGCTGCGTCTCCCCGACCGGAGGACGGGCCCGGCGGGGGGCCGTCGGTACGATGCGCACCGGGCGCGGCACCGCGCCCGCGCCGGTGTAGCTCAGTTGGTAGAGCGCCTCACTTGTAATGAGGATGTCGCGGGTTCGACTCCTGTCACCGGCTCCCATCAGCAGTCCTTCACCCGCTCCGTCTATCGGCACGGTCGTCCCGCGGGATGCTCCGATGCCGTGCGCAGGTCTGCCGGCCCTCCGGACCTGCGGACCGCATCACAGCGCCGGGCGCTTATTGCGAACGATTTGCAACAACCTAGACTGGCGTCGTGCACGTGCCCGACGGATTCCTCGACGCCCCGACCTCGGTCGCGACCGGGGTGGTCGCGGCAGCGGCGCTCGGGCTGGCGTTGCGGGGAGCGAGGCGCGAGCTGGACGAGCGCACGGCGCCGATGGCGGGGCTGGCGGCCACGTTCGTCTTCGCGGCGCAGATGCTGAACTTCCCGGTCGGCGCGGGCACCAGCGGGCACCTGCTCGGCGGTGCGCTGGTGGCGGTGCTCGTCGGGCCGAGTACGGCGATCCTGTGCATGTCGGTCGTCTTCGTCGTACAAGCGCTGCTCTTCGCCGACGGCGGCATCACCGCGCTCGGCACCAACATCGACCTGATGGGCGTCGTGACGGTGCTGGTGGGGTGGGGTGTCTTCCGGGCGCTGCAGACCGTGCTGCCCAAGCGGCCCGGGTCGGTCGCGCCGGCCGCCGGGATCGCCGCGTTCGTCTCCGTGCCGGCTGCGGCGCTGTGCTTCGTCGGCCTGTACGCCATCGGCGGCGTGGTCGACATCCCGCTGCCCTCGCTGACCGCGGCCATGGTCGGCGTGCACGTGCTCATCGGCATCGGCGAGGGGTTGATCACCGCACTCGCCGTCGGCAGCATCGTCGCGGTGCGGCCGGACCTGGTGTACGGCGCCCGCCGGGTGCTCGCCGCCCGACCCCTCGAGGTGCGCACCGGCGCGGGAGCCTCCCGGTGATGCGGGTCTCCACGCGAGCACTGATAGCAGCCGGCGTGCTGGTCGCGCTCGTGCTGGCCGGGGTGGTCAGCTTCTACGCCTCGAGCGCCCCCGACGGCCTCGAGCGGGTCGCGCATGACCACGGTTTCGCCGACTCCGCCGATCGACACGCCGCGTCGGACGGGCCATTGGCGGACTACCGGACCAGGGGTGTCGAGGACGACCGCCTCTCGGGTGGGCTCGCGGGGGTCGCGGGGGCGCTCATCGTCCTTGTGCTCGCCGGTGGGCTGGTGCTGCTGGTGCGGCGGCGCCCCTCGTCAGGCTCGGGGACCGGCGTGGGCTCGGCCCCCTCGTCAGGCTCGGGGACCAGTGCGGGCTCGCGGACCGGGCGGACGTCCTGATGGGTGCCGGGCACGGGCACAAGCTGACCTTCCACGGGCACTCGTGGCTGCACCACGCACCCGCGCAGCGCAAGATCCTGCTCCTGCTCGGCTTCGTGCTGCTGGTGGTCGCGACGCCGCGGGAGTGGTTCCCCGTCTTCGTGGGCTACCTGGTGCTGGTCGTCGCGGCCGCCGTGTCCGCGCGCGTGCCGCTCGGATACCTGGCCAGGCGGATGGTCGTCGAGGTGCCGTTCGTGGTGTTCGCGCTGCTGATGCCGTTCGTGGCGTCCGGCCCACGCACCGACGTACTCGGCCTCACCGTCAGCAGCCACGGCCTGCTCGCCGCCTGGGCGCTGCTGGCCAAGGGCACCATCGGCGTGCTCGCCAGCCTGCTCTTCGCTGCCACGACGGACCCGCGGGACCTGCTGCTCGGGCTGCAGCGGCTGCGGGTGCCCGACCAGCTGGTGCAGATCATGGGGTTCATGGTCCGGTACCTGGACGTGGTCGGCGACGACCTGCGCCGGATGCGGATCGCCCTCGAGTCGCGGGGCTTCCAAGGACGCGGCCTGCGCTCGTGGCCGGTGCTGGCGCGGTCGTCGGGGGCGTTGTTCATCCGCTCCTACGAGAGGGGCGAGCGGGTGCACCTGGCGATGCTGTCGCGCGGGTACACCGGTCGGATGCCGACCCTGGAGCGCCGTACCCACTCGGCGGACGCGCCGTGAGCGCGCCCGTGCTGGACGTGCGGGGGCTCGCCTACGCATATCCCGACGGGCACCAGGCGCTGTACGGCGTCGACCTCCAGGTGCGCCGGGGCGAGCGGGTGGCGCTGCTCGGCCCGAACGGCGCCGGCAAGACCACCCTGGTGCTGCACCTCAACGGGATCCTGACCGCCGGCGCGGGCACCGTGGCCATCTCCGGGCTGCCGGTCGGGCGGGACAGCCTGCAGGAGGTACGGCGCCGCGTCGGCATCGTCTTCCAGGACCCCGACGACCAGCTGTTCATGCCGACGGTGCGCGACGACGTCGCCTTCGGTCCCGCCAACCTCGGCCTCTCCGGTGCGGCCCTCGACGCGCGGGTGCGGCACGCGCTGGAGCAGGTCGGGATGGCGGAGTACGCCGACCGGCCGCCGCACCACCTCAGCTTCGGGCAGCGACGTCGCGTCGCGGTGGCGACGGTGCTCGCGATGGAGCCGGAGATCCTGGTGCTGGACGAGCCGTCCTCCAACCTCGACCCCGCGTCGCGTCGCGAGCTCGCCGACATCGTGCGGTCGCTGGACGTGACGGTGCTGATGGTGACCCACGACCTGCCCTACGCGATGGAGCTGTGCCCCCGGTCGGTGGTGCTCTCCGACGGCGTGATCGTGGCCGACGGGCCGACGTACGACGTCCTCACCGACGATGCCCTCATGGCCGCGCACCGGCTCGAGCTGCCGTTCGGGTTCCGGCCGGAGCGAGTGCCGCCGGGCTGAGTGACCCAACGCTGTGTCCGCCCGGGTCCCTTTCGGACCCGTCCAGGGGCGCCCAGTGGACACAGCGATGTCGCGGTCGCTCGTCGGTCGGCGCGCCGGACTGCGAATGTCGCAGGTGGGGCGGCGCCCGGGCGGCAGCTGCGTCACTTGCGCAACATTCGCAGGCCGTGGCGCCGCCGGTGCTCAGAGCGGGTCGGCGCGATGCACCTGGCGCACCTCGAACTCGCGGGACGGGTCGGCGATCACGTCCTGGGACTGCACCAGCTGCAGCTCCCGCTCGCCGGACTGGTAGGTGTTCCGGAGCAGGCCGAAGACGCTGGACGCCGTCCGGGCAAGCGCGTCGGCGGCGTCCCCGGTGCTGCGGTAGTGGGCGGTGAACAGCGCGGCGGTGACGTCGCCCGACCCGTTCGCCTTGAGCGGCAGCAGCGGGGTCTGCACGACCCAGGCGCCCTCGGGCGTCACGGCGAGCATCTCGATCGAGTTCTCTGGTCGGTCGGGGCGCTCGACGCTGGTGACGAGCACGCTGCTCGGCCCCATCGCCCGGGCGGCCTCCACGGAGTCCAGCGTCGACGACAGGGTGTCCGGCGAGGTGCCGGTCAGGAAGCCGAGCTCGAACTGGTTCGGCGTGATCAGGTCGGCCTTCGGCACCACCCGGTCGCGCAGCAGCGGCGGGATGTCCTCGTGCACGAAGCAGCCCGACTTCGCGTTGCCCATCACCGGGTCGCAGGTGTACGTCGCGTCCGGGTTGGCCGCCTTGACCCGGGCGACCGCGTCGAGGACGACCTCGGCGATGCCGGCGCCGCCCTGGTATCCCGACAGCACGGCGTCCACCTTGCCGAGCGCACCACGCTCCTCCATCCCGGTGATGACCTCGCGGACGTCGTCGGGGGAGAGCAGCGGCCCGCGCCAGGCGCCGTACCCGGTGTGGTTGGAGAAGGTCACCGTGTGGACCGGCCACACCTCGTGGCCCAGTCGCTGCAGGGGGAAGACGGCGGCGCTGTTGCCCACGTGCCCGTAGGCGACGTGGGACTGGATCGACAGGATGTGCACCCCGCCAGCCTGCCACCAGCCGGTCCGGACCGGCACATTCCTGGGGTATGCCAACCCACTAGAACTTGTTACAGTTTCGCCACGAGAGGCGGGAGCGTGCCCGAGCGGTGCCGCCTGAGCAGAGAGCGTGGAGCCATGCCGAAGAACAAGGGAAACCGCGGCCCGCAGGTCACCGAGGCCGACTACGTCGTCGTGGGCGCCGGCAGCGCCGGGTGTGCGGTCGCCGGCCGCCTCGCCGAGGCCGGCAAGAGCGTCATCCTGCTCGAAGCCGGTGGGCCGGACAGCTCCATCATGTTCCGCCGCCCGGGGATGATCACGATGATCCACTCCGACCCGCGGCTGAAGTCACGGTTCGACTGGGGGTTCTACAACGCCCCGCAGCCGCACCTGAACAACCGCAAGATCCCGGCCACGCGCGGCCGCCTGATGGGCGGCTCCGGCTCGGTCAACGGGATGATCTTCGTGCGCGGCCACCGGGGCAACTTCGACTCCTGGGAGGCGGAGGGCAACAAGGGCTGGGGCTACGACGAGGTCCTGAAGACCTACAAGCGGATGGAGGACTGGGAGCTCGGCGCCAGCGAGTACCGTGGCGCGGGTGGCCCGGTCCGCGTGATCGAGAACCACCACATCTCCGACGCCGCGAAGACCTTCATCGAGGCGGGCGCCTCGGCCCTTGACCTGCCGGTCAACCCCGATTACAACGGGGCCGAGCAGGAGGGCATGCACGTCATCCAGGAGAACACCCACCAGGGCACCCGCTACTCCTCCTCGCGCGGCTACCTCACCGGACGGGAGCTGCCGACCCTGTCGGTGCAGACCGGGGGTACGGCGACCAGGGTGCTGCTCGAGAACGGGCGGGCCACCGGTGTCGAGGTCGCCGACGCCAGCGGTGGTCGTCGTACGGTCCGGGCGGGCACGGAGGTCATCCTCGCGGGCGGTGCGTTCGGGTCGCCGCAGCTGCTGATGCTCTCGGGCATCGGTCCGTCGGCGCACCTGGCGGAGCACGGCATCGACGTGGTCGCGGACCTGCCGGTCGGCGACAACCTGCACGACCACATCTTCGTGCCGATGACCTACGTGGTCGACAACTCCCCGCACCGCAGCACGCCGTTCCACTTCGGCCGGGGGATCCTCGAGGACCGGCTGCGCCCCGGTGTGACGTTCATGGCGCACTCGGTGTTCGAGGCGGGCGGCTTCACCAGCACCTCGGTGGCCGAGGCCGGCATCCCCGACCTGCAGCTGTTCGCGATCCCGTGGGCCTACCCGCCCAACCAGGACGCGCCGGTCCGGCTCAAGCCCGACAAGCGCCCGTCGCTGTCGGTGTTCTCGACGCTGGTGCAGCCGCGGTCGCGCGGGACGCTGCGGCTGACCAGCTCCGACCCACTGGCGCCGCCGGTGATCGACCCCAACTACCTGGCCGAGCCCGACGACCTCAAGGTGCTGATGGAGGGCATCGACATGATCCGCTCGGTCATGTCCGACGCGGCCATCGCCGCTCACGTCCGCGAGGAGTCCGAGCCGGGGTCGTCGTACTCCGGGGAGGCGCTCAAGCAGGAGGTGCTCAACCGGGCGACGACCGTCTACCACCCCGTCGGCTCGTGCCGGATGGGCGTGGACGAGCGCGCCGTCGTCGGCCCGGACCTCAAGGTGCGCGGCGTCGAGGGACTGCGGGTCGCGGACGCCTCCATCATGCCGACCATCATCAGCGGGAACACCAACGCGCCCTCGATGATGATCGGCGACAAGGCGGCGGACCTGGTGCTGGAGGGCTGAGGCACTCGACTCACGCGACCTGGAGGCTGCGCTTCGACAGGCCCATCCAGAACCCCTCGATCACCTGCTCGCCGGGCTCCTCGGCGTCGGTGGCGGCGCCCAGAGTGATGAACAGCGGGGTGTAGTGCTCGACCGTCGGGTGGGCGTAGGGCATGCCCGGCGCCTTGGTGCGGTACGAAGCCAGCTCGTCGACGTCCGCACGGGCCATCGCGTCGGCCGCCCAGGCGTCGAAGTCGCGCGACCAGCCCGGCACGGCGGCGTCGATGCTCCAGTCGGTGAGGAACGGCAGCCCGTGCGTCACGAAGCCGGAGCCGATGACCAGCACACCCTGCTCCCGCAGCTCGCGGAGGCGGGCGCCGATCTTCATCAGCCGGTCCGGGTCGTGGGTGGGCAACGACATCTGCACGACCGGGATGTCCGCCTGGGGGTACATGATCTTCAGCGGCACCCAGGCGCCGTGGTCGAGCCCGCGGGTGCGGTGCTGGTGCACCGGCTCGGTCTCCGGCATCATCGCCGCGACCTGCGCCGCGAGCACACTGGCGTCGGGGGTGTCGTAGCGCATCCGGTAGTACTTCGGGTCGAAGCCGCCGAAGTCGTAGACGAGCTCCACGCCCGGGCCGCTCGCGCTGAGCGAGAGGGGCGCCGACTCCCAGTGCGCGCTGACGATCAGGATCGCCTTCGGGCGCGGCAGCGTGCCGGCGAGCTCACGCAGCTGCCCGGACCACACGGGGTCGTCGAGCAGCGGCGGGGCACCGTGGCCGATGTACAGAGCGGGCATCGCTTCCATGGACGTCATGTTAGTTGAACTCTCAACTAGATGGAATGATTCCCGCCGCCCCGTTTGCCGGTCCCCGCAACGGGCACGGAATGGCCATGGCCGGTGCGCCGGTCACCCAGTATCCCGAGATTCCAGGAGGACCGGAATGGGCAACGACGACAAGCTCGAGAACATGGCGGACGAGAAGATTGGCGAGGCCAAGGAGGCCATGGGCAAGGCCACCGACGACGAGGACCTCGAGCACGAGGGCAAGGCCGACCAGACCAAGTCCGACCTCAAGCAGGCCGGCGAGAAGGTGAAGGACGCCTTCAGCTGAGCAAGACGGGGTCACCACCCGGGCGGCGCAGGGCTTCGGCCCTGCGCCGTCGTCTGTCTCTCCGGGCACCGTTGAATGGTCAGGTCTTCACCGTTGAGTGGTCACCTTTTCACCGTTGACTGGTGAGATCTTCACCGTCGAGTGGTCAGTTGTTCGGCTGCTCGGGGAGTCGCCAGTCGACCGCCGTACCGCCCTGCTCGACCAGCAGCCGGTTCACCCGGCTGAACGGCCGGGAGCCGAAGAATCCGCGGTGCGCCGAGAGCGGTGAGGGGTGCACGGACTCCACCCACGGGACCGGCCCGAGCGAGCCCTTGAGCGTCTGCGCGTCGCGGCCCCAGAGGATCGCCGCGAGCGGTCCACCGCGCTTCGCGAGGACCTCGATCGCCCGGTCCGTCACCGGCTCCCAGCCCTTGCCGCGGTGCGACGCCGGCTGACCGGGGCACACGGTCAGCGACCGGTTGAGCAGCATCACGCCGGCCTCGGCCCAGGCGGAGAGATCGCCGTGCTGGGGAGGAGGTACGCCGAGGTCGTCGGCCAGCTCGCGATAGATGTTGACCAGGCTCTTCGGCAGCGGCCGGACGTCGGGAGCCACCGAGAAGCTGAGTCCCACGGGGTGGCCCGGCGTGGGGTAGGGGTCCTGCCCGACGATCAGCACCTTGACCTCCGCGAGCGGTCGCTGGAACGCCCGCAGGACGTGGTCGCCGTGCGGGAGGTAGCTGCGCCCGGCCGCGAGCTCGGCCCGCAGGAACTGCCCCATCCGGGCGATCTGCCCGTCGACCGGCGCCAGCGCCTCCGCCCAGTCGGGGGCGACCAGCCCCTTCTCCACCAGGCCGGCCAGCGCGCTCACGGCCGAAACCCTAGTCGGCGGCGGGCCCGTCAGGCAGCGCAGGCGTACGGCGGCCAGGCGGTGCTCCCGGGTGGCGTCGTTGCGCCGCCCTGGACCGGGACAGTCGGACCAGCTGCAGCTGTCCGAGTACCGCCGCGGTGACCAGCACCGCGAACGCGACCGCTTCCCAGCCGCCGCGCACCCGGGCCTCGGTGACAGGGTCATGGTGTGCGGTGAACTCGGCGCCGGCGACCACGTTGATCAGCAGCCCCAGGCAGTACGACACGGCCACGGCGTAGGGCATCCCGACGACCAGGCCGCACAGGATCCGGCTGCCACGCTCGCTCGCACGTGACTGCAGTGCAGCGCTGGCGAGGGCCAGCACTCCGACGATGCCTGCGGCGGCCAACAGGAGCGGCAGCAAGCTCGGCTCGAGGTCCCAGGGGCGCCAGTGAGCGGGACCCCAGGCTCCGAGGTCCGCGACCGCCACCCACGGAGCCGTGACCAGCGCCGCGGCCAGCGTGGGCAGCGCCACCTCTGCGCGGTCGAGCTCGCTCATCCCACCATGTTCGCCGGGCATTCCCGGCCGCGCCATCCGCTCAGGTACTCACCTCAGGCGAACGACGGCAGCACCTGGTCGTGCACCAGCACCCCACGGAAGAGATCGCCCACCTCGGCGAGCCGCTGCGGCGCCGTCCGGATCGTCCACCGGTCCGGCCGCAGGTCGGGATCGTCGAGCTCGTGCCAGCCGATCGGCATGCTGACCGGCGCGCCCGGCCGCGGCCGGGTGGAGTACGGCGCCACCAGCGTCTTGTTGATCGCGTTCTGCGTGTAGTCCAACCGCGCCCGACCGCCGCGCTCCTTCTTCACCCACTTCCAGCTCACCCAGTCGGGATAGACCTTGCCGACCGTCCGCGACACCGACTCCACCCACGCCCGCGTCTCGTCGAAGGACGGGCCGGTCCGGATCGGCACCCAGATCTGGATCCCGCGCGAGCCGGTCACCTTGGGCTGCGCACGGACACCGAGCTGCTCGAACGCCGTACGGTGCAGCCGTGCCAGGTCGAGCACCTGCTCCCAGGTGGTGTCCTCGCCCGGGTCGATGTCGAAGAGTGCGTACGACGGACACTCGGGCTCCTCGGTACGCGAGGTCCACGGGTGCCACTCCAGGGCGCCGAAGTTGGCCACCCACACCAGCGCGGCCGGCTCGTCCGCGACGATGTAGGTCTGCGTCTCGTCGGGGTCCGCCAGTGGGTTGTCCCACCCGGTCAGCCAGTCCGGCGCGTGGGAGGGGCGCTCCTTGGCCCAGAACCCCTTGGTCTCCGCGCCGTTCGGATACCGGTGCAGGTTGAGGGCCCGTCCCTCCAGATAGGGGATCGAGATCGGTGCCACCTGGGCAGTGAAGCGGAGCAGGTCCCGCTTGGTCACCGGCTCCTCACCATCCCGGGCTGGGAAGAGCACCTTGTCGAGGTTCGTCACCTTCAGCCGTCGGCCGAAGACCTCCCAAGCGCCCTCCTGGCCGAGGTCGTCCAGGGCGGCCAGCTCGTCCTCCGACGGCGGCTCCCAGTCGCTCGACAGCGACTCCTCCGCTTCGGCCGCGGGCCTGTCGCTGTGCCAGCGCGCCGCGGGGTCGGCCTTGACCTCCTCGTTGGTGCGTCCGCTGACCACCGACCGAGGATGG
>DASSOK010000004.1:0-11692 GCA_035700665.1 Marmoricola sp.
GGCGGCAGTGCGCCGATCTCGCGGTTGGCCAGCGCCAGCGGGGACCGGTCCCCGGCGTGCTCGCTGCGGACATGCTTGAGGTCGGCCAGGTCCACGGTGCGGGCGATCGCGGCCAGGGCGGCGTCGCGCATGGCCAGCACCTGCTCCTCCCCCAGCGGGGTCACCTGCACGGGGTCGTAGTCGCTGTTGGGGCCGGACATGGCTGCCTCTCGAAGGATCGCTGTCGCGGCGGGGCCGGTCGCCCCGCGGCGTCAGTCTAGGAAGTCGCTGTCCCCGCCGACGAACCGGTTTCCCCCGGGCCCGGCCAGTCGACGGCGATCCGGGCTCCGCCGCCGGGCGACTCGCCGATGGTCAGCTGGCCGCCGTGCGCCTCGACGAGCCCGTTGACGATGTACATGCCCAGGCCGGTCCCGCCGCGCTCGCCGTGCTTCCAGAACTTCGTGAAGACCCTGCGGCGGATGCCCTCGGGGATGCCCTCGCCCTCGTCGTCGACCACCAGCCGGACGCCGTGCGGCAGTGCCTCCGTGGAGACCCGCACCGTTCCCTCCCCGTGCCGGACGGCGTTGTCCACGAGGTTGGTGACGACCTGGGCCAGCTTGTCGGGGTCGGCCATGATCGGCCCGACGCCCTCGCCTCGGTGGTGCTCGATCGACCGGGAGGTGTTGGTGCCGACGGAGGCGACGACCCGCTCGACCACCGGGTCCAGCTCAACCTCGCGCGGGTAGAGCGGCAACCGTCCGGTGTCGATCCGGGCGACGTCGAGGAGCTCCGTGATCAGCCGGGACAGTCGTTCGGAGTCGACGCTGACAGTGGTGAGCATCAGCTTCTTCTGCTCGTCGCTGAAGCGCTCCCAATTGTTGAGCAAGGTCGTGACGAACCCCTTGACGCCGGTGAGCGGGGAGCGGAGCTCGTGGGCCACGGTGGCGACCAGGTCGGAGCGCTCGCGGTCCAGGCGCTCCCGCCCGCGACCGGAGCGGATCACCACCGCCACTCGTCGCACCGGCCGGTGCGGGGTGTCGCGGTGGATCCGCACGGTGAGCAGCACTTCCGAGCCGTCGGCGGCGAGCCACGCCTGCTCGGGGACGCGCGAGCGGATGCCGAGGCCGCCGTACGGCTGCACGCAGCCGAACCAGTCCTTGCCGTCCTGGTCCTGCAGCGCCATCGCGTCGCGCAGCAGCGCACCGACCCGCAGCGTCGGTCCCACCAGACGCATCGCGGTGCTGTTGGCGTACCGGACCCGCTGGTCCTCGTCGGCGACCACGATCCCGTCGGGGAGCAGCTCCGCGACTGCGTCGATGCTGGGTCCCTCCGTCAGCTCCACAGCGTCACCGTAGCGTCCGGACGCATCCAGGCGACGGCTAGCGCCGGCGCAGGCCGCGGGCCACCAGCCCGATCCCGAAGATGGCGATCACCGGACCGAGCACCGCCCACGTCGTGGAGTCGCTCATCACGCTGCCGCCCAGCTCACCGACACCCTGCAGGAAGAACACCACACCGAGGACGAAGACCACGATGCCGGCGGGCACCATCCAGCCGCCGGCTCGACGCGGGTCAGCCACGCGCGCTCACTCCGCGAGCCTCTCCAGCTCGGCGCGGGCGACCTGGAGCTCGGCGCGGGCCACCTCGATGAGCTGCTCGAGCCCCGGGGCGCCGTAGCGGTTCACCACTGTCTGCACCGCTTCGCGGATGCCGGGGTCGACGTCGTCAGGGTCGATGTGCTGGTCGGCCATGGCGCCCACCCTAGCCATCGCTGCTGGAGGGGAGCCGGCACGGGGCGCCCTGGACGGAGGGGGCCTGCGCCAGTGCGTCGAGCGCACGCTCACGCGCCAGGTTCCAGGCCGTCCACGGCTCCCGGGCGGGGAGGTCCTCCGGCACGGCGCACGCCGCCTCGGCGGTCGGGAGCTCGAGGATGGTCGGCGTCGCATCGGCACTGAGACCGCGAAGGTAGGCCCAGTCGACCTTGCCGGTGGCCTGGTAGCGGTCGATGTTGCGCTGGGCGACCCACGCATCCGGGTTCAGCGCGACCAGGCCGAGCAGCGCGACGGCCCCGGCGACGACCGCGGCGCGGGGCAGCCAGTCGGCCCGCAGCCGCACCCCGGCCGCCAGCACACCGAGGACGACCAGGCCCAGCCAGCCCTCGAACACGTCGACCAGCAGGCGCAGCCGGGTGAACCCGTAGGCGTCCTGGTAGAGCTCCATCCGGTGCAGGGCCGAGGCGACGACCACGAGGGTGAGCAGCCCTAGCACGCCCAGGGATCCACGCAGCCACCACCTGTCGGCTGCTGTCTCCCGGCTCGCCTTCCGGGCGGCCACCGCGACCACCACGAGCATCAGCAGGGTGGCCAGGGTCAGCTGGCCGAAGCCCTGGTGCACGTAGTCGGCGTAGGTGAGGCCCGTCGTACGGCGAACGTAGTCGTGGCCTCCGAAGAACGCAGCCGCCTGCGCCGCCAGGAACACCAGGAAGACCACGTCCACGAGCAGGACCGGGGCAAGCCACTCGAAGCGGTGCCGGGTGGGCCGCGAGGGCCGGTCGCGCTCGACCGCAGGCGGGTTGAGGGCCAGGTAGGCCGCTGCGAGCACGATGCCGGCCACCGCCACGGCGAGGAACGCGCGGAACACCGGCTCGGCGCCCAGGTCCGGCACCAGCGCCGACACCCAGGTCCCGAAGACGGCATCGGCGCTCGCGAACAGGGCTCCGAAGACGATCACCACGATGAGCCCGAGCAGCACGGTGCGTGCCACCACCAGGGCACCGGCGCTCCCCCGGCCGCGCATCGACAGCGCCCGCAGGGTCCGGCCCAGCCACGGCAGGCCGCGCAGGCCTGCGAAGGGCCACGCCAGGGCGCCGAGGACCATCCCGCCCACCGAGCGCGCGTCCACCACGGCCGTGGTCACCAGGCCGGCGGCGACGAGGACGGCGAGCACGCTGAGCCACTCGGCAGCCCGGAGCGTCGGCACGAGCGCCAGCGCGGCGCACAGGGCTGCGCATGCTCGGGTGAACGTGCGGTGGTGCTCGCGACCGGCCACCAGCACCACCGCGCCTGCGGCGAGCAGGACCAGCGTCGTGGCGAGGCCGAACGGGTCGACGGGCAGGGTCGCGGCCGCGAAGGCACCCACGCCGACGCAGGCGACCAGGATGCCCGGACGCGCCCGGACCCGGCGGCCCGGCCACAACCCGCCGAAGAGCTCGTCGACGGTCGACTCCGGTGGCGGCATCGGGCTGGTCACGGCAGGAGCCGGGAGCGGGTCGGGGGCCGGCGCCGGGTCGGCCGCCGTTGCCGGCTGCCCCCCAGGCAGCTCGACGCGAAGGCGGGCACCGGTGGTCCCGGGTGGCGGGTCCAGTGCCCGGATGCGGCCGCCGTGCAGCTCGGCCACCCAGCGTGCGATGGCCAGCCCGAGACCGGTCCCGCCGGCAGTGGCGTCGGCGGTGCCATAGCGCTCGAACACCTGCTCGCGGGCCCCCACGGGGATGCCCGGTCCCTGGTCGACCACCTCGAGCCAGACCGACGACTGTTCCGCGCCCGCCGAGACCCGGACGATGCCACCGGAGGGGCTGTGCCGCGACGCGTTGTCCAGCAGGTTGGCGAGCAGCTGGTGCAGCCGCCGCGGGTCGCCCTCGACCTCCACCCCGTCGGGCACTCGGCTCTCGAAGGACACCGGCCGGGAGGCTGCGCCGGCCTCCCGGACCGCCTCGGCGACCAGGTCCGACAGGGCCACGGGCTGCCGGTCCAGGGGCACCACGCCTGCCTCGGCCCGGGAGAGGTCCAGCAGGTCCTCGACCAAGGTGCCGAGCCGCTCCGCCTGGGCCAGCGCGACCCCGACCGTCGCCGAGTCTGGTCGGGTGACGCCGTCAGCGATGTTCTCCAACAGCGCCACCAGGCCGGACAGGGGCGTGCGCAGCTCGTGGGACACCGTGGCGACCAGGTCCCGGCGCTGGCGGTCGACGGTCGCGAGGTCCGCCGCCATCCGGTTGAACGCGCGCGCCAGCTCGCCCACCTCGTCGGTCGCGGGCGTGTCCACGCGGACCGCGTAGTCGCCTCCCGACATCCGGGTCGCCGCTGCCGTCATCTGCCGCAGCGGGGCGGTCATCCCGACGGCGAGCAGCTGGGTCACGCCGAGAGCCATCATGACCGTGACGGGGATGCCGAGCCACGGCGGCACCGAGCCGGCACCGAGCGTGGCCAGCACCGCCGCGACGGTGACGCTGACGGCGACCAGGAGACCGAGCTTGACCTTGATCGAGGTGACCCGCTCCAGGGGCCGGGTCATCGCTCGCCCTGCCCTGTCTCGAGTGCGTAGCCCACGCCGTGGACGGTGCGGACCCGCTCCGGTCCGATCTTGGCGCGCAGCGCCTTCACGTGGGAGTCCACGGTCCGGGTCGCGCCGGCCGCGCCGGACCAGCCCCACACGTCGGCGAGCAGGCGCTCCCTGGTGAGCACGACGCCGGGGCTGCGACCGAGCGCGTGCAGGAGGTCGAACTCCGTCGGGGTCAGGTGCACCTCCTGGTCCTCCACCCAGGCCCGCCGTGCGGCGGGGTCCACGCGCAGCGCACCGAGCTCGAGCCGGGTGGCGTCGACGCTATCGCGGGCGAGCTCCTCGGCCCGGGCGACCCGTCGGAGCAGCGCGGCCACGCGCGCGACCAGCTCCTTCATCCGGAACGGCTTGGTGAGGTAGTCGTCCGCACCCACGCCGAGCCCGACGAGGACGTCGGCCTCGTCGTCGCGGGCGGTCAGCATCAGCACCGGCACCGGCCGCTGCTGCTGGATGCGCCGACACACCTCGAGCCCGTCGAAGCCGGGGAGCATCACGTCGAGGACGACCAGGTCCGGCCGCTGCTCGGTGAAGGCGGCGACGGCGGCTGGGCCGTCGGACGCCGTGACCACGTCGTGTCCCTCGGCGCGCAACCGGTCGGCCACGGCCTGGTTGATCAGCGGTTCGTCCTCGACGACGAGCACTCGGGTGGCGGGCATGATCCGAGCCTAGGAGCGGCGGAGGGCGCAGGTGGCGCAGGAAACGTGAAGGAGTCGTGCAGGTTCACGACCGCCCGTCGGTGGCCTGCTGCGTGGCGTAGAGGCACACCGCGGCGGCGGTGGAGAGGTTCAGGCTCTCGGCGCGGCCGCGGATCGGGATGGCCACCCGGTGGTCGGCCAGCTCCGCCAGCTCCTCGGGCAGCCCCCACGCCTCGTTGCCGAACAGCCAGGCGACCGGTCCTGACAACGTGCCCCGGCGCGCCGCGTCGAACAGGTCGAGCTCTCCGGCCCCGTCGGCGGCGAGCACCGTGCGGCCCGCCTCGTGCAGCTGCCGTACGGCGGCGGCCGGGTCGGGCTCGAGGACCAGGGGCAGGTGGAACAACGAGCCGACGGTGGCCCGCACGGTCTTGTCGTTGTAGGGGTCGACGCTGTTGCCCGCGAGGACGACGCCCGCGGCTGCCACCGCGTCGGCAGTCCGGATGATCGTCCCAGCGTTGCCGGGGTCCCGCACGTCGGCGCACACCACCACTGGTGCCGGGGCTCCGTCGAGCGCCGTGGCCTCCAGCAGGGCGTCCATCCCGACGTCGACGAAGCGGCACACCGCGACGACGCCCTGGGGCGTCACGGAGCCGGCCAGCGCGGCCAGGGCGTCGTCGGTGACGGTGAACCAGGCGATGCCGGCGTCGCTGACGGCGTGCCGCAGCGCCGCGAAGGTCATCCCGGCCTCTTCGGTCGCGAACACCTCGACGACGCAGCCGGGCAGGTGCAGCGCCTCGGTCAGCGCCTTGCTGCCCTCGGCGAGGAACAGCCGGTGCTCGGCCCGGGAGGCGCGACGGGCGAGCCTCCGCGCCGCCTTGACGCGCCCGCTCTTCGAAGAGAGCGGCTGGTCAGGGGCAGGGAGACTCGCCACGTCAGCGGCTGGAAGCCGGTCGATCAGGCGTTCGCCGGGGCGTTGACGTCCTCGGGCAGTGCCGCCCGGGCGCTCTCGACGAGCGCGGCGAAGGCCGGGGCGTCGTTGACGGCCAGGTCGGCGAGGATCTTGCGGTCGACCTCGACGCCGGCCGCCTTGAGGCCCTGGATGAACCGGTTGTAGGTCATCCCGTTGGCGCGGGCGGCGGCGTTGATCCGCTGGATCCACAGCTTGCGGAAGTCGCCCTTCTTCTTTCGCCGGTCGTTGTAGCTGTAGACCAGCGAGTGGGTGACCTGCTCCTTGGCCTTGCGGTAGAGGCGCGAGCGCTGGCCGCGGTAGCCCGAGGCCCGCTCGAGGACGACCCGGCGCTTCTTCTGGGCGTTGACTGCCCGCTTGACGCGTGCCATGTGTTACTCCTTGGAAGGTTCGGGGGTGGTCAGCGACCGAGCAGCTTCTTGGCGCGGGGCACGTCGGCCTTGGCGACCTCGGTGGTACCGGCCATGCGGCGGGTCATCTTGGACGGCTTCTTCTCGAGGTTGTGGCGCAGGCCTGCCTTCTGGCGAAGGATCTTGCCCGAACCGGTCACACGGAAGCGCTTGCTGGCACCGGAGTGCGTCTTGTTCTTCGGCATCGTTCTCTCTCTACTCGCTCGTGGTGGTCGGCACGTGGCCGACCACCCGGGTCGTCTGTCGTCGGAGCGTCCGGTCAGGCGTCGATCTCGGGGTCGAGGTTCTCCGAGCGCCGGCGCTCCTTCTTCGCCGCCACCTGATGGTCGGCGTTCGCCGCGGTGCGCTCGGCGCGCTCCTCGGCCTCCTCGGCCTCGCGCGCCGCTGCCCGCTCCTGCTTGGCGGCCTTCACCTCCGCCTTGGCCTCGGCCTTCTTCTTGTGCGGGCCGAGCACCATCGTCATGTTGCGCCCGTCCTGCTTGGGGGCGGACTCCACGAAGCCCAGCTCCTCGACGTCCTCGGCCAGCTTCTGCAGCAGCCGGAAGCCGAGCTCGGGGCGGTGCTGCTCGCGGCCGCGGAACATGATCGTGATCTTGACCTTGTCGCCCTGCTTCAGGAACCGCACGACGTGACCCTTCTTGGTCTCGTAGTCGTGCTTGTCGATCTTCGGCCGGAGCTTCATCTCCTTGATGATCACGTTCGTCTGGTTGCGGCGCGCCTCACGGGCCTTCTGGGCGTTCTCGTACTTGAACTTCCCGTAGTCCATGAGCTTGCAAACCGGCGGCCGGCCCTGCGGGGCGATCTCGACGAGGTCGAGGTCCGCCTCCTGGGCGAGCTTGAGTGCCTGGTCGGTCGGCACGATGCCGACCGTCTCTCCGTTGGGTCCGACAAGCCGGACCTCGGGTACCCGGATCCGGTCGTTGATGCGCAGCTCGGTGCTGATAGGTCCTCCTGGGTCGGAACAGTTCTGGCCGACCACCCGGGGGCTCCACGAACGAAGGGCCTCCGCGCCGACGCGCGGAAGCCCCAGGGACGGCGACCCGGCGTACGCCGGACCACCGGACCGGACCCGACGACCTGTGCGGCCGGTGCGGGTGGGAGGAGCCTCCACTTGTCGGACTGCGTCCCCACGGGGGAGGACACAATCGGTCCCTCTCAGGATAGCGGCTCCGCCGCAGGGTGGGAAATCGGCTCAGGCGACGCGGAACCGCTCGGCCCGTCCCTCGTCGAGGCGCAGCCCGTTGCCGGGCCCGTCGGGCACCGGCAGGTCGCCAGCCTCGAGGCCGGGCAGCTCGCAGAACAGCTGCTGCTCGATGCGGACGTGGTCGTGGAACCACTCGAGGTGCCGCATGTTCGGCGTCGCCGCCGCGGGAGCGACAGCGAGGTACGGCGCACAGTGCGCGGAGACCTCCAGGCCGTGGGCGTCCGCGATCGTCGCGGCGCGGAGCCAGCCGGTGATCCCCCCGCAACGGGTGACGTCCACCTGCAGGCAGTCGACGGCCGCCGCGGCGCACATCCGCTCGAAGTACTGCAGGTCGTAGCCGTACTCCCCCGCGGCGACGTCGGCCGGCACCGACTCCCGCACCAGGCGCAGGCCGGGCAGGTCGTCGGAGGACACCGGCTCCTCGAACCACGCGACGCCGACGTCCGCGACCTTCGCGAGGACACGGACCGCCTGCTTGGCGGTGTAGCCGCCGTTGGCGTCGACGAACACCCCGACGTCGTCGCCGACGACGTCACGGACCTGGCGGATCCGCTGCACGTCCCGCTCCACACGGGCACCGGCATCCTCGGCGATCTTGATCTTCACCCACCGGCAGCCCTCGTCGAGCCAGCCGTGCAGCTGGTCGGTCAGCTGCTGGTCGTCGTACGTCGTGAAGCCGCCGCTGCCGTAGACGGGGACCTGCTCGCGGACCCTGCCCAGCAGCCGGTGCAGCGGCAGCCCGGCCAGGCGTGCCTTGAGGTCCCACAGCGCCGTGTCCAGTGCCGAGGCCGCCAGGGCCGCCGCACCGTCGCGGCCGATGTTGCGAACGCACGCGGCCGCCCGGATCGCGGCGGCGGGCACGTCGGCCGCGTCCAGGCCGACCACCTGTGGCGCGAGCACGTCGGTGACCAGCCCGCACACCGCGACCGGCCCGTAGGTGTAGCCGAGCCCGACCTCTCCCCCGGCGCGCACCCGGACCACCACCAGGGTGGTGCGGTCCCAGTGCCAGGTCCCGTCGGCCTCGGGGGCGTCGGTCGGCACGGTGTACGCCGCCGCGGAGACGTCCTCGACGGCGGCGTCGAGCCGGCTCGTCACCGGGTGAAGACCTCGGCCGCCTTGGTCTTGATCCCCTCCTTCAGCACGCCCCAGCGGTCCTCGTCGCCCTTGAACAGCGCCTCGGCGGAGTTCTCCATCTGCTCCAGGGTGGCGTGCGGCGGGATCGGCGGGATGTTGGGATCGGTGTGGCAGTCGATCACCGTCGGCCGGTCCGCGGCCAGGGCCTGGTCCCAGGCCTCGCCGACCTGCCCGGGCTCGGTGACGGTCACGGCGTTGAGGCCGATGGAGCGCGCGAAGTCGGCGTAGGAGACGTCCGGCACCCGCTGCGACTCGACCAGCTTCGGTGAGCCGCCCATGGCGCGCATCTCCCAGGTGACCTGGTTGAGGTCGTCGTTGTGCAGCACCGCCACGACCAGGCGCGGGTCGCGCCAGGTCTCCCAGTAGCGCCGGATCGTGATGAGCTCGGCGAGCCCGTTCATCTGCATCGCGCCGTCGCCCTCGAAGGCGATCACCGGACGGCCGGGGTGCGCCCACTTGGCACCGATGGCGTAGGGCACGGCCGGGCCCATGGTGGCGAGGTTGCCCGACAGCGAGCCCCGCATGGTGCCGCGCATCTTGATCTGGCGGGCATACCAGTTGGCGGCCGAGCCGGAGTCCGCGACGACTATCGAGTCGTCGGGCAGCCGCGGCGATGCCTCGCTGAAGAGCAGCATCGGGTTCACCCGATCAGCGGTCACGTGCGCCTCGGCGTCCATGTCGCGCCACCACTCGGCGACGTCGTCGCGGATCTTGTCCTGCCAGCCGCGGTCGTCCTTGCGCTGCAGCTGCGGGATCAACGCCCGCAGGGTCGCCCGGGCGTCACCGACGAGGTTGACCTCATAGGGGTAGCGCATCCCGATCATGGTCGGGTCGATGTCGATCTGCACGGCTCGGGCCTGGTCGAGCGGCGGCATGAACTGCGTGTAGGGGAAGCTCGACCCCACGGTGAGCAGGGTGTCGCAGTCCATCATCATCTCGTAGCTGGCCCGGGTGCCGAGCAGCCCGATGGAGCCGGTCACGAAGGGCAGCTCGTCGCTGAGCACGTCCTTCCCGAGCAGGGCCTTGGCGACGCCGGCACCGAGCAGCTCGGCCACCTGCTGGACCTCGTCGGCCGCGCCACGCGCGCCCTGCCCGATCAGCATGGCCACCTTCTCGCCGCCGTTGAGGATCTCCGCCGCACGCCGTACGGCGGCGTCGTCGGGGTCGACGGCCGGCCAGTCGATGCCCAGGCTCGAGGGCACCTGCTTGAACGCGTGTCCCGGAGGGCTGTACTCGAGCTCCTGGACGTCGCTGGGGATGATGATCGCCGTGGGCGCCCGCCGGGACAGCGCCACCTTGATCGCCCGGTCGAGGACGTTGGGCAGCTGCTCGGGCACGGTCACCATCTGCAGGTAGTCGCTGGCGACGTCCTTGAACAGGGTCAGCAGGTCCACCTCTTGCTGGTAGCTGCCGCCCATGGCGCTGCGGGCCGTCTGGCCGACGATCGCCACGACCGGCACGTGGTCGAGCTTGGCGTCGTAGAGGCCGTTCAGCAGGTGGATCGCCCCGGGGCCGGAGGTGGCCATGCACACGCCGACCCGGCCGGAGAACTTGGCGTAGCCGACGGCCTCGAAGGCACTCATCTCCTCGTGACGGGACTGGATGAACGCCGGCTGGTCGTCGGCCCGGCCGAACGCGCCGAGGATGCCGTTGATGCCGTCGCCCGGGAAGGCGAAGACCTGGTCGACGTTCCAGTCCCGGAGTCGCTGCAGCAGGTAGTCGGCGACGGTGGTGGCCATGTGGTGTCTCCTTTGTGACGATGGGGGTCGGATCGGGTACGGGGTGCGTCTCAGTCGTGCGCCTCAGTTGTGCGCCCGGTGGCGTTTGCGCGTGAGCACCCCCAGTGCGGCGGCCGCGGCCAGCGGAGTCGCGGCCGCCGCGAGGGCACCGAGCCTGGGCAGCAGACCCGGCTCGGAGGTTCGGGCGAGGGGCGTCCGGCCGTCCACGTGGCCGCCGGACTCCGCGGCGTCGATCACCTCGGCGAGGTGCCGGCCCTCGTGCCCCCCGCTGTCGAGGTCGTGGATCTGCGTCCGGCAGGAGAAGCCGTCGGCGAGCACGATGGTCTCCGCCGGCTCCTCGCGCAGCCGCGGGAGCAGGACCTGCTCGGCGCAGGCCTCGCTCACCTCGCCGTGCCCCTCGGTGAAACCGAAGTTGCCGGCGAGCCCGCAGCACCCGGACGCCAGCTGCTCGGCCTCGATGCCGACGGCGTCGAGCAGCTTCTGGTCGGCCTCCCAGCCGAGCACGGCGTGCTGGTGGCAGTGCACCTGCGCGACCGCGCGCGGCTGGTCCGCTCCCCGGGCGGCGTCGTCCACGTGGGGTGGCTCCCAGCCGGGAGTGTGCTCCATGAGCAGCTCCGCGAACGTGACGGTTGCGTCGCGCAGCCGCAGGACATCGCGGTCGTCGGGGAACAGCTCCGGCGCGTCGGCGCGGAAGACGGTCGTGCAGGAGGGCTCCAGCCCCACGACGAGTCCGCCGTCACGGACGTGCGGGGCCACGGCTGCCACTGCTTCACGCACCATCTTGCGGGCCGTACCCAGCTGCCCGGTGGAGATCCACGTCAGGCCGCAGCACAACGGCTCGCTGGGCATGGTGACCTCCCAGCCGGCACGCTCCATCACCTGGATGGCCGCGATGCCGATCTCCGGGTGGAAGTGGTTGGTGAACGTGTCCGGCCACAGCAGCACCCGTCCACGACTGGTGCCGCCGCCCGGCCGCGGCGCACTGCCGGCCAGTGGTCGTGACGGGTCCGGGCCGGTGCGGTCACGGGTGCGGGCGAACCACTGCTGCAGGGTCTCGCCGGCGAACAGTGGCACCTCGCGGCCGGTCTCCAGACCGGCCGCCTTCAGGCCGAGCCAGTGCAGGAACGGGGCGTGGCTGGCCGCGTTCACGACCCCGGCGAGGCCGAGCCGGTGCACCAGCCGGGCGGCGAGGGGCAGCCAGCCGGTGGCGTAGTCGGCCCGCGGCCGGAGCCGGCCCTCGTAGTGGTGGGCCAGGAACTCGGCCTTGTAGGTGGCCATGTCGACCGACG
>DASSOK010000005.1:0-9921 GCA_035700665.1 Marmoricola sp.
CTGCCCAGCACCCGGATCACCGCGCGGTGGTCGCGGTCCATCGACACCCGCCGACGCGGGGCCGTCAACTACGCCTACTGGCGCCAGTACGCGCCGTACCGCAACGTCTCGACCGGCTGGACGGGCAGCATCCTGGGCTGCCACGCCGGGTCCACCTCGACCCGCTCCCACACCGCCACCCGCTCCTCCATCAACTTCGTCCGCTCGCTCAACGGGCTGGCGCCGATCAGCTTCGGCTCAGCCACGATGAACCGCAACGCGATTCGGACGGCGCTGATGATGTCCGCGAACACGACGTTGAGCCACTTCCCCACCGCGAGCTGGCTCTGCTACAGCTACGCCGGCGACCGCACGGCCGCGAAGTCCAACCTCGCGCTGGCGCTGCCGAGCATCACGTCCGGTCGCATCGTCGACATGTACATGGACGACCGCGGCTCCGAGAATGTCGCCGTCGGGCACCGGCGGTGGGTGCTCTACCCGTTCACCCGGATCATGGGCAACGGCAGCACCAGCTCCGCCAACGCGCTCCAGGTGGTCGGCCCGACGAGCTCCACGCGGCCGAACCCGCGGTGGACGTCCTGGCCCTCGAGCGGGTACTTCCCCAGCACGATGGAGCCGGCCGGCCGGTGGTCGCTGAGCTCGGGCATCCGGAGCGAGGACTTCTCCCGGTCGGTCATTCGCATCTGGCACAACGGCCACCGGATCTACCCCCGTCGCTACGCCGTCCACTCCGGCTACGGGATGCCCACGGTGGTGTGGCGGATGCCGGCCGAGGCGTCGCGCGTCGGCACCTACAAGATCAGCGTCGCGCGGATCACCCGGCCGGGCCTTGGCCGCTACTACGGCCACACCTACTACGTGCGGATCTTCCGGCCCTGGCGCTGACCTCCGGGACCGCGACCGGCAGGACACCGGCGCCCCTCCCCGACCGGAAGATCCTCACGCCGGCAGCCGGTCTGCTCAACCCCCGAGAGGGTGCGAGCGGACCGGCTGCCACCCTTCCGCACCGGTGTGCATGTAGAGCCAGAACTCGCGCACCTCGAACGTCGCGTCGAACCCGCTGAGCTCCTCGAACGCCCGGTCCATCGCCTCGTCGGCCAGGTGGTGCGCCACCGTCACGTGCGGGTGGTAGGGGAACTCCACCTCGACGTCGAGCGGACCCGAGCGCAGGTCGGCGGCCAGCCGCTCGCAGGCCGAGATGCCCTCGACCACGCCGACGAAGACCACCGGGCTGCGGGGGCGGAAGGTCCCGGTGCCCCGCAGGTGCACCCGGAACGGAGCGGTCCGTGCGGCCACCCCGGCCAGGTGCTCCTCGACCCGGTCCAGGGCCTCCGCACCGACCTCACAGGGAGGCACCAGGGTGATGTGCGTCGGGATCTGGCGGGCCTCGGCGTCACCCAGGGAGATCCGGTAGTCCTGGAGTCGTGCTCCGTGGGGCTCGGGGACGGCGACCGAGACACCGATGACAGGCACGCGCCCGAACCTAGCGCAGTTCCCGTCCGCGAGGCGCCACCAGGCCGACCCGGTCGTAGACATCGGCGAGCGTGCGGCTGGCCACCTCGCGAGCCCGTTCCGCGCCGCGGGCCAGGATCCGGTCGAGCTCCGCGCGGTCGTCGAGGAGCTCGAGGGTCCGGTCCCGGAAGGGTGTCACGAACTCGACCACGACGTCGGACAGGTCCGCCTTGAAGTCGCCGTACCCGCGGCCGTCGTACTCCTTCTCCAGGTCCTCGATGCTCCGGCCGGTCAGCTCCGCGTAGATGGTGAGGAGGTTGGACACCCCGGGCTTCTCCTCCGGGTCGAAGCGCACCTCCGCCCCCGAGTCGGTGACCGCCGACCGGATCTTCTTCGCCGAGACCAACGGGTCGTCGAGCAGCTCGATGATGCCGGCCGCGCTGGAGGACGACTTCGACATCTTCGCCGTCGGGTTCTGCAGGTCGTAGATCTTGCCGGTGCTCTTGAGGATGTAGGGCTCGGGCAGGTTGAACGTCTTCTTGTAGCGGTGGTTGAACCGCTGCGCCAGGTCGCGGGTGAGCTCGAGGTGCTGGCGCTGGTCCTCGCCGACGGGGACGTACTGCGGCCGGTAGAGCAGGATGTCGGCGGCCATCAGCATCGGGTAGGCGAACAGCCCGACCGACGCGGCGCCCTCGCCCTCCTTCGCCGACTTGTCCTTGAACTGGGTCATCCGGCGGGCCTCGCCGAAACTGGTGAGGCACTGCAGCACCCAGCCGAGCTCGGTGTGCTCGGGCACGTGCGACTGCAGGAAGATCGCCGACCGCTCGGGGTCGATGCCGAGCGCGATCAGCTGTGCTGCGCAGCGGACGAACCGCTTGCGCAGCTCCTTCGGCTCCTGGGGCACCGTGAGCGAGTGCAGGTCGGCGATGAAGAAGAACGGGTCGTGGCCGTCCTGCAGCGTGGACCACTGCCGCAGCGCACCCAGGTAGTTGCCGAAGTGGAACGAGTCCGCGGTGGCCTGGATGCCGGAGAGGACTCGGGGAAGAGTGGGCTGCGAGGACATGGCGGCATTCTCCCAAACCCGTTTGCCTGCGAGCCAGCCGGTTGGGCAGGGTTCGGGCATGCCTCCCCGCGCACCCACCGTTCCCGTCCTCACCGACGGTGCGGTGACGCTGCGCGGGCCACGCCCGGAGGACGCCCAGGGGTCGTGGGAACAGTGCCAGGACCCGCTCAGCCAGCGCTGGACGTCGGTGCCGCTCCCCTACTCGCTGGAGGACGCCAGGCGCTACGTCGGGGACATCATCCCGGGCGGTTGGGCGACCGACCGGGAGTGGCACTTCGTGCTGGAGCACGACGGTCGGTTCGGCGGCACGCTGAGCCTGCGCAACGAGGGCGATCGCCGCGCCGAGCTCGCCTACGGTTCCCACCCCGGCGTGCGCGGCACCGGCGCGATGGAGCGCGGCGTGCGGTTGCTCCTCGACTGGGGCTTCGCGCCGGAGTCCGACGGCGGTCGTGGTCTGCAGACGGTGATCTGGTGGGCGCACGTGGGCAACTGGGCGTCCCGCAAGCTGGCGTGGCGGCTCGGCTTCGCGATCGAGGGCTCCGCCCGGAAGTGGCTGGAGCAGCGCGGCGAGCTGCGCGACGCCTGGGTCGGCACGCTGCTCCGCGACGACGCACGGGCACCACGGCACCCCTGGTACGACGTCCCGCGCATCGTCGGCGCCGGCATCGTGCTGCGGTCGCATCGCGACGAGGACGCCGAGCGGGTCCGCCAGGCAGGGGACGACCAGCGGACGTCGTACTGGCTGGGCGGGATGCCGGCGCCGTACACGCTGGCCGACGCCGAGCAGTTCCTGCGCGACCGGCCGCTGGGCATGGCCACCGGGACGGCCGTGCACTGGATGGTCGCGGATCCCGGCAACGACCAGCTGCTCGGCACCGTGTCGGTGCTGCGGATCGCCGACGGCACCGGCGAGATCGGCTACTGGACGCACCCGGATGCCCGCGGTCGCGGCGTGATGACCGAGGCCGTCCGGCTCGCCGTGCGGCACGCCTTCGTCGACCCGGAGGCCGGCGGGCTCGGACTGGCCAGGCTGACCCTCTTCGCCGCGGTCGACAACGCCGCCTCCCGGCACGTCGCCGAGGCGAACGGCTTCCGGCCGACCGGCATCGAGCGTCAGGCGATCAACTGCCGCGACGGCCGCCACGACATGGCCGGCTACGACCTGCTGCCTACCGACCTGCCGGTGTAGAGCGGCGCCGGCTGGCGAGCAGCGCGGAGGTCAGCACGACGCCGAACCCGACCACCGAGAGGGCCACCCCGACCAGCGAGGTGGCGCGGAAGCCCGCGCCGGCGGCCACGACCAGGCCGCCGAGCCAGGCGCCGAGGGCGTTGGCGATGTTGAGCGAGGAGTGGTTCAACGCCGCCCCGAGGGTCTGCGCGTCGCCGGCGACCTGCATCAGCCGCAGCTGCAGGTTCACCACGAGCACCGAGCCGGTGACGGTGATGAGGAAGGCGACCGGCAGGGCCCACCAGCCGTACGGCGACGCCGCCCAGAAGAGCAGGAGCACCGCACCGAGGCCGATGCTGGAGCCGAGGAGCGATCGCAGGATCGACCAGTCGGCGAGCTCGCCCGCGACCCAGGTGCCGGCGACCATGCCGAGGCCGAACAGCAGCAGGAACACCGGCACCGCCGACTCAGGCAGCCCGCCGACGTCGGTGACGGTGGGGGCGATGTAGGAGTAGGCCGCGAACATGCCGCCGAACCCGATCGCCCCGGCCAGCAGCGTCAGCCAGACCTGCCAGTCCGCGAAGACGGCGAGCTCGCGACGCCCGCGGGCGGCCGGGTCGGCCGGCAGGTACGGGACGAAGGCGCGCACCAGCGCGATGGTGGCCAGACCGAGCACGGCGACCAGCCAGTAGGCCGAGCGCCACCCCAGGTTCTGACCGAGCCAGGTCGCGACGGGCACGCCGACCACGTTGGCCACCGACAGCCCGAGCATCACCAGGGCGACCGCTCGCCCCCGCCGTCCAGGGGCGGCCAGCGAGGCGGCCACGAGCGAGGCGACCCCGAAGTAGGCGCCGTGCGGGATCCCCGAGGCGAACCGGGCGAGCAGCAGCCAGCCCTGGCTGACCGCGAGGGCGGAGACCGCGTTGCCGAGCACGAACGCCGCCATCAGCGCGATCAGCAGGCCGCGTCGGGGCAGCCGCGCGCCGAAGTAGGCCAGCACCGGGGCGCCGACGACGACACCGACCGCGTACGCCGAGATGACGTGGCCGGCGCTCGGGATCGAGACGTCCATGCCGCGGGCGATCTGCGGCAGCAGCCCCATCGTGACGAACTCGGTGGTACCGATCGCGAAGCCACCCGTGGCCAGCGCGAGCACCGCCCAGCCGAACCGCACCCCGCGGCTGGCCGCGACCGCCTCGGCAGCGGGAACGGTCGCGGGCTCGGTCACGGAAGTCACCCCAGCACAACCACGCGGTGGGCGGCGGTCATTCCCCTCGGCGGGGTGACGTGTGTCGCCAGGTGGGCATGTAACGCGCCGTTTCGGCCGCATAGTGCCCGCCCGGGCGGGCACTATGCGGCGCGAACACCGCGTTACAAGGCGCCCGTCAGAGCGCGTCGATCACGCTGTTGAAGGTCTCCGAGGGCCGCATCACGGCGCTGACCTTCGCGTCGTCGGGCTTGTAGTAGCCGCCGATGTCGACGGGCTGGCCCTGGACGGCGATCAACTCGTCGACGATCTCGTCCTGGCTGCCGGTGAGTGCCTCGGCCACCGGCGCGAACGCAGCCGCCAGCTCGGCGTCCTCGGTCTGGCTCGCCAGCTCCTGGGCCCAGTACATCGCGAGGTAGAAGTGGCTGCCGCGGTTGTCGATGCCGCCCAGCTTGCGGGTCGGGGACTTGTCCTCGTTGAGGAACGTCTCCGTCGCCCGCTCGAGCGCCTCGCCGAGCACCCGTGCGGAGTCGTTGCCGGTCTGCTCGGCGTACTTCTCGAAGCTCTCCGCCAGGGCTAGGAACTCCCCGAGGCTGTCCCAGCGGAGGTAGTCCTCCTTGACCAGCTGCTGGACGTGCTTGGGCGCGGACCCGCCGGCGCCGGTCTCGAACAGCCCGCCGCCGTTGATGAGCGGCACGATGGAGAGCATCTTCGCGGAGGTGCCCAGCTCCAGGATCGGGAACAGGTCGGTGTTGTAGTCGCGCAGCACGTTGCCGGTGACCGAGATGGTGTCCTCGCCCTTGCGGATCCGCTCCACCGAGAGCTTGCAGGCCTCGGCCGGCGGGAGGATCCGGATGTCCAGGCCGTCACCCCCCTCGATCGACGCCGTGTGCTCGGGGAGGTAGGAGTTCACCTTCGCGATCAGGTTCGCGTCGTGCGCGCGGGTCTCGTCGAGCCAGAAGATCGCGGGGGTGTCGGTCGCGCGGGCCCGGTTCACGGCCAGCTTGACCCAGTCCGCAACGGCTGCGTCCTTGGTCTGGCACGCCCGCCAGATGTCGCCCGCCTCGACCGCGTGCTCCATCAGGGTGTCGCCGGCCGAGTTCACCACCCGGACGGTCCCGGCTGCCGGGATCTCGAACGTCTTGTCATGGGAGCCGTACTCCTCGGCCGCCTGCGCCATCAGCCCGACGTTGGGCACCGAGCCCATCGTCGACGGGTCGTAGGCGCCGTTCTCGCGGCAGTCGTCGATCACGGTCTGGTAGACCCCGGCGTAGGAGCTGTCCGGGATCACCGCGAGGGTGTCGTGCTCCTCGCCGTCGGGACCCCACATGTGCCCCGAGGTGCGGATCATCGCGGGCATGCTGGCGTCCACGATGACGTCGCTGGGCACGTGCAGGTTGGTGATGCCCTTGTCCGAGTCGACCATCGCCAGCTCCGGACCCTGCTCGAGCCGCTCCTCGATGGCCGCCCTGATCGCAGACCCGTTCTCCAGCTCGTCGAGCCCGGCGAGGATGCCGCCGAGTCCGTTGTTGGCGTTCAGGCCCGCGGCGGCCAGCTCCGCGCCGTACTTCCGGAAGACGTCGGCGAAGAAGACCTGCACCACGTGGCCGAAGATGATCGGGTCGGAGACCTTCATCATGGTGGCCTTCAGGTGCACCGAGAAGAGGACGTCCTCCTCGTCGGCGCGCTTGACCTGGGCGGCGAGGAACTCCCGCAGCTTCGCGGCGCTCATGAAGGTCGCGTCGACGACCTCACCGGCCAGCACCGGCACGGACTCCTTGAGGACGGTGACGGTGCCCTCGTCGTCGACATGCTCGATCCGGAGGGTGTCGTCCTGCTGGAGGACCACGGACTTCTCGTTGGTGCGGAAGTCGTCGACGCCCATCGTGGCCACGTTGGTCCTGGAGTCGGGCGACCAGGCGCCCATCCGGTGCGGGTGCGCCTTGGCGTAGTTCTTGACGCTGGCCGGCGCGCGCCGGTCGGAGTTGCCCTCGCGGAGCACCGGGTTGACCGCGGAGCCCTTGACCCTGTCGTAGCGCGCCCGGGCGTCCTGCTCCTCCGGGGTCTTCGGCGAGTCGGGGTAGTCGGGCAGCGCGTAGCCCTTGTCCTGCAGCTCCTTGATGGCCGCCTTGAGCTGCGGGAGGGAGGCGGAGATGTTCGGCAGCTTGATGATGTTGGCCTCGGGCTGGGTGGCGAGCTCACCGAGCTCGGCGAGCGCGTCGTCCATCCGCTGCTCCGGCTCCAGCACCTCGGGGAAGCTCGCGATGATCCGCCCGGCCAGCGAGATGTCGCGGGTCTCGACGTCCACCCCGGCGACACCGGCATAGGCCGAGACGATCGGGAGGAACGAGTACGTCGCCAGCAGGGGCGCCTCGTCGGTGTGGGTGTAGATGATCTTCGCGTCGGCCACAGTGGCTCCGTTCCTGGTGATTCCCTGGTGTGCGGACTGGCATGCAAGAAAGTCTTGACATCAAGATATCTCACCCGGGAAGCGCTGCTCCGGGCGGTCTCCATCCTGCCCGTTGCCCGGGTGCCCGCGTAAGGGGCCGCTCCGGATCGGGGTCGGTCCACGGCCGGGGGCGAGCGGAGGGAGGCCCCGTGTCGGCTGCTAGGTTCGGATCGTTTCCGCCTCGCACCTGCACCTGCAGAAGGAGTCCTCGTGACCGCTCCCCTCAAGGTGGCCGTGACCGGCGCCGCCGGCCAGATCGGCTACAGCCTGCTCTTCCGTCTCGCGGCCGGGTCGTTGGCCGGGGACCGTCCCATCGAGCTGCGGCTGCTGGAGATCGAGCCCGCGCTGAAGGCGCTCGAGGGCGTCGTGATGGAGCTCGACGACTGCGCGTTCCCCAACCTCGCCGGCGTCGAGATCGGCGCGGACGCCGAGAAGATCTTCGACGGCGTCAACCTCGCTCTCCTCGTCGGCGCCCGCCCGCGCGGTCCGGGCATGGAGCGCGGTGACCTCCTCGAGGCCAACGGCGCGATCTTCACCGCCCAGGGCAAGGCGCTCAACAAGGTGGCCGCCGACGACGTCCGGATCGGCGTCACCGGCAACCCGGCCAACACCAACGCGCTGATCGCGATGACGAACGCCCCGGACATCCCCGACGAGCGGTTCTCGGCGCTGACCAGGCTCGACCACAACCGGGCCATCTCCCAGCTCGCGGCGAAGACCGGCGCTCCGGTGACCGCGATCCGGAAGATGACGATCTGGGGCAACCACTCGGCGACGCAGTACCCCGACATCTTCCACGCGGAGGTCGACGGGAGGAACGCCGCCGAGGTCGTCGACGACCAGGCCTGGATCGAGAACGACTTCATCCCCACCGTGGCCAAGCGCGGCGCCGCGATCATCGACGCCCGCGGCTCCTCCTCTGCAGCGTCGGCCGCCTCCGCCACCATCGACGCCGCTCGCGACTGGTTGTTCGGCTCGGCCGAGGGTGACTGGGTCTCCATGGCGGTCCGCTCCGACGGTTCGTACGACGTCCCCGAGGGCCTGATCTCCTCCTTCCCCGTCACCACCCGGGACGGCAGCTGGAAGATCGTCCAGGGCCTGGAGATCGACGAGTTCTCGCGCGGCAAGATCGATGCCTCCGTCGCCGAGCTCGCCGACGAGCGCAAGGCCGTCACCGACCTCGGCCTGATCTGACGGCCTCCGCCGAGACGTCACTTCCTGCTGCCCCCAGCCCGCCGAGACGGCGCTTGTTGATGGCTTCAGCCCGCCGAGACGGCGCTTGCCGCTGCCCCCAGCCCGCCGAGACGTCACTTCAATGCCTAGCAACTGACGTCTCGGCGTCTCTGGCGAGGAAGAAAGTGACGTCTCGGCGCGTCCAGGCCCCCAGTAATTGACGTCTCGGCGGACGGGGGTTTCAGAGTCGGGGCTGGTCGGGGATGTTGGCGGCGAGCACGATCAGGGCGATGCCCACGCCGGCGAGGCTGACCACGTCGAAGAGCCGGCTGCGCACCCGCAGCATGCCGGCGTTGCCCTCGGAGAGCACCAGCCGGAGGACCGCGCCGACGACCAGGCCCAGCCCTACGACCCCTACGCCACGTCGCCACGAGTCGAGGGCGAGCAGGGCCAGGCCACACCCGGTGATGGCCACGACCAGCAGGTAGACCACTCCCCCGAAGGTCTGCGGGACCACGCGACGGCTCACGCGCGCGCCGGCTCCCCGGCGCCCGAGACGATGCCGGCCGCCCGCTCGGATGCCTCCACGACGTTGGTGAGCAGCATCGCCCGGGTCATCGGCCCGACTCCGCCGGGGTTGGGCGAGACCCAGCTCGCGACGTCGTACACGTCGGGCGCCAGGTCTCCGGCGATCTTGCCGTCCACCCGGGAGACACCGACATCGAGCAGGGCCGCGCCGGGCTTGACCATGTCGCCGGTGATGATCCCGGGTACGCCGGCTGCAGCCACCACGACATCGGCCCCACCGGTGTGTCGGGCCAGGTCCCGCGTGCCGGTGTGGCACAGCGTCACCGTGGCGTTCTCCGAGCGTCGGGTGAGCAGCAGCCCGAGGGGTCGGCCGACGGTGATGCCGCGACCGACGACCACCACCTCGGCGCCGTTGATCTCGACGCCGTGGCGCCGGAGCAGCTCGATGATGCCGACCGGTGTGCACGGCAGCGGGCCGGGTTGACCGAGCACCAGCTTGCCGAGGTTGAAGGGGTGCAGGCCGTCGACGTCCTTGTCGGGGTCGACGCGCGAGAGCAACGCGAACTCGTCGAGGCCGGTCGGCTGTTGCACGAGGAAGCCGGTGCACGCGGGGTCGGAGTTCAGCTCGTCGATGACCGCCTCCACCTCCGCCTGGGTGGCCGACGCGGGCAGGTCGCGGCGGATGCTGTTGATGCCGACCGCGGCGCAGTCCTTGTGCTTGGCGCCGACGTACCAGTGCGACCCGGGGTCGTCCCCGACGAGGACGGTGCCGAGGCCGGGCACGATGCCATGCTCCTTCAGCGCGGCGACGCGCTGAGTCAGCTCGGCCTTGATGGTCTTCAGGGTCGTGGTGCCGTCGAGGATCTGTGCAGTCATCTCGG
>DASSOK010000006.1:0-50981 GCA_035700665.1 Marmoricola sp.
GCGGACAAATCCCGCGCAGCCGAGTCTAGTCGCCCGGGCGCCGGTTGTTCAGCTCTTGGCGCTCTCGCGCACGGCGTTCGCCACGGCGTCGGTGACCTCGGCGTGGAACACGCTCGGGATGATGTAGTTGGCGTTCAGCTCCTCGTCCGTGACGGTCCGGGCGATCGCCTCGGCCGCCCCGAGCAGCATGTCGATGGTCACGTCGCTGGCCCGGGCGTCGAGCAGCCCGCGGAAGACGCCGGGGAAGGCCAGCACGTTGTTGATCTGGTTGGGGTAGTCGCTGCGGCCGCTCGCCACGATCGCGGCGTGCCGGGCCGCGTCGGCCGGGTCGATCTCCGGGTCCGGGTTCGCCAGGGCGAACACCACCGGCTCGTCCGCCATGTCGTCGATCCAGGCCGGCTCCAGGACGCCGGGGCCGCTGACGCCGATGAACACGTCGGCGCCGGCCAGGGCGGCGCGGAGGTCGCCGTGCACGCCGCGGGGGTTCGTCACTCCCGCCAGCGCCTTCTTGGCCGGTGAGAGCTGGTCGTCGTCGGTGCAAAGGCAACCCTCGCGGTCCCAGACCACGACGTCCTTCGCCTCGGCGGCGAGGAGCAGGGTGACGATCGCCGTACCGGCTGCGCCTGCGCCGGCGACCACGATCCTGCTCTCGGCCAGCTCCTTGTCGAGGCAACGCAGCGCGTTCGTCAGTGCGGCGAGTACGACGATCGCGGTGCCGTGCTGGTCGTCGTGGAAGACCGGGATGTCGAGCCGCTCGCGCAGCCGTTGCTCCACCTCGAAGCAGCGCGGTGCGGCGATGTCCTCCAGGTTGATGCCGCCGAAGCCGGGGGCGATCGCGGCAACGACGTCGACGATCTGGTCGACGTCCTGGGTGTCGAGGCAGATCGGCCAGGCGTCGATGTCGGCGAACCGCTTGAACAGTGCCGCCTTGCCCTCCATGACCGGCAGTGCGGCGCCCGGCCCGATGTTGCCCAGGCCCAGGACGGCGGAGCCGTCGGTGACGACCGCGACGGTGTTCCCCTTGATGGTCAGCCGCGGGATGTCGTCGGGGTTGTTGGCCAGGGCGGTGCTGACCCGTCCCACGCCAGGGGTGTAGGCCATCGACAGGTCGTCACGGGTCTTCAGCGGCACCTTGGAGGAGACCGCGATCTTGCCGCCCAGGTGGAGCAGGAAGGTTCGGTCGGAGACCTTGTGCACCGTGATGCCCTCGATCGACTCCACCGCGGCGACGATCTCCTCGGCGTGCTCGCTGTCGGTTGCCGAGCAGGTGACGTCGACCACCAGGCGGTCGTGCCGTGACTCCGTGACGTCGATGGCGGTGACGATGCCGCCCTCTGCGGCGATCGCCGTGGCGACCGCACCGATCAGGCCGTGGTCGAGCGCGGTGTGCAACCGCATCGTGATCGAGTAGGAACCGCTCGTTGCCGCGCGACGCGCCTTCTTCTCCGCCATGGCCGACATCCTTCCCTCTTCGCGGTCGGCCGACGAGCCTGCCCCGAACACTGGGCGGTAACCTCGCGCGGCCGGGCCGCTCAGCGCCAGGACCAGCTGGCCATGACCTCGTTGATCACCTGCTGGCGTTGCTTCGGGGTCGCCTCACGGCTGAACGAGAAGGTGATCGTGTAGGCGTTGCGTCCCTTGAAGGCGACGTACTGGTGGATGTAGTAGTTGACGCCCGCCTTGGTCGCCGCGCCCTCGTGGTCGAGGGTCGGTCGCCCGTCGAGCGCGGTGGTCGGGTTGACCTCCAGCTTCGGCACCAGCGCGTCGAGCCGCGAGGTGATGGCCTTGGTGACCTCCTCGAGCTGGTCCGGCGTCGGGTCCTCCACGCCGGCGTCCGCGACCACCACGTTGACGTTGGTCGCGAAGCCGGTCTTGTCCGGAGCCGCGGCTGCCGCGAGGTCGACCAGCTGGTTGAGCTCCTTGGCCTTCTGGGTCGCGTCCGTCCAGCCCTCCGGTGCGCGGAAGCCGAACCCGTGGCCCTCGAAGAGCTTCCCGCCGGCCGGCTCGGCCGACTCCCAGGGGGCCTCGGCGAGCGGCTCCGAGGCCGTCGTACCTCCGTCGGAGGCCGACGCGGAGGGCGACTGACCACCGGTGCTGACGCTCGGGGAGGGCGTCGAGCTGGCCTCGCTGCCTGCGGGGGAGTCCTTGCCGCAGGCCCCCAGGGCGCCGGTGAGCGCGAGGACCAGGGCCAGTGGAGCGGCGGTGTGGAGACTGATACGCATCCACTCGAATGTACCTGCGGGTGAGTAATCCCACCCCTCCCCGGACTGCACAGCGCGCGGCAGAACCGCGAAGATGGGGTCGCAAGAGCCCAGCCCGTCGACGCCTGAGGAGAGCACGCATGCAGTTCGGTCGCAGCTATGAGGAGTTCGAGGTCGGCGCGACCTACAAGCACTGGCCAGGGAAGACGGTCACCGAGTTCGACGACCACATGTTCTGCCTGCTCACCATGAACCACCACCCGCTGCACCTCGACGAGCACTACGCGGAGGAGACCACTCAGTTCGGGAAGAACGTCGTGGTCGGCAACTACGTGTACTCGGTGCTGCTGGGCATGAGCGTCCCCGACATCTCCGGCAAGGCGATCGCCAACCTCGAGATCGAGTCGCTGCGCCACGTCGCCCCGACCTTCCACGGCGACACGCTCTACGGCGAGACCACGGTGCTCGACAAGTGGGAGAGCAAGTCGAAGGACGACCGGGGCGTGGTGCACGTGGAGACCATCGGCTACAACCAGGACGGGAAGGTCGTCTGCATCTTCCGCCGCAAGGTGATGGTGCCCAAGCAGAGCTACCTCGACGAGCGTGGTGGCGAGCAGCCGGGACGACCGGTGCCGCAGCCGGACAAGAACTGGCCGGGGCGCGAATAGCCCGCGCGCGGCTTCACAGGTTCACCTGTGAAACGCGCACTTCACCGGTGTTGCACCAGCAGGGAAGTGGCGACAACGGCCTCGCAGTGGTCGTCAGGCCGTGAGTCGCAGCTTGCGACGAATGCGTTGCCCCGTGACGCGAGGGAGGTCGAGGTCACGCCACACCAGTCGGATCATCACCCAGTTGGTGATTTCCCGGACGAGGTCTTCCCTCTCCTTCTCGGCGAAGACGACGTCCCCTGGTTCCTGACCCGGCTTCAGCAGGCGCCCGTACTTGATGCGTCCGTCGAACTCGCCGAGCAGTCCATGCTCGGGCCAGGCGAAGTCGACCGTCGCCACGAGCTGGCCGGAGGCGTCGCGAATCTCGAACTGCAGTTGTGGCTCCGGAAGGTGCTCCTTCCAGCAGAGGTGACGTGAACGGCTCTCTCCGACCGACTGGGAACCCGCCCGAACGAGCCGGACGGTGACCTGCAGACGCGCGCTGTTGGGCCACTTCTTCATCTTGGAGTGCTCCTGGTGGACCTGGTCGAGTGTGGCGAAGCCGAGATCGACCACCGAGTCCAGGACGACCAGGCCCTGCTCGACCGAGTGCAGCGAGGCGGTCTCCAGCGCTGCCCGAGTGGGTGGCATCATCTTCCGGTCGCCCTGGCTGGCAACGTCTTCGGCACGCACCCGGCCGACGTGGTAGACGATGTCGTCCCGGATACCACCCACTCCGCCACGGAGCTGAGTGACGTGCACGCGGTCGAGAGCCGGTTGCCACAGCCGTAGGCCGTGCGCCGCTGCGGCGGTTGTGTGGCTGAGTGCGACGGAGTCGCCGTGCGTCATCAGCACTGCGTCGGCCTTCATGAGATGGCGCGCCACCTCATCCGCGGCATTCCATGCCTCGGCACTGATGTAGGCGCCGTGTCGCACGCGCACGATCACACCCGCGCGTCGGGCCGCATGCAGGTCACGGTCGCGGTAGCCGAAGTCGAGCGCCTGGCGGCGCAACCAGATGCCACTTTCGTGAAGATTCATCAGCTCGTCCATGGCTCAAGGCTGGAGCCCTGCACTGCCGTAGCGGTGTGCTGCGACATCCCCTGTGGACTGGCGCGCCATTCAGGGGCCATGTGGATGGTTCGTGGTCGGCCGCCTCTACGGTTGTGGCGGGCCGGACGGCGCGGCAGAAGCCATCACTTCTCTGTCGATGCAACGGCTGCGATGTGTCGGTTTCACAGGTTCCCCTGTGGAACCGCATCCCCAGCGAACGCCCGCGCCAGCGGGATGATCGCCAGGATCAGCACCATCGGCACCGCGAACCCGAAGCGGAGGTTGCCGGAGCCGACGACGCCGGTGAGGACAGCGCCCAGCAGCGCGCCGACGTAGTTGAACTGGTTGAAGCGGGCGATCACGGCGTCGACGCGGAGCATCCGGGCGTCGTCGTCCAGGTTGGTGCCGGTGGACCCGGCGATTCGGGCGGCGGCGGAGAACGAGAGCGGCGCGATCACCGCGACACCGGCGCCCAGCAGCGTGAAGCCGGCCACGGCGACCGACCACGCCGGTGCGAACACGACCGTCACGAGTGCCGCGCAGCCGACCACTCCGCCCACCCTCAGCACGGGCACGACACCGAAGCGGGCGACCAGGCTGTCGCCGGCCAGCCGCAGGGCCAGGGAGGCGATCAGGTAGGGGAAGACGGCGAGCGCCACCAGCGCGTCCGGGGTGGGGAACGTCTGCTCCAGGAAGGTCGGTCCCCAGGTCTGGGCGGCGGTGTCGACCATGTAGAAGAGCACCATTCCCAGCCCGACCAGCACGATCGGGCGCCACGGCACGTCGACGTGCTCGACCGCGACGCTCCAGCCGGAGGTGCGTCGCAGGAACGGCGCCGCAGCCACGGCGAGGGGTACGACGCCCAGGACGGCGAGCGCCCCCAGCGGCACGTCGGCGGTCCCTAGGGCCAGGCCGGCGCCGACGATCCCCCCGAAGGTCCAGGCTCCGTGGAACGAGGGCAGGATCGGTCGCCGCCAGGCGTGCTCCAGGGCGACGGCCTGCATGTTGGTGGTGGCGTCCACGACGCCGAGGGCTACGCCGTACACGGCGAGCCCGGCTACGAAGCCGGCCAGGGCGGGGGTTGCCACGAGCACCGGGACCGCGATCGCCATGGTCAGCAGCGCGAGGCGCAGCATGGTGGCGCTCTCGCGTCGGCGTGCCAGCCGTTCGGCAACGACGGAACCCACGCCCGCGAGCAGCACCATCATGAGGAGCAGCACGGACACCTCGAGCTCGGAGAGGTCCCAGCGGCGCTGGAAGCGCGGCAGCCGGGTGGTCAGGCTGATGAAGACGAGTCCCTGCGTGGCGAAGGCTGCGGCCACGGCCGCGCGGGATCGGTGCACCGCTCGATGATGGCAGAGTGGCGCCATGGTCGATGAGCTCTGGATCATCCGGCACGGCGAGACCGAGTGGAGTCGCTCGGGCAGGCACACCGGCAGCACCGACCTGCCCCTCACCGAGCGCGGCGAGGAACTGGCGGCGCGCCTGCGGGAGCGGCTCGGCGATGTCCACTTCGACCTGGTGCTGACGAGCCCACGTGCGCGCGCCCGCCGCACTGCGGAGCTGGCCGGCTTTCCTCAGGCGGAGGTCGACGTGGACCTCGCCGAGTGGGACTACGGCGACTACGAGGGGGTCACCACCGAAGAGATCCGGGAGCACGACCCCGGCTGGTCGGTGTGGACGCACCCGTCACCCGGCGGGGAGAAGGCGGCGGAGGTGGGTGCGCGCCTCGACCGGGTGGTCGACCGGGTGCGGGCGCAGGGCGGGCGGGTGCTGGCGTTCGGCCACGGACACGCCTCTCGCGCCCTGGCTGTCCGGTGGCTGGGCCTGCCGGTGGCCGACGGACGGCACTTCCAGCTCGGCACGGCGACGATCTCGGTGCTGGGCTACCACCGCGAGGACCCGGTCGTGGCGCGCTGGAACTGCTGAGCACTACCCTCGGCGAGTGGCCGCAACCGTGGAGTGCCCGCGCTGCAAGTCACCGGTCGACGCGCACGACGACGGTGCGGTGGACTGCGCCGTGCACGGTCGGGTGGTGCCTCTCCGGCGCGCCGGCGAGGTGGGCTACGACGACTTCGCCGAGCTCGTCCGGCACGCGGGCTCGATGCCGACCTACCTGCCGTGGCCGATGAGTCCCGGCTGGACCATCGCCGACTTCGGCCACGTCGGGCGGCCGCCGTCCGCCGAGGCGACCTTCACCACGACGGTCGGCACCAGCGACCTGGACGGTCCCGTGGAGGTGACCGTGGTCTCCGAGGACCCCGGAGTCGGCCTGGGCGCGCGCGTCGCGGGAGTTCGGGGCGTCGACCCGGGCCACCAGGCGGCCCGCGGTCCGCAGTCGATCAGGGTGCGTGCCGGTGGTCGCAGCGTGCCGCTGTGGATGGTCGAGTGCGAGGACGGCGAGGTCCTGGAGCGCGCCGTCTTCGCCGGCGAGGCAGACGGCCGATGGCTGTGGGTGGTGGTCCGGCCCGCCTCCGCCGCGCTGCTGCTCCGGGACGAGTGGCTGCTCGCCGACGTCACCAGCTTCGGGCCGGGTGCCCTGGAGATGCCCTTCGGAGGCCCGCGACCCGGCTGGTGAGCCACCGCAGCACTAGGCTGCGGCCGTGGAGTGGGTCCTGCTGACGTCGGTCTTCGTGACCCTGTTCGTGATCATGGACCCCGTCGGGACGATCCCGATCTTCCTGTCGCTCACCAGCGGCCGGTCGGCGCCGGTGATGAAGCGGATGGCCTGGCAGGCCGTCGCGGTGTCGTTCTTCGTGATCACGCTGTTCGCCTTCTTCGGCCAGCAGATCCTGTCCTACCTCAACATCTCCCTGCCGGCGCTGCAGTGCGCCGGTGGCCTGCTGCTCCTGCTGGTCGCGCTCGAGCTGCTGACCGGCCACGAGTCGGAGCCGACGGCTGCGGCCGAGACGAACGTGGCGCTGGTGCCGCTCGGCACCCCGCTGCTCGCGGGCCCGGGGGCCATCGTCGCGATGATGCTGTTCACCCAGGACGTCGACGACCTGGCCTCCTTCGTCGCGGTCGCGGCCGGCGTCGTACTGGTGCACGTGGCGCTGTGGTTGAGCATGCGCTTCTCGTTGCCGATCCTCCGCGTCCTCAGGGAGAGCGGGGTCATGCTGATCACCCGCATCGCAGGCCTCCTGCTGTCGGCGATCGCGGTGCAGATGGTGGCCGACGCGGTGCGCGCCTTCGTCGCCGGCGAGGCGTGACCGGGCCTACTTGCGGCCGAACGACTGGAACCGCTGGAGGAGGCGCGAGGGGACGGCGCGGCTGGCCGCGACGATGACCTGGTAGCGCCTGCTGGGCACCGAGAAGGCCCTGCCGGCGTCGAAGTCCGCCAGGGCGTGACGGACCAGGAACTCCGCGTCCAGCCACAGGAAGGACGGCGCCGAGGCATCCCGGTCGATGCCGAGGCGCTCGTGGAACTCGGTGCGCACGAAGCCGGGGCACAGGGCCATCACGTGCACGCCGGACGAGCGGTACTCGTTGTGGGCCCACTCGGTGAACGAGTTCACCCACGCCTTCGCGGCGCTGTAGGTGCCGCGCGGCAGGAACGCGGCCACGCTGGAGACGTTGATGACGCCGCCGTGCCCGCGCTCGACCATCCCGCGCAACCCGGCGTGGGTCAGCCGCAGCACCGCCCGGACCAGGACGTCCTGCTGCGCCTGCTCGGTCTCGATGTCGTTGGCGAGGAACTTCTCCTTCAGGCCGAACCCGGCGTTGTTCACCAGCAGGTCGACCGGCCGGGCCGGGTCCGCCAGGCGCGCCTCCACGCGCCGGAGCTGCTCGAGGTCGACGAGGTCGGCGGGCAGCACCTCGGTGGCGACGCCGTACGACGCCAGCTCGGCCGCGACCGCGTCGAGCCGCCCGGCGTCGCGCGCGACGAGGACGAGGTCGTGACCACCGGCGGCGAGCTGGCGGGCGAACTCCAGGCCGATGCCGGCGGTGGCCCCCGTGACGAGGGCCGTTCCGGGAGGGGCGTCCGACGAGGACGAGCGCTGCGACATGCGCCACAGCATGTCCGTGGCTGCTGCGAAGGACAAGCGTTGGTGCGGCATGATGGGCCGTGATGTCCACTACGCGTGTTCTCGCCGTCGCCAACCAGAAGGGCGGCGTGGCCAAGACGACCACGGTCGCATCGCTGGGCGCGGCCCTGGCCGAGCTGGGCCAGCGGGTGCTGCTCGTCGACCTCGACCCGCAGGCGTGCCTGACGTTCAGCCTGGGCATCGACCCGGAGGACCTCGAGCTCTCGGTGCACCACGTCCTCACCAAGGGGCTGGCACCGACGGAGGTCATCGTCACCACCGACGACGCCGTCGACCTGCTGCCGGCCACCATCGAACTCGCCCGTGCCGAGGCGGACCTGCTCACCCGGACCGGCCGGGAGTACGTGATCCGCTCGGCCGTCGAGGAGCTCGACGACTACGACTGGGTGCTGCTCGACTGCCCGCCCTCGCTCGGCGTGCTCACGGTCGCGGCGCTGACCGCTGCGACCGGTGTCCTGATCCCCCTGCAGTGCGAGACGCTCTCCCACCGTGGTGTCGGGCAGCTGCTCGACACGGTGCACGACGTCCGACGCTTCACCAACCGCAGCCTCGAGGTCTGGGGCGTGCTACCGACGCTGTACGACGGTCGCACCAACCATGCGAAGGCAGTGCTGGAGAACATCTCCGAGACCTACGGCCTCGACGTGGTCGAGCCGCCCATCCCCAAGTCGATCCGGTTCGCGGAGGCACCGGCCGCCGGCCGCTCCATCCTGGCCACTTCGCGCAGCAACAAGGGCGCCCAGGCCTACCGCGAGGTCGCGGAGAACCTGCTGGGACGTTCCTGATGCGCGCCCGCGGGGTGGGACGCCGCCGGGCACCACGCCGCCGCGCGGGCCGGCCGCGCTACGACCGCGTGGGAGCGGCGGCGTTCTCGCTGGCCGTCACGGCGATCGCCCTGCTCGCCGGCATCGGGGTCATCCCGGTGGGCTCCGGAACGGCCGGTCAGGACGACCTCCGGGTGTCCACGGCGGCCGTGCACGAGGACGGCGATGCCCTTTCCGGCCCGAGCAGCGACGGGTCTTCCGCGGAGATCCCGACGGCGACGGATGCAGCGACTGAGCCGGACGAGACGCTGCTCCCCGCCGACAGCGGCGAGGGCAGGCGGGTGGTGTTCTCCATCGGCCACCAGCGCGTGTGGCTGGTGGACCGACGCGACCGCGTGCTGTCGACCTACCTCGTCTCCGGCAGCGTCACCGACAACCTCGAGCCCGGCAGCTACGCGGTGTACTCCCGGTCTCGCTGGGCCGTGGGCATCGGCGACTCGGGCGTGATGCAGTACTTCGTGCGGTTCACCCGTGGGCAGAATGCTGCCATCGGCTTCCACAGCATCCCCACCAAGCACGGGGAGCCGCTGCAGACGGAGGCGCAGCTCGGCACGCCCACGTCGCACGGGTGCATCCGTCAGCGGCTCGCGGACGCCGAACGCCTGTGGCGGTTCGCACCCGACGGTACCGCCGTCGTCGTCACCGCCTAGCAGCCTCGAGGCCGGGTCAGCTGGCGGCGCTCTCGCCGGCGGACTTGCCGCCGCGGGTCCGGCGCCGGCGGCGGTTGCGGCTGCGCGCCGGACGGTCCTCCTTGGCGGACGACTCCGCCGTCTCCCGGGCGCTGCGTGCGCCGGACCGTCCGTCCGGCTTGCGGCCGGACCGGTCGGTGGTGCGCGGCGCGGTCCGGACCGTGCCCTCGGGGACGATCCGGCCACGGGTGCCCGGCGGGATGCCCATGTCGTGCAGGAAGTTCTCCGAGGAGGAGTAGGTCTCCGGCGGGTCGTCGAAGGGCAGGTCGAGCGCCTTGTTGATCATCTTCCAGCGGTGCAGGTCCGACCAGTCCACGAAGGTGACCGCGATCCCGGTCGCCCCTGCCCGGCCGGTGCGGCCGATGCGGTGGATGTAGGTCTTCTCGTCCTCCGGGCAGGTGTAGTTGACCACGTGGGTGACGCCGGTGACGTCGATGCCGCGGGCGGCCACGTCGGTCGCCACCAGGACCTGGAGCTTGCCCTCGCGGAACCGCGTCAACGCCTTCTCGCGCGCGGCCTGCGCCATGTCGCCGTGCAACGGCGCGGTCTTGAAGCCGCGCTCGGCGAGGTCGTCGGCGATCCGCTGGGCCTGCCGCTTGGTGCGGGTGAAGACGATCATCAGGTCGGCACCCTCGGCCTGCAGCATCCGGCCGAGCATCTCGGGCTTGTCCAGGTCGTGCGCCTGGTAGATGAACTGGGCGGTCGCTGGAACCGTCTGGTTGTCGGTCGAGGACTCCGCGCGGATGTTCATCGGGTGCCGCATGTGGGTGCGGGCCATCGCGACGATCGCGGACGGCATCGTGGCCGAGAACAGCATCGTCTGCCGGGTCTCGGGAGTCCTCGCGATGAGGCGCTCCACGTCGGGCAGGAAGCCCAGGTCCAGCATCTCGTCGGCCTCGTCCAGCACCAGGCACTTCACGTGGCTGATGTCCAGGGCGCCGCGGTTCATCAGGTCGATCAGCCGGCCGGGCGTGCCGACGACCACGTCGACGCCGGAGGTGAGCGCGTCCAGCTGCGGCTCGTAGGCGACGCCGCCGTAGACCGTCAGGACGCGGATGCCGCGGTCATGGCCGGCGAGGGTCAGGTCCTTGGAGACCTGGAGCGCCAGCTCGCGGGTCGGCGCCACGACGAGCGCCTGCGGCTTTCCGGGAGCGGCGAGCTCTTCGTAGTCGGGGTCGTGCGGAGCGACACTGCGCTGGAGGACCGGGATGCCGAAGGCCAACGTCTTGCCGGTGCCGGTGCGCGCCTGTCCGATGAGGTCGGTGCCCATGAGGGCCACCGAGAGGGTCATCTCCTGGATCGGGAAGGGGGACACGATGCCGACACGCTCGAGGGCGTCGGCGATCTCGGGGAGTACCCCGAGCTCTCTGAAGGTGGTCAGGATCTTGCCGTTCTGTGTGGAAACTCTTGAGTCGGTGGAAGCGACGTCCTCGGCGCTCGCGCATCGCGCACACGAGGTCGGGCGCTGCGTCCTGCCGGGGTCGCACACGGCTGCGCATCGGGCGGGAGCCGTCTGTTCCACCTGCAGTCTATCGGTAACCTCCCTGCATGACCGAAATGGAGATCCCGGTCGCCTACTCCGACCCCGGCTACCGTGCCGCCGTGGTCGACCTCCTGGGGGCCATCGGGTACGGCGAGCTGTCGGCGTTCGAGCGACTGGTGGAGGACGCCAAGCTCGCTCCGACCCTGCCGGACCGGATCGCGCTGTCGAAGATGGCGGCGGTGCAGTTCAACCACGTCGAGCCGCTCCTGGAGAAGATCACCCTGCTCGGTCAGGACCCGATCGAGGCGATGGCTCCCTTCGTGCAGCCCTTCGACGCCTTCCACGCCAAGACGGCGCCCAGTGACTACCTCGAGGGCCTGATCAAGGCCTACGTCGGCGACGGCCTGGCCGCCGACTTCTACCGCGAGATCGCGGTCTTCCTCGACATCGACACCCGCGACCTGATCATCACCTCGCTGCACGACGCCGGGCACGCCGACTTCGTGGTCGCCCAGGTCGGCCGGGCCATCGCTCGCGACCCCCGCCTCGCGGGCCGGCTCGCTCTCTGGGGACGGCGGCTGATGGGCGAGGCGCTCTCGCAGGCGCAGCGGGTGGCCGCCGAGCGCGACTCCCTCGCCGCCCTGCTCTCGGGCGGTGTCGACCGGCCCGGCATGGACCTCGCCGCGCTCAGCCGGATGTTCGGCCGACTCACCGAGAACCATGCGCGGAGGATGGCCGACCTGGGCCTGGCGTCCTGACGTCTTCCTGAGGCGTCCCTGGACGTGCGAGAGCCCCCGCCCGGGTGGGCGAGGGCTCCCGTCAGGTGCTGCTCGGTGCGTCAGACCCTGCTGGTGTTCCGGCCGGTGACGCTGGCCGCGATCATCACGAGGATCGCGGCGACGACGACCTGCCAGATGTGCCGCCACCAGTCGATGCCGCTGGTGGTCGGGTCGAAGAACGCCGAGTAGAGGAAGTTGCCGATCAGGATCCCGCCGATACCGCACAGGATCGTCAGCCACAGCGGGATGTTGTCGCGGTCTCCCGGAGCAACCAGCTTGCCCAGCAGCCCGATGATGATGCCGCCGATGATCGTCCACAGAATCAAGCTCAGCATGAGTCGTCCCTTCAGATCGCTTGAGCGGCCGGGGGGCCGCACTCACGCACCGAAATTGCCCATTCGAGCCAGGGTTCAAACCTCGGCGGAGCGTCAGGAGCGGAAGCCGACCTGTCCCACGGTGCTCGTGGTGATGTCCACGTAGCCCAGCCGCTCGACCGGTACGACGACCCGTCGGCCTCGCGCGTCGGAGAGGCTCAGCACGCCGCCCTCGACCAGCGCCTTGCGCACCTGGTCCTCGACCTGGTCGGCATCGAGGTCGGTGTCGATGGTGAGCTCCCGGGTGACGTCCGTGACGCCGATCTTGACCTCCATCGGAGGGCCTCCTGTTCGTGGGGTGGTCGTGCGGGCTTCAGTGCGAGTCCGGCGGCAGGTCGTCGGTCCGGGGGTAGCCCCGGATCCCGCGCCAGGCGAGGCCGGCCACCAGGGCGGCGGCGTCCTCCTGGCTGATGGTCGAGCTGCCCGCGCCGCGGTCCTGGAGCCAGAACCGGGCGGAGACCTGGCCCATGCCCACCAGGGAGACCGCCAGCAGCCGGGACGCCTCGTCGGGCAGGCCGGTGTCGTCGCGGATCACCTCGGCGATCAGCCCCGAGCACTCGGTGGTGACCCGGTCGATGCGCTGTCGGACGGCGGGCTCGTTGGTCAGGTCGGACTCGAAGACCAGCCGGAAGGCGCGCTCCTCGCCGGCGACGTACTCGTAGAACGCGTGCATGGCTGCGGCGACCCGCTGCTTGTTGTCGTCCGTGGAGGCGAGCGCACGCCGGGTGCTCTGGATGATGGTGTCCGCCGCCTGGTCCAGGAGGGCCAGGTAGAGCTCGAGCTTGCCCGGGAAGTGCTGGTAGAGGACCGGCTTGGACACGCCCGCCGCATCGGCGATGTCGTCCATGGCAGCGGCGTGGTAGCCCTGCGTCACGAAGACCTCGAGGGCCGCGCCGAGCAGCTGTGCCCGCCGCGCGCGGCGCGGCATCCGGGCCCCGCGTTCGGGGCGAACGCCTGGTTGCTCGCCGATCGTCATGGTCCTCCTCGTGCCGTCGCACCCTGCGGGCGACGCCGTGAGCCTACGACATCCCGCCGTGCTCGATGCGACCGAGGAGCGGACGGGAACAGGGTGGCGCCGTCGGGTGTTGGCACCATGGAACCCTGTCTGACCACCAAGGAGAGCCGTGTCCCTGCCGCCGCTCGTCGAGCCCGCCAGCGACCTCACCATCGACGAGGTACGCCGCTACAGCCGCCACCTGATCATCCCTGACGTCGGGATGGCCGGGCAGAAGCGCCTGAAGAACGCCAAGGTGCTGGTCATCGGCGCTGGTGGGCTGGGCAGCCCGGCGCTGCTGTACCTGGCCGCGGCCGGCGTCGGCACCCTGGGCATCATCGACTTCGACGAGGTCGACGAGTCCAACCTGCAGCGCCAGGTGATCCACGGCCAGGGCGACATCGGCAAGCCGAAGGCCGTCTCTGCGCGCGAGTCGATCGCCGAGATCAACCCGCTCGTCGAGGTCGTCGTGCACGAGGAGCGCCTCGACAACGACAACGTGATGCGGATCTTCGAGCCCTACGACCTGATCGTCGACGGGACCGACAACTTCGCGACCCGCTACATGGTCAACGACGCTGCGTTCTTCCTGAAGAAGCCCTACATCTGGGGCTCGATCTACCGCTTCGACGGCCAGGCCAGCGTGTTCTGGCCCACCCTCGAGATCGAGGACGAGGCGGGCGGACGCACGGCTGAGTTCCCCTGCTACCGCTGCCTCTACCCCGAGCCGCCGCCGCCGGGGATGGTGCCGTCCTGCGCCGAGGGCGGCGTGCTGGGCGTGCTCTGCGCCTCGATCGGCTCCATCCAGGTCAACGAGGCGATCAAGCTGCTCACTGGCATCGGCGACCCGCTCGTCGGCAAGCTGATGATCTACGACGCCCTGGAGATGGAGTACCGCAAGCTCAGGGTCCGCAAGGACCCCGGCTGCGCCCTCTGCGGCGAGAACCCCACCGTCACCGGGCTGATCGACTACGACGCGTTCTGCGGCGCCGTCTCGGAGGAAGCCGCCGACGCGGCTGCCGGGTCGACGATCTCGGTCACCCAGCTCGAGCACATGCTCAAGGAGCGTGAGGAGGGCTCTCGCGACTTCGTCCTGGTCGACGTGCGTGAGCCGAACGAGTACGAGATCAACAAGATCCCCGGCTCGGTCCTCATCCCCAAGGGCGAGTTCCTCAACGGCAACGCGCTCGAGCAGCTCCCGACCGTGGACTCCGGCACGCAGGTGGTGCTGCACTGCAAGTCCGGGGTGCGTTCGGCCGAGGCGCTCGCGGTGGTGAAGGGCGCCGGGTACGACGACGCCGTGCACGTCGGCGGCGGCGTGGTGGCGTGGGTGAACCAGATCGACCCCAGCCAGCCGTCGTACTGACGCAGCTGCCGTAACCCGCCAGGGGCGGCGTCGTTGGGCCGGGAAACGCCAGATTCTCGGAAAGGTCGTTCCCGCATGCGTATCGCCCGTGCGCTGACCGCGCTCGTCGCCGCTGCCTCCCTCGCCGGAGCCGCGTCCCTCGCCACCACCACCACTGCCGCCGCCGACCCGACCTGGGCGCCGGCCGCGACGGCCCAGATCCACCCCGGCACCATGGGTTACTTCGAGGGTGGTCAGTGCACCGGCAACTTCGTCTACACCGACGACGCCGGCAACGTCTACCTCGGCTACGCCGCCCACTGTGCCGGCAAGGGCGCGGCCACCGACACCAACGGCTGCAACGTCGACTCGCTGCCCCTGGGCACTCGGGTGGACTTCACCAACGACGGCAGCCTGCTGTCCGAGGGCACCATCGTCGGCCACGGCACGCTGGTCTACAGCTCCTGGACGACGATGCACGACCTCGGCACCACCGATGCGAACACCTGCGCCTACAACGACCTGTCCCTGGTGAAGGTGGACGCCGCCGACGTCGGCAAGGTCAACCCGTCGGTGCCGTTCTGGGGCGGGCCGACCGGGATCGACACCGACGGGACCGCCGCCGGTGACCGCGTCTGGACCTACGGCAACTCCAGCCTCCGCTTCGGCATCGCCCTGCTGTCGCCGCACACCGGCATCAGCCTCGGCGACGACGCCACCACGGACGGCTGGACGCACCCGCTCTACACGGTCACGCCGGGCATCCCCGGCGACTCCGGCTCCGGGTTCCTGAGCGCGGGCGGCAAGGCGATCGGCACCCTGTCGACGCTGGGCCTGGCACCGCTGCCGGCGTCGAACAACATCGGCGACCTCGCCAAGGAGCTCGCCTTCGCCCAGGCGCACTCCGGCATCGCCGGGCTGCGGCTGGTGAACGGCACCGAGCCCTTCGACCCGATCCTCTGACCCACCGCACGACGCCCGGCGTAGCCCTCGGCCACGCCGGGCGTTGTGCTGTGCGTGAAGCCGCTCTCCATCGCCGGGATGCTCGGCGTCCTGATCTCCACCGTCCTGCTCGCGCTCGGCACCGGAGCCGGCAGCCCCGCGCAGGCCGCCGCCCCGACGAAGATCGGGCCCGGCGTCCAGATGATCACCCAGGGCGCCCAGTGCACCGCCAACTTCGTCTTCCGGGACGGGAGCGGGCGCACCTACGTCGGCTACGCCGCCCACTGTGCCGGCAAGGGCAGCTCCAGCGACACCAACGGCTGCACCACGCCGTCGTACCGAATGGGCACCCGGGTCACCTTCGTGACCGGCGCGAACCTGCTCGGCGAGGGCCAGGTCCTGGGCCACGGCCGGCTCGCCTACAGCTCGTGGACCGCGATGAAGCGGGCGCACACGACGGGCGCCGCCTGCCTCTACAACGACTTCGCGCTGGTGCGCGTCGACGCCGCCTCGCTCCCCAGGGTCAGCCCCACGGTGCCGCAGTTCGGCGGCCCCACCGGACTGGCCGGCCTGCCCGCGCCGGGGACCGAGGTCTACACCCTGGGCAGCTCCTCGCTGCGCGGCAGCACCCAGGCGAAGTCCGGCACCGTCCAGACCCGGTCGCCGTGGACCATGTCGGTCTTCACTCCCTCGCCCGGCGTGCCGGGTGACTCGGGGAGCGGCTTCCTGGACGCCCGCGGTCGGGCCGTCGGCGTCCTCTCCACCCTCGCACTCTTCCCGGACGCCGGGAGCAACGGCGTCGGGTCGCTCTACCGGGAAGTGCAGTTCGCCCGCAACCACGGCGTCGCCGGACTCCATCTCGTCCGTGGTCGCGCCGCGTTCTCCCCGCCCTCCGGCGGACTGCTCGGCGGCCTGCTGGGCTAACGTCGCCGGAGTGGACGACGACTACGTCGAGGCGGTGCTGACCGCCGTCGAGCAGGTGCCGCCGGGACGGGTCACGACGTACGGCGCGATCGCCGCCTTCGTCGGCACGGGCGGGCCGCGACAGGTCGGCCGCACCATGGCCCTGCACGGGGGCGGGGTCCCGTGGTGGCGGGTGGTCCGCGCGGACGGCACGCTGCCCGACTTCAAGGACCCGCGACGCCACGAGGAGTACCTGGCCGAGGGCACCCCGATGCGCCCGAGCGGTGCCGTCGACATGCGTGCAGCGTTCTGGGACCCGGCGGAGGACGCCGCTGGTCTACACCGCATCGAGGCGCGCCGCGACAATTGAGGGTCGCGGTGGGCAGGCTGTGCCCATGTGCCGTTATCGGGGGATTTTTCCCGTTCTCGCGGTCCTGCTGGCGGCCCTCGTGCTCCCCGCAGGGCCGGCTGCCTCCTGGCCCGCGCCACCGCCGGACACCAACATCTCCCCCGGTGACCAGGTGGTCACGGCGGGGCGGACCTGCACGGCCGGCTTCGTGTTCACCGACCGCCGGCACCGCACCTACGTCGCCTACGCGGCGTCGTGCGCGCTGGCCAAGGGGTCGCCCGCGGTGAACACCTGCGGGGCGCAGTCGCTGCCGCTCGGCACCACGGTCACCTTCCGGGACCGTGGCCGCACCATCGGCACCGGCCGGCTCGACTGGTCCTCGGCCGCGGAGATGCAACGGGCCGGGGTCACGGACCGTGCGCGGTGTGGCGCCAACGACCTTGCGTTGGTGCGCGTGGTCGGGCGCGACCGGGCGAGGACCATCCCCGACCCGCCGTACTGGGGTGGCCCTTCGAGGGTGGCCGGGCTGCCGGTCGCCGGGGCGATGGTGTTCACCGTCGACCGGCCGACGCGCCGGGCCCGCGCGCTGCCACGGGTCGCACGCCTGGTCGCCGTGCACCAGCGGTCGGCGGTGATCTCCGCCCGCGGGACCCACCGGGCCGTCCGGGGTGCCGGCCTCGTCGACGGTCGGGGCCGCGCCGTGGGCATCGTGTCCCGGGTGGCCGACGGACGCCAGGTCGTCACGGGCCTGGCCGCCGCGACGGCGTGGGCGCGGTCACACGGAGTGCCGGGACTGCGCCTGGTGCCGGGCACCGAGCCGTTCGAGGCCGTAGTCGTCCTCTGAGCTGTCGGACCCTGATGGTTTCCTAGGCGGCGTGAGGAAACCAGGGGGACAGGCTCGCGGCTACCTGCTCCAGCCTCCCGCCGGGCCGGTGATCGCACCGCCGCTGGACGACCGTCAGCGGCTCGTCGTCGAGCATCCAGGTGGCCCGCTGCTCGTCCTGGCTGGGCCGGGCACCGGCAAGACGACGACGCTCGTCGAGGCGATCGTCGACCGCATCGAGCGCCGCGGCGCCGCGCCCGACTCGGTGCTCGCGCTGACCTTCAGCCGCAAGGCCGCCGAGCAGCTGCGCGACCGGGTGACCGCCCGCCTCGGTCGGACCACGTCGTCGACGCTGAGCTCGACCTTCCACTCGTTCGCCTACGCCCTGGTGCGGCGCTACGCGCCGGCCGAGCTCTACGTCGCGCCGCTCCGGCTGCTGTCGGCTCCCGAGCAGGACGTGGTGCTGCGCGAGTTGCTCAGCGACACCCCGGAGGCGGTGAAGTGGCCCGACTCGCTGTCGCGGGCACTGTCGACCCGCGGCTTCGCGCGGGAGGTGCACGCCGTCCTCGGCCGGGCGCGGGAGCGCGGGCTCGAGGGGGCCGAGCTGCGCGCTCTGGGGGAGCAGCACGACCTTCCGGAGTACGTCGCGGCGGGCCTCTTCCTCGAGCAGTACCTCGAGAACCTCGACAGCCAGGGTGCGCTCGACTACGCCGACCTGATCCGGCGCGCGGTCATCGAGGCGCAGCAGCACCGCGACGAGCTGCGCGCGCAGCTGCAGCACGTCTTCGTCGACGAGTACCAGGACACCGACCCCGGACAGGTCGAGCTGTTGCGTGCCCTGGGGGGGGACGGGCGCAACCTCACCGTGGTGGGGGACCCACACCAGTCCATCTACGGCTTCCGCGGCGCCGACGTGCGGGGGATCCTCGAGTTCCCCCAGCAGTTCCCCCGCGGAGACGGAACGCCGGCCGACGTGCTCGCGCTCGGGACGACCCGCAGGTTCGGTCCGCGGCTGCTTGCCGCCACCCAGCGCCTCGCACGGCGCCTGCCGGTGCCGGCGGTGGACGCCGCGACGCGCTCAGCCTTCATCGAGCCGGTGGCCGAGGCCGGCCCGTTCGGTCCGGGACGCGCCGAGGTGCGGATCTTCGACACCGACCGCGCCGAGGCCGAGCACCTGGCCGACCTGCTGCGTCGAGCCCATCTCGAGGATGGTGTCGAGTGGGACGAGATGGCGGTGCTGGTGCGCTCCGGCCGCAACCACCTCCCGCTGCTGCGCCGGTCGTTGTCGGCTGCAGGGGTGCCGGTCGAGGTGGCCGGCGACGAGGTGCCGCTCGTCGACGACCCGGCGGTGCGCCCGCTGCTCGACGCGCTGCGCGCCGCCCTGAACCTCGACGACGAGGAGCCGGACTCGCCGGACTTCGTGGATGAGCGCCGCGCCGAGGCACTGCTGACAGGGCCGCTCGGCCAGCTCGACGCCGGTGACGTGCGCCGGCTCGGCCGCGCGCTGCGGACCAGGGAGAAGGCGACAGCGCCGGGGCACCCGCGCTCCTCCGGTGAGCTGGTGCGGTCTGCCGTGCTCACGGAGGGCTTCCTCGACAGCCTGGAGGGCCCCGAGGTCCGGCGAGCCAGGGTGGTCAACGCGCTGCTGGTCAGGGCCGGCCGGGAGCTGGCGGAGGGCCGCAGCGCCGAGGAGGTGCTCTGGACGTTGTGGTCCGCGACCAGCTGGCCGGCCCGGCTGCGGGCGGCTGCAGAGTCGGGCGGCGCAGCGGCCAGGCGGGCCAACCGCGACCTGGACTCGCTGGTGGCGCTCTTCGACGCGGCTGCGCGCGCGGAGGAGCTGCGTGACCACCAGGGCGTGCGCAACTTCCTGGCCACCTTGCTGGCGCAGCAGATCCCCGGCGACACCCTGTCCGAGCGCGGCGTGCGCGGCGCGGCCGTCCGGCTGCTCACTGCCCACCGGTCCAAGGGGCTGGAGTGGCGGCTGGTCGTCGTGGCGCACGTCCAGCAGGAGTCGTGGCCGGACCTGCGCCGCCGGTCCACGCTGTTGCAGGCCGACCGGATCGGCGCGGAGGGCGGCACCACCGACCGGCAGGCACTCCTGCTGCCACCGGTGAGCACCCGCGAGCTGCTCCAGGAAGAGCGCCGACTCTTCTACGTCGCCTGCACGCGAGCGCGCCAGCGGCTCGTGGTCACGGCGGTGGCGTCGCCCGATGACGACGGCGAGCAGCCGTCCCGCTTCGTGCACGAGCTGGGCGTCGACCCGACGATGACACGCGGTCGGCCACCCCGTCCGCTGTCGCTCGGCGGCCTCGTCGCCGAGCTGCGTCGTACGACGGCGGACCCAGACGCAGATCCGGCGCTGCGCCGGGCGGCCGCACGCCGGCTGGCCCGGCTGGCAGCAGCAAGGGCCGGCGACCGGAGGTTGGTGCCGCACGCCGACCCGTCGACCTGGTGGGGGACCAGGGCCGCGTCCGTCTCCACGACGCCGATCCGGGACCCGGAGGCGCCGGTGCCGGTGTCCGCGAGCGTCCTCACCGCCGTGGAGGCATGTCCCACGCACTGGTTCCTGCAGCGCGAGGCCGGTGGCGTCGAACGTGCCCACCAGTCGGCCAACGTCGGCCAACTGGTGCACGCCCTCGCCGACCGAGTCGCCAAGGGAGAGCTCGGCCACGAGGCCGACGACGTCGCCGAGCTGATGGCCCACATCGACGAGGTCTGGGGCCGGCTGGAGTTCCGCACCCCGTGGTCCGCTGCCCGGGAACACGACCGGGTGCAGCTGGCGTTGGCCCGGTTCCTCGCCTGGCACCACGGCAGCGCCCGTGAGCTGGTCGGCACCGAGGTGCACTTCTCCACGGTCGTGCCGCTGCCGTCCGGCGAGCAGGTCCGCCTCTCCGGCTACGCCGACCGCCTCGAGCTCGACGCGGACGGCCGGGTCGTGGTGGTGGACCTCAAGACCGGTCGCCGGGCACCCTCCGGGCCCGCGGTCGAGAAGGACCTGCAGCTGGCGCTCTACCAGCTTGCGGTGGACCGTGGCGCCGTCAACGACCTGGTGGGCAGGCCGGTCCGCTCGGGAGGGGCCGAGCTCCTCCAGCTCGGGTCCCAGGACGCGGCCGCCGCAGCGCGGGCGCAGGGCCAGGCCGCGCCGGACGACGACGGGCCGGCCCGTCGCGAGCTGGTCGAGCGGCTCGAGCGCGCCGCCGCCCACCTGCGCAACGAGACCTTCCCGGCCAGGACGGGGGACCACTGCAAAGGCTGCGGGTTCCTGCCCATCTGCCCCGCACGAAGCGCGGGGACGGTGTTCCGGCAGTGACCGCCCCAGTGACCAACCCGGCGACCCGCACGATCGACACCCCGGAGGCGCTGGCCGCGCTGATGGGCACGCCCTACGCGCCCAGCCCGCAGCAGTGGGCGGCGATCTCGGCGCCGCTCACGCCCTCGGTGGTGATCGCCGGCGCCGGCTCCGGCAAGACCACGCTCATGGCTGCCCGGGTGGTCTACCTCGTGGCGACCGGCCAGGTCCGGCCCGAGGAGGTCCTCGGGCTGACCTTCACGACCAAGGCAGCAGCAGAGCTGCGCGCCCGGATCCACGCCGCCCTGTCGGCGGCCGGCCTGCTCGGCGCCGACGATGCGCAGGACCGGGCCGACGACGTGGAGGACGTCCTGGAGCCGACCGTGTCCACCTACAATGCCTACGCCGCCAGCCTGCTCACCGACCACGGCCTCCGGATCGGCCACGAGCCGGACACCCGGGTGATCACCGACGCCTCGCGCTACCAGCTCGGGGCCCGCGCCGTCGAGCGCTACGGCGGACCGGTCCGGGAGCTCACCGACCATCCGCCCACGGCGATCCAGAACCTGCTGGCCCTCGACGCCGCGATGACCGAGCACCTCGTCGCTCCGGAGCAGGTGCTCGCGTTCGACGAGGAGGCGCGTCGCGGCTTCGAGGCGGCGCTCGCCGCGGAGCGGGCCGGCAAGAACCGCAAGACCTGGTGCGACGCGGTCGAGAAGGCGCTGTCGGCGATCAACCGGCGCCACGAGCTCCTCGGCCTCGTCGCGGACTACCGCCGGCTCAAGGCCGACCTGGGGCTGATGGACTTCGCCGACCAGATCGCCCTGTCCGCCAGGCTCGCCACCGATCAGCCGGAGGTCGGCGCGCTCGAGCGGGCGAAGTTCAAGGTGGTCCTCCTCGACGAGTACCAGGACACCTCCGTCGCCCAGGCGGTGATGCTCTCGCGGCTCTTCTCCGGGCCCGACGCCGCGAGCGGCCGGGGCCATGCGGTCACGGCGGTCGGCGACCCCAACCAGGCGATCTACGGCTGGCGCGGGGCCTCGGTGTCCAACATCCTCCACTTCGCCGACACCTTCCCGGCGGCGGCAGGGGAGGTGCCGGTGCTGCCGCTGACCGTCAACCGGCGGTCCGACCGGCGCATCCTCGACGTCGCCAACCGTCTCGCCGAGCCGCTGTACGCCGCGCTGCCCCAGGTGCAGCCGCTCGAGCCGAAGCCGGAGGCGGCCGAGGGCAGCGTCGGTGTCCGGGTCTTCGAACGGCAGCAGGACGAGCTGGGCTGGCTGGCCGAGGCGGTGCGCGACGCCCACACCGCGGCCTGGTCCGACATCGGCGTGCTGAGCCGCGACAACGCCACCGCCGAGGCGGTGTTCGACGCGCTCACCACCGCCGGCATCCCGGTCGAGATCGTCGGCCTCTCCGGCCTGCTCCGGCTCCCCGAGGTCGCGGAGATCGTGGCCACGCTGCAGCTGCTCCAGGACGTCACCGCCAACGCCGCCCTGCTCACCCTGCTGACCGGGCCGCGCTGGGCGATCGGGCCCCGGGACCTGCGGCTGCTCGCGCTGCGCGCCCAGGAGCTCTCCGGCTCGCGCGGGCGGTCCACCGAGATGGCGGAGCTGGCCGACGAGCTGCTCGCGATCGCCGACGGCGTCGACCCTGCCGAGCTGCCGGCCCTCGCGGACGCCCTCGACGACCCCGGCGAGGCGGACTACTCCGAGGAGGCCCGGGAGCGCTTCGGCCTGCTGTCTGCGGAGCTGCGGATGCTGCGCTCCTTCGCCGGGGAGCCGCTGCCGGACGTCGTACGACGCATCGTGGACACCACCGGCGTCGACGTCGAGCTGGCCTCCTCGTCGTCGCCCGCGGCTGCCGCTCGTCGCGACAACCTCGACCTGTTCCTCAAGGCCGTCGCGGAGTTCCAGGCGATCGACGGCGACGTGACGCTGGCGGCGTTGCTGGCCTACCTGACCGCCGAGGACGACCAGGGCAAGGGTCTCGACGTCGCGACACCGACCGAGGCCGACTCGGTGAAGCTCCTCACCGTGCACCGCTCCAAGGGCCTCGAGTACGACACTGTCTTCTGCGTCGGCGTCTGCGCGACCCGGTTCCCGACCAACCGGTCCCGCACCCTGTGGACCTCCTCGCCGAGCGTGCTGCCGGCGCCGCTGCGCGGCGACGCCGACGAGCTGCCGCAGCTGGCCGGGTTCGACCGGGCGGCCCTGGAGGCCTATCGCGCCGACAGCCGGACGCACGAGCGCACCGAGGAGCTGCGCCTCGCCTACGTCGCGTTCACCCGCGCCGCGCACACGTTGTACATCACCTCCCACGTCTGGGCCGACCGCGCCAGCCCGTACGGCCCGTCCGAATACCAGCAGACGGTCGGCGAGCTGCTGGCGGGATGGGGTCGACCGGTCCCGTGGCCGGAGCCGCCCCCGAAGGGTGCGAAGAACCCCTACCTCGAGCAGCTCGAGCCGCCGGAGTGGCCGCCCACCGGGGCGGGACGGGAGGCGCGACAGCGCCGTGCGGCCGCCGAGCTCGTCCGCACCGTCGACGTCGCCGCCCCCGACGAGGGCCTCGACGTCGTCCAGGCCGCCCGGGTTGCGGAGTGGGACGCCGAGCTCGACCGGCTGCTCGCCGAGGCGCGCGCCGACCGTGCCGACGTGGTGGCGGTGCCGCTGCCCTCCAGCCTGTCGGCCACCTCGCTCGCCCGGCTGCGCGACGACCGCGACGGCTTCCTGCGCGACCTGGCCCGGCCGATGCCGCGCCAGCCGTCCGCGGCGGCCCGGTTCGGCACCCGCTTCCACGCCTGGGTGGAGGCCCGCTTCGGTCAGCAGCAGCTGCTCGAGCCCGACGACCTGCCGGGCCGTGGCGACGTCGGCATCGAGGACGACGCCGACCTGCGCAGGCTGATCGAGCGGTTCGAGGTGGGGCCGTTCGCCGAGAGGCGGCCGTTCGCCGTGGAGGCGCCCTTCGCCCTGGTCCTCGCCGGCCAGGTGGTGCGCGGTCGCATCGACGCCGTGTACGCGGACCCCTCGGCAAGCTCGGGGACCAGCGGGTTTCTCGTCGTGGACTGGAAGACCAGCCGCCAGCAGAGCGCCGACCCGCTGCAGCTGGCGGTCTACCGGCTCGCGTGGGCGGAGCTGCACGACGTGCCGCTCGCCCGGGTCCGCGCCGCGTTCCACTACGTCCGCTCCGGTGAGACGGTCGAGCCCGCCGACCTGCCGGGTCGCGAGGAACTCGAGTCGATCTTCGCGAACCGCTGACAGGCAGGCCCTGCTCCCGGGACGATGTCGCTGATCACGTCGGGCGCGGGGCTCGTCGGGGGATCCTTCGAAGGAGAGACCATGACTCGTCTGCCGGTGAGGCACGGCCGTGCCCTGATCGGGCTGGCCACTGCCGCGGCCGTCGCCACCGCGACCGCCACGCTGGGCGCTGCGCCCGCCTCGTCGGCGCCCAGTGACGGTGACTGCGCCGCGCTGTACCCCCAGTCCGAGCTCGTCGAGGGCCAGCCCGTCACCGGGCTGACCGTGAGCAAGGGCACGACGCCCGAGCGCTTCACCGGCGAGTACATCGGCGTCCTCAACAGCGGGATCGCCCCGGGCCTGGACATGATCATGGTCCGGCTGAGCTCCCGCGAGATCGACCGCGTCGGCGGCATCTGGTCGGGCATGTCCGGCTCCCCGGTCTACGCCCGCGACGGCCGGCTCATCGGCGCGGTGTCCTACGGCCTCGCCTACGGCGCGTCACCGGTCGCCGGCGTGACGCCCTACGACGCCATGGACGACTACCTCACCCAGCCGGCGGCCGCCCGCATCTCGGTCGCGCCGCGGACTGCCGAGCGCATCGCCGCGGAGACGGATGTGAGCGCGGCCGAGGCGGCCCAGGGCTTCGCCCGGCTGCCGATGCCGCTCAGCGTCTCCGGCGTGAGCGGTCCCCGGCTCGCCCAGGCTGCCGGAAAGCGGACCTGGCTCGACCGTGGCGTCCGCGCAGTGGGCTCGGCCGCCGCTTCGGGGACCGGACCCGGTGCGGACACGATCGTCGCGGGCGGCAACCTGGCCGCGGCCCTCTCCTGGGGCGACGTCACGATGGGCGGCGTCGGCACCGCGACCTCGGTCTGCGGCGACGAGGTCGTCGGCTTCGGCCATCCCATGCAGTACCTCGGCCGGACGACGGAGTCCCTGCACCCCGCCTCGGCCGTGTACGTCCAGGAGGACCCGATCGGAGTGCCCTTCAAGGTCGCCAACTTCGGAGCACCCGTGGGCACCATCACCCAGGACCGGCTGGCCGGCATCACCGGCACGATCGGCACCGTGCCCGAGAGCACCGAGGTCTCCTCGACGCTGACCTACGGCGACCGTTCCCGCACCGGGACCAGCAACGTGTCGGTCAGGTCGGCCACGGCGGACGTGACCTTCTACCAGCTGCTGGCCAACCACGACCGCGTCATCGACGGCTACCAGGGCGGCACCGAGGTCCAGAAGTGGACGATCCAGGGCCGCGATACCGAGGGCACGCCGTTCAGCCTGGACATGCGTGACCGCTACGTCTCCACCTCCGACATCGCGTTCGAGTCGCCCTGGGACGTCGCCGACCAGGCGTGGCTGCTCAGCAGCCTCCGCGGGGTGACCCTGGACCGGATCGCGGTGACGACCACGCTGGACGACGCCACCACCACCGTGCGGGTGCTGCGGGTGGAGCAGTACCGCGCCGGCCGGTGGGTCCGGGTCAGCCGGAGCAACCCGATCCTCGCGTGGTCGGGACGAAGGGTGCTGCTGCGCGCGATCATCGGCAACGCCGACCTCAACCGCATCGTGCGCGCGCGGTTCGACGTGCCCGCCAAGGCGCGCGGCACCCGCGGGTCGCTGCGCGTCGCCGGCGGCGCGGCGGTGGGCCAGTACGTCGACGGCACCGACCTCGGGGACCTGCTCGACCAGTACCGCTCATGGGTGAGCAACGACGAGGTCCAGGTCGGCGCCACGCTGCGCAGGCGCGGCTACACCTTCCGCACGTCCTTCACGAAGGCACCGCGGCCGTGGGTGGTCCGCGGTCAGCAGACGGTGCCGATGTTCGTGCGCTGAGCGACAGTCAGCCGAGCGCGGCGGTGAGGGCGATGTCCACCATCGCTGCGAAGGTCTGCTCGCGCTCGGTGGCCGTGGTCTCCTCGCCGGTGAGCAGGTGGTCGGAGACGGTGCAGATGGCCAGCGCCTTGCGGCCGTGGGCGGCTGCCAGCGTGTAGAGGGCGCTGGCCTCCATCTCGACGCCGATGACCCCGTGGGCCACCATCGGCTCCATCAGCTCCTCGCGCGGTGAGTAGAAGGCGTCTCCCGAGAAGATCAGGCCGACGTGGGCGGTGACGTCGTCGCGGGACTCCGCTGCGGCGTGGGCCCGGCTGAGCAGCCCGAAGTCGGCCACCGGGGCGTAGTCGAGGCCGTGGAAGCGCAGCCGGTTCATCGCCGAGTCGGTGCAGGCGCCCTGGGCCAGGATGACGTCGCGGATCCTCACGTTCTCCGTGAGGGCACCGCACGACCCGACGCGGACGGCCTGCTGCACGTCGTACTCCCGGAACAGCTCGGTCGCGTAGATCGACAGCGACGGCTGCCCCATGCCGGAGCCCTGCACGGAGACGGGCTGGCCCTTCCAGGTGCCGGTGAACCCGAGCATGCCGCGCACCTGCGAGTAGCAGGTGGCGTCGTCGAGGAACGTCTCGGCGATCCACTTCGCGCGCAACGGGTCGCCGGGCATCAGGACGGTGGGGGCGATCTGGCCCGGCTCGGCGCCGATGTGGGTGCTCATGGCACCTGAAAATACCGTTGTCGGGCACGGGTAGCGTGCGCAGCATGACGATGACTGCCTCGTTGGGCTCCCTGGACCTGCCCGGTCGGGACGCGGACTGGAAGAGCTGGCTGGACGACCGCGCGAGGGGTGCGCTCCGGGAGGCCGGCGAGAAGGTGCTGGCCCTGAAGTCGGCGCCGGCGGAGGACACCGCGATCCTGCAACTGTGGAACGACGCCGCGATCGCGCTGGCCAACGCGTTCGCGGTCACCAGCCTGTTGTCGTCGGTCCATCCCGACGCGGAGGTGGTCGAGCTGGCCGAGGCCATCGAGGTGGAGGCGCGCAAGTTCGCCGACGACCTGCACCTGGACGCGGACGTCTATGCCCAGCTCTCGTCGGTGCGGCCGGACCCGCTCGACGACGGTGCCCGCCGGATGCTGGAGGACGCGCTGCGCACCTTCCGGCGCGGTGGCGTCGACCTCGATGAGGCGGCACGCGACCGGCTCCGGTCGCTCAACGAGCGGGAGACCGAGCTCGGCCAGGCGTTCTCCCGCAACATCCGCGACGGTCGCCGCACCGCCCGGGTCCCGGCCGCGGCGCTGGAGGGGCTGCCCGAGGACTACCGGGAGTCGCACCAGCCGGACGACGAGGGCATGGTGTCCGTCACCACCGAGTATCCCGACGCACACCCCTTCATGACCTTCAGCAGGGACGCCGAGGCCCGCCGCACCGTGGCGCTGGAGTCGCTGAACATCGCCTGGCCGGAGAACGACGCGGTGCTCGGCGAGCTGCTCCGGGTGCGCGACGAGAAGGCAAAGCTGCTCGGTTACGCCGACTGGCCGTCGTACGACGCCGAGGTCAAGATGATCGCCGAGGGCGACGCGATCCCCGCGTTCATCGAGGACGTCGCCGAGAAGGCGCTGCCCTCCGCCGAGCGGGACCTGGCGGTGCTGCTCGAGCGTGCTGCCCAGGACGGCGTGGAGCAGATCGACAACTCCAACCTGCGCTACTACCTCGAGGCGGTCAAGCGGGAGAGCTACGGGGTCGACGCCCAGGAGGTGCGCCGCTACTTCGACTTCGCAAAGGTGCACGACGGGCTGCTCGACGTGACCGGCCGGCTCTTCGGGCTCTCCTACGAGCGGGTCGACGTGGCCACCTGGCACGACGAGGTGACGTCGTACGACGTGTTCCTGGCCGGCACCGAAGGGGACGCGGGGCGCGAGCGGCTCGGCCGGATCCACCTCGACCTGCACCCCCGGGACCGGAAGTACAACCACGCCGCGCAGTTCGACCTGGTGCCCGGCGTGCGCAACCGACAGCTCGCGGAGGGGGTGCTCGTCTGCAACTTCCCGCGCGGCCTGATGGACCACGACGACGTCGTCACCCTGTTCCACGAGTTCGGCCACCTGATGCACCACGTGCTGGCCGGCCGGCACGAGTGGGTGCGGTTCTCCGGCGTCGCCACGGAGTGGGACTTCGTGGAGGCGCCGTCCCAGATGCTCGAGGAGTGGGCGTGGGACGCCGAGGTGCTCCGCGGCTTCGCGACCGACGCCGACGGCAACCCGGTCCCGGCCGGCCTGGTCGACCGGATGCGCGCCGCCGAGGAGTTCGCCAAGGGGCTGATGGCGCGGACCCAGATGTTCTACGCCTCGGTGTCCTACCGGTTCCACGCCGAGCTTCCGGAGGACCTGACCGCGCGGATGCTCGAGCTGCAGGACGCCTACAGCCTGGTCCGGCCGATCGAGGGCACCCACTTCTTCGCGGGCTTCGGCCACCTGGCGGGTTACTCCTCGGCGTACTACACCTACATGTGGTCCTTGGTGATCGCCAAGGACCTGTTCAGCGCCTTCCACTCCGACGACCTCTTCGACACCGAGGTGGCGCACCGATACCGCGACCGGGTGCTCGCGCCGGGAGGCTCCCGCGATGCGGCCGCGCTGGTCGCGGACTTCCTGGGCCGTCCCTACTCCACCGAGGCGTTCTCCGCATGGCTGAACGCCTGACCGCGCCGCACATCGCGCTGTCGCGCTACCCGCACGACCGGATCGCCAACCGTCGCGTCGACCCGGCGTGGTTCGAGGAGGTCTGGGCGGACCCGCGGACCCGGGTGCTCGTCGTCGCGGGCACCCGGCTGCGGCCGGTCGCCGGCCCCGACGCCTGGGTCTCCCCGGCCGAGGCGCCCCAGGGCGTCCCGGTCCTGCTCGGTGACCGCGACGGCGTCGTGCACTTCGCCGTGGTGGCCGGTCCGGAGCTCGCGGAGCACGACTGGGTGCCCCTCCGGGGCGCGATGGCGGCGCTGGACGAGGACTCCGGCGCGCTGGTGGTGCACGCGGTCGGCATCGCGGAGTGGCTGTGGGCGACCCGGCACTGCCCTCGCTGTGGCGGGTCGCTGACCCCCACGCAGCTCGGCCACCTGCTGCACTGCGACGACTGCGGCCGCGACGAGTTCCCACGCACCGACCCCGCCGTGATCATGGTGGTCGTCGACGGCGAGGCCCCGGACGACCGCTGTCTCCTCGGCCGGCACCCGGCCTGGCCGGACGGCCGCTACTCGACGCTGGCCGGCTTCGTGGAGCCGGGCGAGTCGATGGAGCAGGCCGTGCGGCGCGAGGTGTTCGAGGAGACCGGTGTGCGCGTCGGCGAGGTGGACTACTTCGGCTCCCAGCCGTGGCCGCTGCCCCGCAGCCTGATGGTCGGCTTCGTCGCCCGCGCCGCCAGCGAGCCGGGGAGCACCGACGTCTCGGTCGACGGTCAGGAGATCGAGGACGCCCGCTGGTTCACCCGCGAGCAGATGCGGGCCGAGGCGGAGGCGGGCACCCTGGTCCTCCCCGGCGGCATCTCCATCTCCCGCTCCCTCGTGGAGCACTGGTACGGCGACACCCTCCCCGGTCACTGGTGAACCCGTTGAGTGGTCACCTTTTCACCGTTGAGTGGTCACTTTCTCACCGGTGAGTGGGCGCGTTCTGGCCGTGATCAGCTGGCTAGAGCGGCGAGCTTCTCCTTGACCTGGGCCAGCGAGGGGTTCGTCTGCGCGGTGCCGTCGGCGTAGACCAGGGTCGGCACGGTCTGGTTTCCGGCGTTGGCCGCCATCACGATCTCCGCGGCCTGCGGGTCCTGCTCGATGTCGACCTCGGCGAACTCGATCCCCTCTCGGCCGAGCTGCCCCTTGAGGCGGTGGCAGTACCCGCACCACGGGGTGCTGTACATCGTGAACGGGGCGGTCTCGTGGGCGGTCTGGCCGTCCGACATCGGGGTTGTCCCTTCTCGCGTCTACGCTTTCACCTGATCCAACCAGCCGAGGGAGAGAAACATTTCCGCAGACCGGCTCCTGGAAGCCCTCGATCCCGAGCAGCGCGCCGTCGCCCAGGCCCTGCGCGGACCGGTGCGGGTCCTGGCCGGCGCGGGCACCGGGAAGACCCGGGCGATCACCCACCGCATCGCCTACGGCGTGGCGACCGGCGTCTACAACCCGACCGAGGTGCTCGCCGTCACCTTCACCACCCGCGCGGCCGGGGAGCTCCGCGGACGCCTGCGAGCGCTCGGGGCGCCGGGCGTGCAGGCGCGCACCTTCCACTCCGCCGCGCTGCGCCAGCTCCGCTACTTCTGGCCGAGGGTGTACGGCGGTGAGCCGCCGCAGCTCACCGAGTCCAAGATCCCGCTGCTCGCCGGAGCGGCCAAGCGGCACCGCCTCGAGGTCAACCAGGCACTGCTGCGCGACCTCGCCTCCGAGGTGGAGTGGGCCAAGGTGAGCAACGTCCGGCCGGAGCAGTACGACCGGCTCGCGTCCGCCCGGGGACGGGAGGTCAGCGGGCTCGACACCGCCACGGTCGGGCACGTCTTCGGCACCTACGAGGAGCTCAAGCGCGACCAGGGCCGGATGGACATGGAGGACGTGCTCCTCATCGGCGCCGCGCTGCTGACCGAGGACGACCGGGTGGCCGCCCAGGTCCGGGCGCAGTACAAGTGGTTCGTCGTCGACGAGTTCCAGGACGTCAGCCCGGTCCAGGCAGCGCTGCTCGACCTGTGGCTCGGCGGACGCAACGAGATCTGTGTGGTGGGCGACCCGGCGCAGACGATCTACAGCTTCGCCGGCGCCCGGGCGTCGTACCTCACCGACTTCACCCGCAAGCACCCGGACGCGACCAGCGTGGAGCTGGTCCGCAACTACCGCTCCACCCCCCAGGTCGTGGAGGCCGCGAACACCCTGCTCAAGGGCGCCGCGACGAGCTCGGTGACGCTGCAGTCACAGTCCGAGCCCGGCCCGCCGGTGACCTGGCGCGAGGCGCCGGACGAGGTGGCCGAGGCCGAGGCGGTGGCCGAGGAGGTCCAGCGGCTGCACAAGGACGGCGTGCCGCTGCGCGAGATGGCCGTGCTGTTCCGCATCAATGCGCAGTCCGAGGCGTTCGAGGAGGCGCTCGCCTCACGCGAGGTGCCCTACGTCGTGCGGGGAGCCGCCCGCTTCTTCGAGCGCGCCGAGGTCCGGCAGGCGCTGGCACTGCTGCGTGCGAGCGCCCGGGCCGGCGAGGCAGCCCACGACGGGCTCGTCGACCAGGTGCGCGGCGTGCTCGGCGGCATGGGGTGGTCAACCGAGGCGCCCGGCTCGCGCGGTCAGGCCCGGGACCGCTGGGAGTCCCTGATGGCGCTCGTCTCCCAGGCCGAGGAGTACGCCGGCGCCGACGTGGCGCCCACGCTGGAGGGGTTCGTCGCCGAGCTCGACCGGCGCGCCCACGAGCAGCACGCTCCGGTGGCAGAGGGCGTCACGCTGGGCACCCTGCATGCCGCGAAGGGGCTGGAGTGGGACGCGGTCTTCCTGTGCGGGATGCAGGAGGGATCGATGCCGATCAGCTACGCCGAGACGCCGCAGGCGGTGGAGGAGGAGCGCCGGCTGCTCTACGTCGGGGTGACCCGGGCTCGCACTCACCTGTGGGTGTCCTGGTCCCTGGCCCGCAACCCCGGCGGGCAGGCGCGTCGCCGGCCGTCGAGGTTCCTCTCGTCGCTGCGGCCGGGCCGGCCCGCCGACCGGGTGACGGCGTCCGACGGGGTGAGCCGCACCGGCAGGCGGCGCAAGGCGTCGGCGTGCAAGAACTGCCGCAAGCCGCTGGCCAGCTCGTCGGAGCGCAACCGGGGTTACTGCTCCGAATGCCCGGTGCCCTACGACCAGGGCCTGTTCGAGGCGCTGCGTGCCTGGCGCAAGGTGCGGGCGGAGACGGAGGAGGTGCCGGCCTTCGTGGTCTTCAGCGACGCCACCCTCGAGGCCCTCGCGGAGGTGCGCCCGACGGACAGCGCCGGCCTGCTCGCGGTCAACGGGATCGGTCCCAGCAAGCTGGAGAAGTACGGCGCGGACCTGCTCGAGGTGCTTGCTGGTCCAGACGTTCTCCAGATTCGTGAATAAATGGTTTGCACGCATGTTCGCCGCGGGCGTAACTTGTCTCCCACGCAACCACCGCGCACACACGGCCCTGACAACGCCGGCGCCCGAAGCACTGAAGGAGGTGCACGACAGATGAGCAGCAACTTCCGCATCACGCACACGACCAAGACGTGGGCGACTTCCGTCGTGCCCGTCATCGGTGGTGCCTACGGCCACGTGTGCCCGGATGCAGCAGTCCGCAACGGCGCTGCCATGCGTCCGACCAGCATCGATGGCTTTGCCGCCCTCGACCAGGGTCCCCAGTCCTGGAGTCCACCTGTCACATGAGTCCACTCATTGACCGGCAGCCTCCAGGCCGCGGAACCCGACAGGGATCCGCGGCCTTTGTGTTTCCCCAAGCACGTTGTTCCCGCAGAACACAGATCAGGAGGAGGTGACAGATGAGCAGCAGCGCAACCGTCGAGCGCGTCGACGAGGCTGGACAGCTCCCGTGCCGGATCAATGACTCAGAGCTGTTCTTCGCCGAGTCGCCCAGCGACGTGGAGCTCGCCAAGACGCTGTGCCAGGCGTGCCCCGTGCGGGCCGAGTGCCTGGCCGGTGCCCTCGAGCGGCGCGAGCCCTGGGGCGTCTGGGGAGGTGAGCTGTTCCAGCACGGAGCGGTGATCCCCCGCAAGCGGCCCCGTGGCCGGCCCCGCAAGGACGCCGCCGCATGAGCCCGGCCCCACAGCTGGGCCCAGGAATGACTGGGCCCAGCAGCAGACCCATCAGGAAGAACCAGACCTTCGAACGGAGCACCATCATGCAGAACCTTCAGCAGGAGACCCTGGCGCGAGCGCATATGAGCGCGCGCCTGGAGCAGGCGCGCGCACAACGGCTCGGGCACCAGCTCGCCGCCGCACGGCGCCTCTCCCGCAAGGCTGAGCGCGCCGCCGCACAGGCTCGCCTGGCCCTCGCCCGCGCCTTCTGATCCAGGTGGCCTCTCACCTGATTGCGGGAAACAGACAGGCCGGGTCCACGAAACCGTGGACCCGGCCTGTTCCATGTCCGGGGGACGGGGAGCTGCCTCGGCGCTACGGTGGCGCCATGAGCACGTGTGCCTTCTGCGGCGCTGTCGCCGAGGGGGACGCGCCGCCGATCACCTGGACCTCCGCGGTCGAGCACGGGCAGACCCGCTGGTTCTGCGACCGCTGCTCCCGTGAGCACCTGCGCTCCATCGAGTCCAAGCTCGACAGCGAGTGGTGGTAGAGCAGTCGGTCAGTCGGCGAAGCCGGGGAGCGAGTCGGTGAGGATCTGCCGGAAGTTCACCGTGGCGCCGAGCTGTGCCAGCACCGCGACGCCACCGACCCAGGTCCGGTGGATCAGCAGGTACGACGGCGGCAGGTTGAGCCGCAGCATCGTGCTGTAGGCGTCGCTCCGGGGGTCGTTGACCCGGCGGAACTGCTCCTGCATCCAGCGGCGCGAGAACGTGAACTCCTCGGCGGCGAGCGGCTCGATGAACGGGCCGAGATAGCTGCGCAGGCCGTCGGCGTCGACCCGGATGCGCTCGCGGATGAAGCCTTCGGCGCGGAGCGCGTCCACGAGCTCCGCGTAGTCGTCGAGGCTGGCGATCCGGATCAGCCTGCCGAGCGCCTCCGGCAGCCCCTTCTGCGGGAGCCGGGCGACCGCGCCGTAGTCGAGCACCCCGAGACGGCCCGGCGACCCGTCGGCAGCGCGGACCAGGCGGAAGTTGCCCGGGTGCGGGTCGGCGTGCAGCATCCCGGTCCGGGCCGGGCAGCTGAAGAGGAACCTGATGAACAGCTCCCCGTAGTGGTCCCGCTCGGCCGGCGTCCCGTCCCGGATCACCTGCGCCAGGGAAGCGGTGCTGTCCAGCCACTCACTGACGAGCACCTGCTGCGTGCCGGCCACCACGCCGGGGACCACGACTTCCGGGTCGTCGGCGTACTCGCGGGCGAACACCCGCTGGGCGTCCGCCTCGAGGCGGTAGTCGAGCTCCTCCTCCGCACGGTCCTGCAGCTCCTGGACCAATGGCTTGACGTCGATGCCCGGGAACACCGGTCCGAGCGTCCGGGCGACCCGGGCGAGCTGGCGCAGGTCGGCGCGGAGCGCGTCGGCAGCGCCGGGGTACTGGACCTTCACCGCGACGTCGATCGTGGTCTCCGAGCCTGAGGAGGGGCGCCACTGGCCCCGGTGCACCTGGCCGATCGAGGCCGCGGCCGCCGGCTCGGGATCGAAGGAGACGAGCTGCCGGCTCCAGTCCTCGCCGAGCTCGCGGGCGAGGATCTCGCGCACCGTGATGGTCGGCATCGGGGGAGCGGAGTCCTGCAGCCGGGTGAGCTGCTCGCGGTAGGGAGCGGCGAGGTCGTCGGGCAGCGCGGCCTCGAAGATCGACATCGCCTGGCCGAACTTCATCGCACCGCCCTTGAGCTCCCCGAGCGTGCGGAAGAGCTGCTCCGCCGTGCGTTGCTGCAGCTCCGTCATCACCGCCTCGGCCGGCGCGCCACCGAGCCGCTTGCCCAGGCCGACCGCGGAGCGACCGGCGTACCCGAGCGGCAGGGCCGCGAGCCGCGCGGTACGGCGCACGGCCTTGCGAGGGAGCTCGGTCATGGAGCAAGTGTGACGGACGCATCCCCATCGTCGAGCCAGAAACAGCCACACTCGGGATGCCGCAGCCAGTGGACGTCGGTGACGGCGGCGAGCCCCGGCTCCAGCCGGACCGTGGCAGACCAGGTCGTGGGGCGGTCGCCCTCGACGTGGGTGAGGACGTCGCGGACGGCCCAGGCGGTCGCCAGGGTGAGCAGCGCCCGGTCGCGTGGACGGGCATCCTCGGCGGGCGTCCGTGGGTGGCGGGCGTGCTGGGCGACCAGGCTGTGGTGCGCGGGGTCCGCGCCCGCGAGGTGCTCGTCGATGCAGCGCAGGCACGCGGTGTGGCCGGGCACGACGAACGGCCCGAGAACGACGACCCCGTCGACCAGCCGGACCACCAGGTGGGGGGTGCCGTGGCGGACCAGCCGGTCGAGCAACTCCCGGTCGACCTCGCGGTCGGAGAGGACGAGGACGACGTCGGGCGGGGCGCCACTGGTCTGGTCCAGGACGGCGACGCCGGCCCCCTCCAGCAGCCCGGCGGCGTCCGCGCCGAGCTCGTCGTGCACCGCCACGCGGGCCCGTCCTCGCCGGCGCAGCCGCTCACCGGCGCGGTCCGGTCCCCTCTGCACGAGGGCTGCCACCTCGCTGGCCGGAACGACACCGGCGTGCGGTGCCGGGCCCAGCAGCAGCGCTGCGGCGCGCGGCTCGGTGGCCAGGTCCTCGGGTGCCGGTGCACTGCCGTCGGGCCCGGCCGGGACGCGCAGGGCGACCGAGGGGTCGAGGCCGAGCTGCCACTCCGACCGGCTGCGCCGCAGCAGCACCAGTCCCGGCACGAACCGGGTCGGCGTCGGCTGCCTGTCATCGGTCTCCACGGCGTCCGACGGTAGGCCGCCTGCACCGCAGGGGCGAACGGCCGTCCACAGGCTCGCCGGAACGCAGAAGGCGTCGCCCCGTCGGGGCGACGCCTTCTGCTGTCAGCTGAGGTTCTGCTCAGGCCTTGCCGAGGATGCGGTTCAGCTTCGTGCCGCACACGGGGCAGACGGCCTTGGCCATCTTGGTGCCCTTGTCGTTGACCTCGACGTTGCCCTCGGCCTCACGCTTTTCCTTGCACTTCACGCAGTAGAACTCGCCGCTCCAGGTCTCCGCCATGACGGCCTCCTTGATCCATGTTCCCGTGGTCGTCGCGGCGGGAGGTGGTGCTGACCCCGCCGGGGTTCACGCTTGAACCGTCTTCGACCCTAGTCCACGTCCCCGCGTAAAACGTGCACCGGGGGCACCTCGGCTGCGTGCGCGTCGCCGCACGGCCCGAACCCGGGCCGGACGGAGCCCGGCGTGGAGAAGGCCCCTGGTGCTCCGGCCGGCGCTTGCCTTCCCCTTGCGAACGCTGGTCCCTTGCACCAGGGGCCCGTCTGCTGAGCAACCTAGGGCCCGGCCAGCAGGTGGTCAATCGGCAATTCGGGGCAGTTTTCCCCTACCTGTGGATAACCCTGTGGAGCCCGTGTGGAGCGGACCGGGTGTGCTGTGGATCACAGCGATGTCAAGCGGATCGGGAAGAATGGCGGGGTGACCGATCCCGAGAGCGCCGGCCCTCCAGACAGGCCCGGCCTCGGCCCGGTGGCGGCGTTGCGCCGGATCGCGTTCCTGCTCGAGCGGACCCGCGCGGAGACCTACAAGGTGAAGGCGTTCCGGAAGGCTGCGGACGCGATCCTCCCGTTGCCGGCCGACGAGTTGGCCGTGCGCGTCGAGGCCGGCACCCTGCGGGAGCTGCCCGGGGTCGGCGCGAGCACGGCCGAGGTGATCGAGGCTGCGGCCCGCGGCGAGGTGCCGGACCGGCTCGCCCGGCTCGAGGAGGAGGCCGGCGGGCCACTCGCCGACGGTGGCCTGCAGGTCCGGGCCGCGCTCAGGGGAGACCTGCACTCGCACAGCGACTGGTCCGACGGTGGCTCCCCGATCGAGGAGATGGCGTTCACGGCGATGGAGCTCGGGCACGAGTACCTCGTCCTCACCGACCACTCCCCGCGGCTCAAGGTGGCCAACGGGCTGTCCGTCGCCCGCCTCCAGCGGCAGCTCGAGTTGGTGGACGCGGTCAACGAGCACCTGCGCACCCCGTCAGGCTCGCGGAGCGGAGGGCAGGCTGGCGGGTTCCGGCTGCTCAAGGGCATCGAGGTCGACATCCTCGACGACGGTGCGCTCGACCAGACCGACGAGATGCTGGCCCGGCTCGACGTCCGGGTCGCGTCGGTGCACTCGAAGCTCCGGATGGACGCAGCGCCCATGACGAGGCGGATGCTGGCCGCCGTACGCAACCCCTTCACCAACGTGCTGGGCCACTGCACCGGCCGCCTGGTCACCGGGGGTCGCGGTGTCCGGCCCCAGTCGGAGTTCGACGCCCGCGCGGTCTTCGAGGCGTGCGCCGAGCACGACGTCGCGGTGGAGATCAACTCCCGGCCCGAGCGCCGGGACCCGCCGACCGACCTGCTCCGACTCGCCATGGAGATCGGCTGCCTGTTCTCCATCGACTCCGACGCGCACGCGCCGGGGCAGCTGGACTTCCAGATCCACGGCTGTGCCCGGGCCGAGGACCTCGGCCTGGAGCCGGACCGGATCGTCAACACCTGGCCGGCCGAGCGGCTGCTGGAGTGGGCGCGCAAGTCCTGACCGGGACGCACCGGCGCGGCGGGTACCTTCTCCAGCATGCAGCCGCAGGTGGAGGTACGACGGTCCAGCCGGCGCAAGCGCACCGTCTCGGCCTACCGCGCCGACGGCAAGGTGATCGTGCTCATCCCGGCGCGCTTCTCCAAGGCGGAGGAGGAGCAGTGGGTCCGCGACATGCTCGACCGCCTGGACCGGCGGCAGCAGCGCGGCCGGCGCAGCGACGACCAACTGATGGCGCGGGCGCGCGAGCTCAACGACGAGTTCCTGCTCGGCAAGGCGGTGCCGGCCTCCGTGCGCTGGGTCGACAACATGACCCAGCGGTGGGGCTCCTGCACCACCACCACCGGGACCATCCGGCTCAGCGACAGGCTGCGCGACATGCCCGCCTGGGTCGTCGACTACGTGCTGCTGCACGAGCTGGCGCACCTGCTCGAGCCTGGCCACAACAAGCGGTTCTGGCACTGGGTCGACCGATATCCCCGGGCGGAGCGGGCCAAGGGCTACCTGGAGGGGGTCGCCGCGGCCGCGGAGCTCGAGCTCGGCCCCTGCTGACCCAGGCGCCTGCGGGCGAGCGCGACCAGCTCGAGCATGTCCGGCTCGTCGGTGGGGAGGTCGTCGACGGGGAACCAGCGCAGCTCCAGGGACTCGGGGCTGAGCACCGGCTCGGTCCCGGCCGGTACGACGGCCAGGTAGCGCACGTCGAGGTGGTGCACCCGGCCGCGGGGACTGCAGAAGTCCACCGGGTGCCGCGACAGGTGCACCGGGTCGGGGTCGAGGGCCAGCTCCACCAGACCGGACTCCTCGGTGGCCTCGCGCAGTGCGGCGGCCGCCAGGGTCGCGTCCGCCGGCTCGAGGTGGCCGCCGAAGGCGAACCAGCGGCGCGCCTTGCGGTGCAGGTTGAGCAGCACCTGCGCACCGTCGTCAGCGAGGACCAGGGCGCCGGCGGTCAGGTGGTCGGGGAAGCACGGCTTCTCGCACCCGTCGGGGAAGGCGTCCAGGTGGGCGACGTACTGGCGTCGGAGCCGCTCCTGAGCCTCGTCCGGTGCGTGCCAGCGACCCAGGACCCGACGTGCGTCGCCGTGCTGGCTCACTCGTCGTCGTCCGCCGGGTCGTCCGCCGGGCCCTCGCCGGATGAGTCCTGCTCCGTGTCGAGCAGCTGCGCGAGCGCGGCGTCGAAGTCCTCGTCACTGATCTCCGCGGGGGCCGAGAGGTCCTCCCGGAAGCCGAGTGGGTCGTCGAGGTCGGCGTCGGTGGGGAGCAGGTCAGGATGCGCCCAGACGGCGTCCCGGCCGTCCGCGCCCTGGCGTGAGCGCAGCGAGCCCCACAGCGTCGAGGCGTCGCGCAGCCGCCGTGGGCGCAGCTCCAGGCCGACGAGGGCGCCGAAGGTCTGCTCGGCCGGGCCGCCGGCGGCCCGCCGGCGGCGGAGCAGCTCGTGCAGCTTCACCGCGGCCGGCATCCGTTCGGCCGTGGCCTGGCCGACGACCTCGTCGACCCAGCCGGACACCAGCGCCAACGTGGTCTCGAGCCGCAGCAACGCCGCCTTCTGGGCAGCCGACTGCTGCGGCTCGAACAGCCCGCCCTCCATCGCCTCGGCCATCGCCTGCGGGTTCATCGGGTCCAGGCCGCGCAGCTGCTGCTCGATCCCGGAGACGTCGATCTGCACCCCGCGCCCGAAGTCCTCGATCGAGGAGATCAGGTGCTGGCGCAGCCAGGGCACGTGGGCGAACAGCCGCTGGTGGGCGGCCTCGTGCAAGGCCAGGTAGAGCACCACGTCGTCCTGACTGACGTCGAGGTCCGCGGCGAACTCCCGGACGTTCTCCAGCACCAGGGCCGCCTTGCCCTTCGGGCCCACGGGGAGGCCGATGTCGCTGGTGCCGAGCACCTCGCCCGCGAGCCCGCCGAGGGCCTGCCCGACCTGCGTCCCGAACATCGCGCCGCCGGCCTTGCCGATCATCCCGAGCAGGGGACCCGCCATGGCGCGCGCCTCCTCGGGCATGGCGTTGCCCATGGCGGAGACGACGTTCTGCGCGACCGGCTCGACGAGCACCCGCCAGGTGTCCGTGGTCTGCTGGATCCAGTCGGCGCGGCTCCACGCCTCGGCAGTGCTCACCCCCGACGGCAGGGAGGTGGCCTCGTCCAGCCAGTGGTCGGCCAGCCGGATGGCGTCCGCCACGCGCTGGCGGTCGACCATCGACGGGGTCGGGTCGGACTCCTGCGCCACGGTGCGGCGGGCGATGTCGGTCGCGAGGTTCCAGTTCACCGGACCGTCGTACGGCTGCATCATCGCCTGCATCTGCCCCATCAGCCCGGAGAGATCGAGGCCGCCGAAGTCCGGCATCCCGGCGCCGGCCCCGAAGCCCGCGCCGCCGCCGAAGGCGCTGAAGAGCTGCTCGAACGGCGTGCCCTTGAAGGGGTTCTCGCGACCGTCGTCGCGGCCCTCGTCGCCGGTCTCGTCGCCGGTGTTCCCGGAGTCGTTGCTCATGCCTCAAAGTTACCGGCCGCCCGGTGGTGAGCCCGGTGGCGAGCCCGGTGTGAGCCTAGGCTGAGAGCGTGACCTCGACCTCCTCCCGGATCCGCATGCTCGACCTCACCGATGAACGCCTCGACGTGGCTGCTGTGCTCGCGTCGGTGCAGGACGCTGCCGCCGGTGGCGTGAACCTCTTCGTCGGCCACGTCCGCGACCACGACCACGGCAGGGGCGTCACCCGGCTGGAGTACTCGGCCCACCCCACCGCCAAGGACGAGCTGCGCCGGGTCGCGGAGGAGGTCGCGGAGGAGTTCGACGTCGTCGCGGTCGCTGCGGTGCACCGCGTCGGGCGGCTCGAGGTGGGTGACGTCGCCGTGGCAGTGGCGGTCTCCGCCGGTCACCGCGGCCAGGCGTACGACGGCTCCCGGGCGCTCATCGACCGCCTGAAGGAGCGGGTGCCGGTGTGGAAGCACCAGACCTTCACCGACGGCGAGGAGGAGTGGGTCAACTCGCTGTAGGTGGGCGTGTTGTTCACCCGTTCGGCCGGGCCGGCTTCCATCATGGAGCCGTGGAGATCCTGCTCTGGCTGCTGCCCTCGGTCGTCGTCACGATCGTGGTGATGCTCTGGGTCGGCCGGCTCGGCCGTGAGCGTCCGGCGCTCCCCGACCGGTCCGAGGCCGCGCAGCAGGCCGCCCAGGAGCGTTTCGCCGCGGCGATCACGCGGCCGCACCCACACCGCGTCCCCGTCCGCAGCCGCCAGCGCGAGCGGAGCACCGGTGTGGCGGTCCGCGTCGACAGGTCCGCCTGACGCCCTGCTGCGACCCGCACCCGACCGGGTGAGAAGGTTTCCCCATGAACGGGCCCCTGAACCGGCGCACGTCCGCCAGCCTGCTCGCGCTCGGGCTGCTGGTGGTGCTCGTGCTGGTCGGGGCGTTCCTGCCAGTGCCCTACGTGATCTACAGCCCGGGCCCCACGGTCAACGTCCTCGGGGAGTACGACGACCAGCCGATCATCGACGTGCAGGGGCACGCGGAGTACCGGGACAAGGGTGCGCTGCGCCTGCTCACGGTGGTCAGCAGCGGGCCGGACGAGAAGGTCAACCTGCTCTCGGCGATCACCTCGTGGGTCAAGCCGGACGTCGCGGTCTACCCGCATGATGCGATCTACCAGCCCGACGACACCGAGAAGACGGTGCGCCGCGAGTCCGCCCAGGAGATGACGTCCTCCCAGGACAATGCCACGGCCGCGGCGCTGGCCGCCCTGGGCATCGACTTCGACAAGGCGGTGGAGATCGCCAAGGTCGACGACGAGGGACCCTCCGCCGGCATCCTCGAGGCCGGCGACGTGGTCCTCAGCGTGAACGGCACCCGGGTCGACTCGACGACCGGCCTGGTCGACGCGGTGAGCTCTCTGGAGCCGGGCGCCGAGGCGAGGCTGCTCGTGCGTCGCGCCGGGAAGCGCCTGCACCGGACGGTGAAGACCGTGGCGGCGGAGGACGACCCGACGAAGGCGATGCTCAAGGTGGGGATCGCACCCACCTTCGACTTCCCCTTCGACGTGGACCTGAACATCAGCGACAACATCGGTGGCCCGTCGGCCGGGATGATGTTCGCGATCGGGATCTACGACGTGCTGACCAAGGGCTCGCTGACCCACGGCAAGGTGATCGCCGGCACGGGGGAGATCGACCCCCAGGGGCACGTGCTGCCGATCGGCGGGGTCCAGCAGAAGCTCGCCGGCGCCGAGCGGGACGGCGCCCGGCTGTTCCTCGTGCCGGCGGAGAACTGTGCCGAGGCGCTCGACGCGCAGTTCGACCGCGACCAGATGGAGCTGGTCCGCGCCGACACCGTCGAGCAGGCGATCGCACAGATCCAGAAGTGGGCCGAGGACCCCGATGTGTCCCTGACGAGGTGTGAGCAGAGTTGACCGGCATCCCTGACGAGCAAGCCGTCCTCGACGGCGTCGTACGTGAGATCGAGGCGCATGCCGCCGGCGCGGGCTGGGACCAGCCCGAGCGGCTCTTCGCCGTCGTGGAGACCGCGGACCTGCTGCAGCGCGAGCCGCAACTGGCCGAGGCCCTCGGTGTGGAGCCGGGCGCCGAGGCGGGCGGCTACACGCCCGTGGAGCAGGAGTCGGTGCGCGAGGGCCTCGAGGACCTGCTCCACGAGATCGTCTGGCCGCCGGAGGTGGCCGGCTGCGCCGCGGTGGTGGAGCGGCTGGTGCTGCCGCCGGACGCCGACGACGCCATCCCCGACGACCCGGAGGAGGCGCGCGCGTTCGCCGCCGCCCACCCGGAGCGCCAGGAGGTCCGCATCGTCGCTGCCGCGCTGCGCTCCGGCACGGTTGCTTGCGCGCTCCGGCTACGGTCACATGACGATCCCGAGTCCGTCGTCACCGGGCCGGATCTGGTGCCCGCACTGGTGGGGTTGCTGCGCGCGACACTGGAGGACATGCCCGATGAGTGACTTCTTCGACGACGACCCCCCTCGCGGTGGACCCGGCGGGCCCGGTCAGGGGCGGCCGGGCGTGCGTCCGGCCGCACGGTCGCGCCGGCCGCGGCCGCTGGTGCTCACCATCATCGTGGTGGCCGCCTTCCTCCTGCTGTTCTCGATCTTCGCGGGAATCTGGACCGAGAAGCTGTGGTTCGGCAGCCTCGGCTACGGGGACGTGTTCAACCGGCTGATCTGGACCCGCGTCGGCCTCTTCGTCGGCTTCGGCCTCCTGATGGCGCTCATCGTCGGCGGCAACCTCGCCATCGCCTACCGGCTGCGGCCGCTGTTCCGGCCGAGCTCCCCGGAGCAGGCCAACCTCGAGCGCTACCGGGAGGTGATCACGCCGCTGCGGCGCGCCCTGCTGATCGGCGTCAGCGCGATCTTCGGCATCTTCGCCGGCATCTCCGCGTCCGGCCAGTGGCGCACCTTCATGCTGTGGCGGCACGGGAAGCCCTTCGGCGAGGTGGACCCGTACTTCGAGAAGGACATCGGCTTCTACGTCTTCACGCTCCCGTGGCTGCACTGGCTGGTCGACTTCACCATGACCGCCGTCGTGCTGGCGCTGATGGCGGCCGCGCTGGTCCACTACGTCTACGGCGGCATCCGGCTGCAGGCGCGCACCAACCGGGTCTCCGGGGCGGCGCAGGCACAGCTGTCCGCCCTGCTGGGGGTGCTGGTGCTGCTGAAGGGCGCCGACTACTACCTCGACCGGTTCGACCTGACCTCGGCGCAGGGCTCGCTGATCACGGGCATGACCTACGCCCGCGACCACGCGATGCTGCCGTCGAAGAACATCCTGATGGCGATCGCGGTGATCTGTGCCCTGCTGTTCTTCGCCAACGTGATCCGTCGTACGTGGATGCTGCCGAGCGTGGGGCTCGCCCTCTTCGTGCTGTCGGCGGTGCTCCTGGGCTTCCTGTGGCCGACCCTGGTGCAGCGCTTCCAGGTGAAGCCCGACGAGCCGGACAAGGAGGCGCCGTACATCGCGGCGAACATCACCTCGACCCGCGAGGCGTTCGACCTCGAGGACACCAAGGTCAGGGAGTACGACGCCAAGACCTCGCTGTCCGCGGACCAGCTCAAGCAGGACGCCGCCTCACTGCCGGGAGTCCGGCTGCTCGACCCGACCGTGGTGACCGAGACGTTCGAGCAGCTGCAGCAGGTGCGCGGCTACTACACCGTGCCGGGCGTGCTGGACGTCGATCGCTACAACATCGACGGCCGGGAGGCCGACCTGGTGGTCGCGGCGCGCGAGCTCGACCTCGACGGGCTGCCCGACGAGCAGAAGAACTGGAACAACCTGCACACCGTCTACACCCACGGCTACGGCATCATCGCGGCCTACGGCAACCGGCGTGCGCCCGACGGGGCGCCGGTGTTCGCCGAGGAGAAGCTGCCGCCGACCGGCGAGCTGACCGACCTCAGCCCGGGCGGCTACCGCGGCCAGATCTACTACGGCGAGAACAGCCCCGACTACTCCATCGTCGGCAAGGCGCCGGGCGGCAAGGACATCGAGCTGGACATCCCGCAGGGCACCGACGAGGACGCCGGTGGACAGGCCAGCCGGAACACCTACGACGGCGCCGGTGGCGTGGAGATCGGCTCGACGTTCCGCAAGCTGCTCTACGCGGTGAAGTTCAACGAGGCGAACTTCCTGCTGTCCTCGCGGATCCACGGCGACTCCAAGGTCCTCTACGACCGCGCCCCCATCGAGCGGCTGCAGAAGGTCGCGCCCTGGTTGACCGTCGACAACGACGCACTGCCCGCAGTGGTCGACGGCCGGATCGTGTGGCTGCTCGACGGCTACACCGTCAGCGACCGCTATCCGCTGGCGCAGAAGCGGTCGATGCAGGACATGACCAACGACGCGATCAACCCGCGCTCGACCTTCGCGACGCTGCCGACGGACGAGATCAACTACATCCGCAACGCGGTCAAGGTCGTCGTGGATGCGTACGACGGCTCGGTGACGCTCTACGAGTGGGACGAGGACGACCCCATCCTCAAGGCCTGGGAGTCGGTCTTCCCGGGCCTCGTGAAGGACCGGTCCGCCATCCCGGACGACGTGCTGCAGCACATGCGCTACCCCGAGGACCTGTTCAAGGTGCAGCGCGCCATGCTCGCGGAGTACCACGTCGAGAACGCCAAGACGTTCTACGAGGGCACCGACCGCTGGGAGGTGCCGCAGGACCCGAACTCCGAAACGAGCAAGCAGCCGCCCTACCGGCTGTCGGTGGCGACCAGCACCGGCGCCGAGCCGGTGTTCTCGCTCACCAGCGTCTACGTGCCGTTCAAGCGGCAGAACCTCGCCTCGTTCATCGCTGTGGCCGCTGACGCCGCGGATCCGGAGACCTACGGCGACATCGAGATCCTGCGGCTGCCGGACAACACCCAGGTGCCGGGCCCGTCGCAGATCGCCAACCAGTTCAACTCCGACGACAAGATCGCCAACCGGCTGCTCGCCTTCAAGCGGGCCGGCACCAACGTGATCAGCGGCAACCTGCTCACCCTCCCGGTGGGTGGCGGCCTGCTCTACGTCCAGCCTGTCTACACGGTGCGCGAGGGCGGCGCTGGCAACTACCCGGTGCTGCGCTACGTGCTGGCGTCGTTCGGCAACGAGGTCGGCATCGGCCCGACGCTGTCGGACGCCCTGAACGACGTGCTCGGCACCACCGGCACCGACACGGGCGAGGAGATCGGCGCGCCGTCGGACGGCAACGGCGAACCGGGAGAGGCGCTGCCCGTCGACGCGCTCAAGCTGCTGCAGCAGGCCGACGAGAAGTTCCGACAGGCCGACGCCGCGCTGAAGAGGGGCGACCTGGCCGGTTACCAGAAGGCGGTCGACGAGGGCCGCGACCTGCTCGAGCAGGCGCTGTCGACCGGGCAGAAGCCACCGGCGAAGAAGCGCTAGGCGGTCGGGCCGGAGGGCTCGGCCGGGGTCGGGTCCGCGGGCCGGAGCACTGCCGGGTCGCCGATCTCGATGTCGATCCGGAACCAGCGGCGGCTGATCCTCCAGCCGTCGCTGGTGCGCACCCAGTGGTCGTCGTACTCGCCGAGGCACTCGTAGGACGAGCCCGCCATCGGGCCGGTGCCGACGTGGTGCACCCGGCCGTAGCTGCGCGACCGGGCGGTGTCACCGGTCACCTCGATGCGGTGGTTGCCGAGCAGGTGCTGGCTGGGCCCGACGCCGCCGAGGAACGCCTGGGTCTGGGCGACCAGCGCGTCGACGCCGCGGACGCCGTAGGCGTGGGTGTCCTCGGTGAAGTGCTCGCGCAGGGCGTCCCAGTCGCGGGAGTCGAGCGCGGCCGCGACCTGGCCGAGGACCCGGCGGATCTGCTCCTCGTCGGTCGTCATGGCCGTCGGAGCAGCTCGTGCGCCTCGGCCCGGCCATCCAGTGCGCGCGTGGTGCGGTGGACCGTCCGCCAGCCCTGCGGGGTGCGCCGCAGCTCCCAACGGTTGGCGCCCGATCGCACCGGGAGGTAGCGACCCTCGTGGTGGACCAGCAGGATCGAGTGGCACACCGCGACCGCCTCGTCGCCTTCGACGCGCACGTGCACCGGTCCGAGGAAGTGAGTGCAGCCGCGCCCGATCAGGCCCTGGTGCTCCGGTGAGCCGACCATCGCCTCGATGTCGGCCCGGCTGCCCATGAACAGCTCGTCGACGTCATAGACGCCGTCCTCGGTCCAGATCGCGGCCACGTCCTCGGCCGAGCCGGAGTCGACCAGCGGCCCGTAGGAGGCGATCAGCTGGGTGATGGCCTGCTCGTCCTCGAGCCGCTGGAGGCGTCCCTCGAGCAGGGCGATGCGCTCCTCCGTGGTGGTCAGGTCCGTGCTGGTCTCTGGGCTCACTCTCGGACTCCTGTCGTCAGGCCGGCCAGCTCCGCCAGCGCACCGAGCTGTTCGCAGTAGTGGTCGGCGTCCCGTGCCATGATGGAGGCTCCCACGAGCGTGGCACCGGCGTCGCGGAGCCGCTCGACGCGCTCGACCGTCTTGGCCGGGTCGCCTGTCGGGTCCAGCGGGCGGCCGGGGGAGAGCACCACCTCGAAGCCCTCGGGCAGGTCGTGCTCGGCGAGCATGCCGGCGAGCCTGTCAGCCGGGAGGCCGAACGGCATCCAGCCGTCGCCGAGCTCCACGGCACGTCGCAGCGACCGGGGCGTGTAGCCGCCGATCCAGAGCGGGACGTGCTCGCTGGCTCCGTGCGGCTCGACGACCAGGCGGTCGAAGGCGTAGTGCGGTCCGTCGTACGACGGCTCGCGGCGTCCCCACGCCGCCCGGAGCGCCCGGAGCGCGTCGTCGGCACGGGCGCCCCGACCGGCCCACGGAGCGTCGAGGAGGTCGAACTCGGCCTCGAGGCTGCCGACCCCGAGGCCCAGGACGAGCCGCCCACCGCTGATCCGGTCGAGGGTGCCGTAGCGCTTCGCGACGGCGAGGGGGTGGTGGTAGCCGAGCACCAGCACCTGGGTGGCGAGCCGGATCCGGCTGGTGCGTGCCGCCAGGTAGCCGAAGGTGGCGAGCGGGTCCCAGTAGGTCGCACCCCGCTCGGCTGCCACGTCCGTCGGCACCGCGACGTGCTCGCTGCAGGTGAGGTGGTGGAAGCCCAGCCGGTCCGCCGCCTCGGCGACGCGGGCCAGCTCGGCGATGCCGGCGTGCGCCTCCCAGGCGTCGTGCACGCCCGGGTTGGCGGTCACCACGGGCGAGTTGAGGCCGATGCGCATGCGGCCATCCCAGCAGCATCCGGAAGGAGGCGGGAACGGGCGTCCCAGCAAACGAGAATGAATTCTGGAAATGCTTGTGATCGGGGTCGGCTGTTGCTAGCGTCCCGATCACCAGAATTCATTTCAGTTTTCCGGTTGGAGGGGTCCCATGAGCGTCGCCGTCACCGAGTCCGCCTCGACCACCGCGGCTCGTCAGCTGCCGCCGTCGATGATCGAGCGGATGACGCTGATCCTCGACGTCTTCGAGGGCCCGCACACCCGGCTGACGCTGGAGGAGATCTCCAGGCGGACGTTCCTGCCCAGGTCGACCGCCCACCGGATCCTCGACCAGCTGGTGCAGGCCACCTGGCTGGAGCACTCGCCGCACGGCTACTGCCTGGGCCGGCGGGCGATCGCCCTCGGTGGCGGCGAGCGGGTGCACGCGGAGCTGCGGGCGGCTGCCGCGCCGATGCTGATGGACCTGATGCTGACCTCCGGGCTGGTCGTGCACCTGGGCGTCCTGGCCGGTGCCGACGTGCTCTACCTGGACAAGGTCGGCGGCCACGCCACGAGGGCGATCCCCTCGCGGGTCGGTGGCACCATGCCGGCGCACACGACGGCCCTGGGCAAGGCGATGCTGGCCTGGGTCGAGCCCGAGCAGGTCGACGAGCTGGTCGCCGGCCGGCTGGTCCGTCGTACTCCCCACACGGTGGCGACCCTCGACGCCCTGCACGCCGAGCTGCACCGGATCCGCGGCCGCGGCGGCCTCGCCCTGGAGCGCGGCGAGAACCACCCGGAGATCGGCTGCGTCGCCGCGGCCGTCCGGGGCCCGGAGGGACCGCTGGGCGCCATCTCGCTGGTGGGCCAGCCCGGCACCGCGCTGGAGCGGGTGGCGCCGCTGGTCGTCAACGCCGCGCGGACCGTGTCGGTCGAGCTCTTCGGCGGCCTCCAGGTGCGCCGTCGGCGCTGACCTGACCTGCTGACCACCGGGCTACCCGAGCAGCAGCTCGCAGGCCCGGCGGATGTCCTGCTCGGCCTCCTCGGCGGTGCTGCGACCGTTGAGCGCGGACATGAGCACACCGAACCAGCACTGCATCAGCAGCCGCCCGCGCCGGCGCTCGTCCGGTGTGGGGTCCTCGATGTGGGCGACCCGGAGGAGCAGCTGCTCGAAGCGCCGGTCGATGAACCGGGACTCGCCGCTGAGCTGTGTCTGTGCGACGTTGTTGGCCGTCAGCATCGACAGCGCCAGCACCGGTTCGGCCAGCATGCCGCGCATGTTGTCGATGAGCAGGTCCCCCACAGCGGTCACCGGGTCGACGGCCTCCGGCGCTGCCTCGACACTGGCGTCCAGCCGCAGCAGCCGCTCTCGGAGGACGCCCGCGAAGAGGTGAACCTTGGAGGGGAAGTAGCGATAGAGCGTTGCGATGGCGACGCCGGCCTCCTTGGCCACGTCGGCCATCTGGACGCGCTCGAGCTCCTGCTCGCGGCCCAGCCGGGCGGCGGCGCGCAGGATGCTCTGGCGGCGGCGCTGCTGGCCGGCCGACGCGGGCTCGGCCGGCTCGCGGACCTCGGCGATGCGGGGCACTGGCTTGCTCCTCACTGGTGCGTGCGACGAATCCTCACCCGCGGACAACCGTCGCCCGCAGACTATGACCGCTGACCGGGATCACGCGTCCCGCCCGGCGCGTCGCCGACCAGACTCGGGCTGTCCGTGGAGCTGAGCAGCAGGAGGAGTGGACCGTGACCGGTGGGGGACCGACGGCCGGGTTCGACGCAGGACGCTACGGCCCGTGGGCCGTGGTGGCCGGCGGGTCGGAGGGTGTCGGCGCGCGGTTCGCGCACCGGTTGGCCGAGGCCGGGCTCAACCTGGTCCTCGTCGCCCGGAAGCCGGGTCCGCTGGACGAGACGGCGTCTGCGTGCCGCAGTCTCGGTGTCGAGGTGCGCACCGTCGCGGTCGACCTGACCGACGCCGACGCCCTCTCCACGATCCGCAAGCAGACCGACGGCCTCGAGGTCGGGCTGCTGGTCTACAACGCCGGGGCAAACAGCTACGGCCACGAGTTCGTCACCGGTGACCTGGACCGCTTCCGCACCGTCATCGACCTCAACATCACCGCGCAGCTGACGCTGGTGCAGCACTTCGGGGCCGCGATGCGCGAGCGCCGCCGGGGCGGCATCCTGCTCGTCGGCTCGATGGCCGGCTTCCTCGGCAAGGCGCAGATCGGCATCTACGCGGCGGCCAAGGCGTTCGCCCGGGTGTTCGCCGAGGGGCTGTGGCTGGAGCTGAGGGAGTACGACGTCGACGTGCTCGAGCTCGTCCTCGGGGTGACCCGGACCCCCGCGATGGAGCGGGCCGGCCTCGCCCTCGACCTGCCGGGCATGCACGTCTCCGACCCCGATGACGTCGCGCGCCAGGGGCTCGCCAACCTGGCCAACGGCCCCGTCGTCGTCGCCAAGGGGCACGAGAAGCTGGTCGAGCTGCAGAACGGACCCGACCGGCGCGCCCTGGTCCTCGGCGCCCACCGGGCCGCCCAGCGGCTTCTCCCGCCCGCCGACTGACCGTCCCGCCCCGTCGGGTTGCGGGTCCCGGTCCGTCGAGTTGCGGGTTCCGGCCCGTCGAGTTGCGGGTTCCGGCCCGTCGAGTTGCGGGTTCGGGCCCGTCGAGTTGCGGGTTCGGGCCCGTCGAGTTGCGGGTTGCGGCTCGCCGAGTTGCGGGTTGCGGCCCGTCAGACCTCGACCGCGGTCCGGAGCACCTTGCCGGTGGCGTTGCGAGGGAGCGGCGTGGTGGTGATCCGCCAGTGCGTGGGCACCTTGTAGTGGGAGAGCTCCGCCGCGGCGTACTCAACCAGCCGGTCCTCGAGCCCGTCCACCGACGTGCCGTCGCGGGGCACCACGACCGCGGCCACCTCTTGGCCGAGGTCTTCGTGGGCGACCCCCAGCACAACGCACTCGGCTACCTCGGGGTGCTCGAGCAGGACGCCCTCGACCTCGGCGGGGTAGACGTTCTCGCCGCCGCGGATGATCAGGTCCGAGCGCCGGCTCGACAGGGAGACGCGGCCGAGCTCGTCCATGGTGCCGATGTCACCGGTGTGCAGCCAGCGGTCGACCCGGATCGTGCGAGACGTGGCGTCGTCGTCCTCCCAGTAGCCGAGCATGTTGTAGACCGAGCGGACACACACCTCGCCCTCGACGCCGGCCGGGACGGCCTGGCCGTGCACGTCGCGGATCTCCATCTGCACCGGGACGATCGGGGAGCCGAGGCTGCCGGGTGCGTCCACCATGTCCAGCGGCGAGGCGACCGCGACCGCCGTACAGGTCTCGGTCAGGCCGTAGCTGTCCACCAGCGACGCCGCGAACGGCAGCTCCTTGCGCAACCTCTCCTTGAAGGCGACGGACGACGGCGCCGAGGCGAGGGCGAAGGCGGTCAGCGACGAGGTGTCGTAGCGGCCCAGGTCGTCGTGCTCGAGCAGCCGGTTGGCCATGGTGGGTACGGCGCCCCAGTTGGTCACCCGCTCCTGCTCGACCAGGCGCAGCACGCGGTCGACGTCGAAGGCGCCCTGGTGGAGGGCGATCTTGCTGCCGTTGGCCAGACGCGGGACGGCGAGGTTGTGCAGCGAGCCGATGTGGAACAGCGGCATCACCAGGAGGTAGACCCGGTCCTGCGCCGGCGTCGGGTCGCCGAACGCCTTGAGGAGGGCGTCGTTGAGCTGGTGGAACATGATCACCGAGGCGACGTTGCGATGCGAGTGCACCGCCCCCTTCGGCCGACCGGAGGTCCCCGACGTGTAGAGCATCACCGCGGGGTCGTCGGGTGTGACGTCGGCCGTCGGCAACGGGGCGTGGGGGTGCTGTCCGGCCAGCCGGGGCAGGTCCTCCTCGATGCTCAGGACGGGGACCTTCTGCTCGCCCAGCACGGCGGCCCGCTTGGCGTCCGCGATGACGACCGCCGGCCGGCTGTGCTCCATGCCGTAGGCCAGCTCGCGCGCCGACCACCACGCGTTGAACCCGACGGCGACCGCGCCGATGGAGACGGTCGCCCAGAACGCCTCGATCCACTCCGGCGAGTTGGCCGCGGCGATCGCGACCCGGTCGCCCGGCCGGACGTCGTACTCCTCGCGGAGTGCCTGGGCCAGCGACGAGACGGCGCGCGCGTGCTCGGCGAAGCTGATCCGCCGGTCCGCGGTGGCGATGTAGGTGCGGTCGCCGTACTGGA
>DASSOK010000007.1:0-29590 GCA_035700665.1 Marmoricola sp.
TGTCCGCGGCAGCGGCCAAGGTGCGCGACGCCGGACTCGTGGCCGCAGGGCGCCCCGGAGTGGTGACGTACTCGCCGAAGGTGTTCATCCCGGTGACCCGGTTGTGCCGGGACCGGTGCCACTACTGCACGTTCGTCGAGACGCCGGCCCAGGCCACGCGGGAGGCGCGGGCGCCGTACCTCTCTCCCGACGAGGTGCTCGCGATCGCCGCCGAGGGCGCAGCGCTCGGCTGCACCGAAGCGCTGTTCACCCTCGGTGACCGCCCTGAGGACCGCTGGCCCGAGGCTCGGGAGTGGCTGGACGAGCAGGGTTACGACTCGACGCTGGCCTACGTGCGTGCCCTGGCGGTGCAGGTGCTGGAGAAGACGGGCCTGCTGCCGCACCTCAACCCAGGCGTGATGTCGTGGGAGGAGTTGACGCGGGTCCGGCCGGTCGCCCCGTCGATGGGGATGATGCTCGAGACGACGTCGCGGCGGCTGTTCGAGACGCGCGGGCTGGCGCACTTCGGCTCGCCGGACAAGGACCCGGCGGTGCGGCTGCGGGTGCTGGAGGACGCCGGCCGGCTGTCGATCCCGTTCACCACGGGCCTGCTCGTCGGGATCGGCGAGACGCTGGCCGAGCGGGCCGAGTCGGTCTTCGCGCTCCGCAAGGTGGCCCGCGCCTACGGGCATGTCCAGGAGGTGATCGTCCAGAACTTCCGCGCCAAGCCGGACACCGCGATGCGGCACGCCGACGACCTCGGGCTGGAGGAGTACCTCGCGACGATCGCGGTCGCCCGGATCGTCCTCGGTCCGAAGGTGCGCCTGCAGGCGCCGCCCAACCTGGTCGACCTCGCCGAGTGTCGGGCGCTGCTGGGCGCGGGCATCGACGACTGGGGCGGTGTCTCGCCACTGACGCCGGACCACGTGAACCCCGAGCGGCCGTGGCCCTCGCTGGAGCGCCTAGCCTCGATCACGTCCGACTGCGGCTTCGAGCTGCGGGCCCGGCTGACCGCGCACCCGGAGTACGTGCTCACCGGGGAGCCGTGGATCGACCCGCGCATCTCCGCCCACGTCGCGGCGCTGACCTCGGAGGACGGTCTGGTCTCTGCCGGGATCACCTCGGGTGCTCGCCGCCCGGTGGGGCTGCCCTGGCAGGAGCCCGACGGCGGCTTCGCCTCGGTGGGCCACGTGGACCTGCACGCCGACGTCGACACCGTCGGCCGGGCCGCGGACCGGCGGGGCGACTTCGACACGGTGTACGGGGACTGGGCGGCGCTCGGTGAGATAGTCCGACGCGAAATGCCGGACTCCCGGGCACCGGAAGCGGCATCTCGCGTCGGACTATCCGATCCGGACGGCCGGGCAGCACTGCGGGCGGCCGAGCACGACCCGGGCCACCTCTCCGACGAGCACGCCCTGACCCTGATGACGGCCGAGGGCGACCTGCTGCGCCAGGTGTGCGCGTTGGCCGACGACCTGCGCCGGGACACCGTGGGCGACGAGGTCACCTACGTCGTCAACCGCAACATCAACTTCACCAACGTCTGCTACGTGGGCTGCCGGTTCTGCGCGTTCGCCCAGCGCCGCACCGACGCCGACGCCTACTCCCTCTCCCTCGACGAGGTCGCCGACCGGGCCGAGGAGGCGTGGGGACTGGGCGCCACCGAGGTCTGCATGCAGGGCGGCATCGACCCGGAGCTCCCTGCCACGGCGTACTTCGAGATCGCCGCGGCGGTGAAGAAGCGGGTGCCGGGCATGCACGTGCACGCGTTCTCCCCGATGGAGATCGTCAACGGCTCCTCGCGCACGGGGCTGTCGTTCGAGGACTTCCTGATCAAGGCCCGCGAGTCCGGCCTGGACACCATCCCGGGGACCGCCGCGGAGATCCTCGACGACGACGTCCGCTGGGTGCTCACCAAGGGCAAGCTGCCCACCCGGACCTGGATCGAGATCGTCTCCACCGCCCACCGCGTCGGGATCCGGTCGTCCTCGACGATGATGTATGGCCACGTCGACAACCCGCGGCACTGGGTCAACCACCTGCGCGTGCTCGCACGGGTTCAGGACACCGCGGTCGAGGGCGGGTACGACGGCTTCACCGAGTTCGTGCCGCTCCCGTTCGTGCACAACTCCGCGCCGATCTACCTTGCCGGCGTCGCCCGACCCGGCCCGACCCTGCGCGACAACCTCGCGGTGCACGCGATGGCCCGGATCATGCTGCACGGCCGGATCCCCAACATCCAGACCAGCTGGGTCAAGCTCGGCGTCGACGGCACCCGCGCCATGCTCCGCGCCGGCGCGAACGACCTCGGCGGCACCCTGATGGAGGAGACCATCTCGCGCATGGCCGGCTCCGAGCACGGCTCTGCCAAGACGGTCGCTGAGCTCCAAGACATCGGCGCGGGCATCGGCCGGCCCGTCGTACGACGCACCACCACGTACGGCCGCCCCTGAGCCCTCCGACTCCCCAGCTCGAGTACGCGTACTCACGACACCACCGCGCCGGCCCCGCAGCATGGAGCCATGAGCCGCACGAGGACGATCACTGCCGCCGTCCTGCTCGTCGTCGGGGCAGGGCTGGCGACGCTGGGGGTGCTGTTCCACTACGGTCTGACCGCGGAGTACGGCGACGTCACCGACTCGGCCGTCGACGGTCTGGTGTCGAGCTTCTCCACGGGCGTCGGCGGACCCGCCCTGGTGGTCGTCGCGGCCGCTGCGCTCCTGGCCCTGGTCGCCACGGACCGGCCGTGGATGCGGATGACCGCAGCGGCCCTGCCCGCCCTGATGCTGCTCGGGATGCTGGTCGCGACGCCCGCCGCGCTGCGGCACAAGCTGGCGGTGCAGTACGACGCCACGCCGCAATGCCTCTCGGAGGAGGACGTCGCGGGACCGGGCGCCCGGGCGGCGCGTGCGTCCCAGGAGGCGTTCGGCTCGATCGAGCACGTCGGGTACTTCGGCGGCGGTGGGAGCAGCGGTGTCGGCGGGTGCGACCGGTCCTTCGTCCTGGTGGGCGAGCACGTCGACGTGCTGGCCCACTACCGGAGCGCGCTCGTCCGTTCGGGGTGGCGGGTGGTCGAGGACGACGCGCAGCACCTGGGTGCCGAGCGGGACGGCATGGCCTTCGAGGTCAGGCTCTGCGCCGGCGGCGGTGCCGTCTGGGCCGGCCGGGTCGGCACCGGCGGTGCCTCCTGTGCGGCTGGCTGACCGGCCCGTCGTCGTACACCCTGGGATGCACAAGTGCCGACTCGACGGTGAAAAGGTGACTACTCGACGGTGAGAACCTGACTACTCAACGTCCTCAACGGGGTCGGCGTGCGGGACCTCACAGAGACGCATCGGGTGGCCGAAGGTAAGGTTAGGCAGACCTAAAACACCGGTTCGTCTGGAGAACACCTGTCGTGACGCCCCTCAAGCGTGCCCTGGCCCTGGCGGCCACGCTGCTGCTGACCCTTCCCCTGCTGGCTGCGTGCGGGGACGACGGCCCGAAGGTCGTGGTCTACAACGCCCAGCACCAGGAGCTGATCGAGGCGGTCGCCAAGGAGTTCACCAAGGAGACCGGCATCGACGTCGAGCTGCGGGACGGCTCGGACCTCGAGCTGGCCAACCAGCTCGTCGCCGAAGGGGAGCACTCGCCGGCCGACGTGTTCCTGACCGAGAACTCCCCGGCCATGGAGGTCGTCGACCGCAAGGGCCTGTTCGCGAAGCTCGAGCAGAAGACGCTGGACAACATCCCGGCGCAGTTCCGGCCGGCCGACGGGCACTGGACCGGCTTCGCGGCGCGCTCGACCGTGCTCGTCTACAACACCGACATGGTCAAGAAGTCGGAGCTCCCGACCTCGCTGATGGACCTGGCGGACCCGAAGTGGAAGGGCAAGGTCTCCTTCTCCCCCACCGGCGCCGACTTCCAGGCGATCGTGGCCGCCGTGCTGGCTCTCGAGGGCGAGGACGCGACGAAGGCGTGGCTGGCCGGCCTCAAGGAGAACGGCACCGTCTACGACGGCAACAACGTCGTGCTCAAGTCGGTCAACGACGGCCAGACCGCGACCGGGATCATCTACCACTACTACTGGTACCGCGACCAGGAGGAGGCCGGCGACAACAGCGACAACACCGAGCTGCACTTCTTCGGCAACGGTGACCCCGGCGCCTATCTCAGCACGTCCGGCGCCGGCGTCCTCGCCAACGCCGAGCACCCGAAGGAGGCCCAGGAGTTCGTGAACTTCCTGACCTCCGAGAAGGGCCAGCAGGTCATCGCGGACAGCTACGCGCTGGAGTACACCCTCAACCCGAAGGTCCAGCTCGACCGCGGCGTCAAGCCGCTCTCCTCGCTCGAGCCGCCCGAGGTGGGCACCGACGAGCTGGACTCGGAGAAGGTCGTCGAGCTGATGCAGGAGGTCGGTCTGCTGTGACCGACCGGCCGGGCGGACGTGGACCTGCAGGAGGGGCGCTCTCGCCCCTGCTGCTCGTCGGCATCCTCTCGGTCGCGGTCGTGCTCATCCCGCTGGGCTACGTGGTCGTCGCCACCATCACCATGGGACCCGGCGAGCTGTGGCACCTGCTCTGGCGCGCCCGCGTCGGCGACCTGCTGACGAACACCCTGCTCCTGCTGGTGGCCGTCGTGGCGATCACCGTGGCGGTGGGCGTCGGCGCCGCCTGGGCGGTCTGCCGCACCGACCTGCGCGGCCGCGGCTGGTGGCACGCTGTGCTGTCCGCGCCACTCGCCGTGCCTGCGTTCGTGAACTCCTACGGCTGGGTGTCGCTGACCAACGCCGTCCAGTCGTACGGCGGCGCGGTGCTGGTCGTCTCGCTGTCCTACTACCCGCTCGTCTACCTCCCCGTGGCCGGCGCCCTGGCCGGCCTCGAGGCGGCGCCGGAGGAGGTGGCCCGCTCACTGGGCCGCAGCCGCGCCCAGGCATTCCTCTCCGCCGCCTTCCCGCGGCTGCTGCCCGCCGTGCTGGGCGGCGCGCTCCTGGTCGGCCTGCACGTGCTGGCCGAGTTCGGCGCGCTGCAGCTGCTGGCCTTCCCCACGTTCACCACGGCCATCTACGGCCAGTACCGCAGCGCCTTCGCCGACAACGCCGGCACCGTGCTGGCCAGCGTGTTGGTCGCGTTGTGCATCGGTCTGCTGCTGCTCGAGCTCCTCGTCCGCGGTCGGCGGCGGCTTGCCCGGGTCGGCCGCGGCTCGGGACGGCTGCCGGAGCCGGTCCGGCTGCGCCGCTCGCGGCCACTGGTCCTCGGGGCGCTGGTCACGCTGGCGGTGCTGGCGCTCGGCGTCCCGCTCTACTCGCTGGCCCACTGGCTGCTGGTCGGCTCCTCGACCGAGTTCGTCGTCGGCGAGCTCGGCACCGCACTGGTGAGCACGCTCGGCCTGGCGCTGGCCGGTGCGGCGCTGACGACGGCCATGGCGATGCCGATCGCGTGGCTCGTCGTACGACGCCGCGGCGCAGCCGTCACGGTGCTGGAGCGGGCCGCCTACACCGCCAATGCGCTGCCCGGCATCGTGGTCGCCCTGGCGCTGATCACGGTGTCGATCCGGCTGGTGCCGGCGATCTACCAGACGCTGCCGGTGCTGCTGCTGGCCTACGCCGTGCTCTTCCTGCCGCGGGCGCTGGTCAGCGTGCGTGGCTCGCTCGAGCACGCCCCGCCGGTGCTCGACCAGGTGTCCCGCAGCCTGGGCCAGTCGAGCTGGCAGACCTTCCGCCGGGTGACGCTGCCGCTGGTGGCACCCGGTGTCGGCGCCGGCGCCGCGCTGGTGTTCCTGGCCATCGGCACGGAGCTGACCGCGACGCTGCTGCTCTCCCCCATCGGCACCAGCACCCTGGCCACGGAGTTCTGGGCGGCGTCGGCGTCCGTGCGCTACGGCGCGGCCGCGCCGTACGCCCTGCTCCTGGTGCTCGCCTCCCTGCCCGCCACGGTGCTGCTCTCGCGGCAGTCGCGGCCACGACGCGGCCACGACGCGGGCGTCGGCCCGCTGCCCGAGGGCCAGGCCGTCACCGAGATCGGAGTCGCGGCATGACGGCGTTCGACGCATCCCCGGCCGCGGTGACGATCACCGGGCTGACCAAGTCGTACGACGGCACCGAGGTGCTCGGCGGCATCGACCTGGTCGTGCCACGCGGCTCGATCACCTCGGTGCTGGGCTCCTCCGGCTGCGGCAAGACCACCCTGCTGCGGATCGTCGCCGGGTTCGTCCGCGCCGACGCCGGCACCGTTCAGCTCGAGGACCGTGTCGTCGAGGCCGGCCACACCCACGTGCCGCCCGACAAGCGCGGCGTGGGCTACGTGCCGCAGGAGGGCGCGCTCTTCCCCCACCTCGACGTCGCCGGCAACGTGCTCTTCGGACTGCCCCGCCGCCTGCGCACCGACGCGCGGCTGCGGGAGATGCTCGACGTCGCCGAGCTCAGCCACAGCCTGGCCCGCCGCTACCCCCACGAGCTCTCCGGCGGCCAGCAGCAGCGCGTCGCGATCGCCCGCGCGCTGGCGCCTGCTCCGTCCGTGGTCCTCCTCGACGAGCCCTTCTCCTCCCTGGACGCGGCGCTGCGGGTCAGTGCGGGCCGCGAGGTCAGCCGGGTGCTCCGGCACGCCGGCGCCACCGCGATCCTGGTCACCCACGACCAGGGCGAGGCACTCTCGCTGGCCGACCAGGTGGCTCTGATGCGCCGCGGCCGGTTCGTGCAGGTGGATGCGCCCCACCACCTCTACGAGTCCCCGGTGGACCTCGCCGCCGCCGAGTTCGTGGGGGGCGCCTCAGTGCTGGAGGGCTCCGCCCGGGACGGGATGGCGCAGACCGCGCTCGGGACCGTTCAGGTCGCCGGGGTCACCGACGGGCCGGTGCGGCTGCTGGTCCGGCCCGAGCAGCTCGAGGTCTCCCCGGAGGTGGACGCACCCGGCTCCGGGCCCAAGGCCACCGTCGACGAGGTCAGCTACTACGGCGCGCACGTGGTGTTGCGGCTACGGCTGCCCGACGGACGGATCCTGACGGCGAGGGGGCCGTCCACCAGGCCGCCGCTCGTGGGCGACGTCGTCGTGGTCACCCTGCACGGCCCGGTACTGTCGCACCCCGCGGAGCCGACACCATGACGCTGCTCGACCCGTCCTGGTCCCCCGGCGACCGCCGGTCCCCGGCCGACCGCCGGTCCCCGAGCCTGACGAGGGGCATCGACCTCGCCCGCCATGGCCAGGCCCCGGCGATCGTCCTCGACGACCGGGTGATCAGCCACGCCGACCTGGACGAGCTCGTCCGCGACCGCCTCGACCAGCTCGGCGACACCCGGCGCCTGGTCCTCATCGAGTGCGCCAACGAGCTGGAACCGCTGGTCACCTACCTGGCCGCGCTGGCCGGCGGGCACCCGGCGCTGCTGGTGCCGGCACGCGCACCCGGTCCCGGCGCGGACCAGTGGGACCGGCTCCTCGCGAGCTACGACCCCGACGTGCTGCTCCGCCACGATGCCGCCGGCTGGGCGCTCGAGGAGGTCCGTCCCGGGACGCGCCACGAGCTGCACCCGGACCTCGCACTCCTGCTCGGAACCTCCGGCTCGACCGGGACCCCCAAGCTGGTCCGGCTGTCGCACGACAACGTGCTGAGCAACGCCGACGCGATCGCGTCGTACCTCCGTCTCGGCCCGAACAGCCGCGCGGCGACCACCCTGCCGCTCCAGTACTGCTACGGCCTCTCGGTCGTCAACAGCCACCTGCTCGCCGGCGGCAGCCTGTGGCTGACCGACCGGTCGGTGGTCGACGCCGGCTTCTGGAAGGCGTTCGAGCAGAGCGGGGCGACGTCCTTCGCCGGGGTGCCCTACACCTTCGACCTGCTCGACCGCTCGGGGGGCGAGTGGGCGGCCACCACGTCGCTGCGCCAGGTGACCCAGGCCGGCGGTGCGCTGCCGGCCGACCGGGTGCGCGAGCTGGGCCGGCTGGGTGAGCGGCACGGGTTCGACTTCTTCGTGATGTACGGCCAGACCGAGGCGACCGCTCGGATGGCCTACCTGCCTGCCCACCTGGCGGTCGAGCGCGCCGGCACGATCGGCGTCCCCATCGAGGGCGGCGAGTTCCGCCTGGACCCGGTCGCCTGCCCCGAGGACGGAGCCGAACAGGGCGGCGAGCTGGTGTACTCCGGCCCCAACGTGATGCTCGGCTACGCCGAAGGCCCTGTCGACCTGGCCCTGGGCCGCACTGTGCACGAGCTGCGCACCGGCGACCTGGCGATCCAGCACGACGACGGACTCTACGAGATCACCGGGCGGTGCAACCGGCTCGCGAAGCTGTTCGGCACCCGACTGGACCTCGACCTCGTCGAGCAGCTGCTCGCCGACGACGGCATCGAGGCCCGGGCGGTCGCCACGACCCGGCTGGTCGCGTTCGTGCGCAGCGAGCACCGCGTGCGCCGGGCGCGGCTGCTGCTGGAGCGGCACCACTGCCTGCCGCCGCACGCCGTCGACGTGCGCGTCCTGGCCGACCTGCCGGTCACCGCGAGCGGCAAGCCGGACTACGGCCGGCTGCAGCGCCTGGCCGCGGCGGGTCCCGCCGTGGAGGCGGACGGCGACGTGGCCGCCGTGCTCGCCGCCGTGCTCGGCCGGCCGGTGCGGCCGGAGGACAGCTTCGCCGGGCTCGGGGGCGACTCGCTGTCGTACGTCGAGGTGTCGGTGCGCCTCGAGCGGCTGATCGGCAACCTGCCTGCCGACTGGCCCGAGCGCACCGTCGCGGAGCTCGGAGGCCTCACCCGGCGGCCGCGTCGCCGCCTGGCGCTGCTCGAGGTGCCGGTGCTGCTGCGTGCCGTCGCGATCGTGCTCATCGTCGGCTCCCACACCGAGCTCTTCGACCTGATGGGCGGCGCCCACGTCCTGCTCGGGCTGGTCGGCTTCAACGTCGCCCGGTTCGCGCTGAGCGCGCCGTCCCGCTCCGAGCGGCTGGCCCGGCTCGGCTCCACGCTGCGCGACGTGCTGGTGCCCACGGTGGTGTGGATCGGCGCGGTCGCACTCCTCAGCGGCAAGTACGACTGGTCCACGGCGGTGATGCTCAACGAGTGGGTGGGCAGCGACAGCTGGGACGACCAGTGGCAGTTCTGGTTCCTCGACGTCGTCGTGTGGGGCACGGCGGGGGTGATGATGCTGCTGGCGCTGCCCGGCGCCGATGCGCTGCAACGTCGACGGCCTTTCGCCGTCCCGCTGGCCCTGCTGGCGGGCACGCTGGTGCTGCGCTTCGCGCTGACCGGCCTCGAGGCGTCGTCGATGGAGCTCTACCAGCTCGCCACGGCGGCGTGGTGCCTGCCGCTGGGCTGGCTGATCGCGGCGTCCCGCACGCTGCCGCAGCGGCTGCTCGCCACTGCGTTGGTGCCACTCTGCGCGTGGGGATACTTCGGTGACACCTCACGCGAGCTGGTCGTCATCGTCGGTCTGCTGGCGCTGCTGTGGGTCCCGGCGGTGCTGGTGCCCCGGACGCTGGTGCGGCCACTCGGTTGCGTCGCCGCCGCGTCGTTCTTCATCTACCTGACGCACTGGGTCGTCTACCCGCCGCTGGACGCCGACCACGACTTCTGGGCCGCGATGGCCTCGGTCGCCGGGGGCCTGGTCGCCTGGCAGGTCTACGCCAGACTGCGCCCCCTCGTCGCCGGGTGGTGGCGGCACTCCCGGGTCGCCGTACGGCCTGCAAATGTTGCTGGTGTGGCGCCGGACGCCGTCTGAGCGCCCCCTGCGCCACTTTCGCAGTCCGCTGCCGGCCGCCTCGCCGTTGCCGGCCGCCTCGCGTTGCCGGTCGCCTCGCCGTTGCCGGCCGCCTCAGCGCCCGCGCAGCCGACGAGCGTGGAACGGTCAGCGCGGCAGGCAGAGCCGGCAGGGCGCCAGGTGGGCGGCGGTGTCCGGTCCTGCGGCGCGGACGTCGTCGCGGCCGATGAGCAGGTCGCAGCTGGCCCGGTGCAGGGTGCTGCTGTTGCCGGCGACGACGAGGATGTCGCCGGGGTTGCGCTCGGCCGCGGGGACCTGCGCCTGCGGGCCGGTCGACCGGGCGTGCGCCACCGCGTCGGCCAGGACGAGCAGGGTGTCGCCGAGCCGGGCCTGCGCCTCCTTCTGGTCAGCGGCCACCCGGGCCAGCCAGGCGCCGAAGTAGAGGAAGCCGCCGACGAAGGTGATGCCCAGGCCGAGGATGCCGCCGGAGACCAGGTAGCTCATCTGGTCGTAGGCGTAGGGGGTGTGTGCGACGCCGTACCAGCCGAGCCCGATGACGACCAGGCCGAGCGGCAGCAGCACCGCACCGGCGACGAACAGCACCAGGTGCAGCTGCTGGAAACCGTTCTTGCGCAGCGGTGCGACGCCCTGGGTGCTGCGTCCGGCGACGCGAGGGAGGGTTTGCGCGGTCATGGGTCAGGCCTTTCGCAGGTCGGGGATTCCGGACGCGAGTCCGTGGGAACAGTTCGCTGCGCCCCCGAGGACGAGGAGTCCGGCGCGGCGCATCCACCAGCCGGCAGCGCCGGCGAGCGCGAGGCCGCCCATCATCAGCAGGCCGGGCACGGTGCCGAGCTTGGGCAGGCCGGGAGCGGCGTTGACGTTGGCGACCTCGACCGGGGAGCCGGTCGCGCCGGCGGCACCACCAGCACCGCCGGTCACCGGGGAGCCGGCGAGTGCGCTGCCCCCGCCCAGCGAGCCGCCGGTGCCGCCGACAGACCCGGCCGAACCGCCCCCGGGTACGGCGGATCCGGGTGCGTCGCCGGTGACGCCGCCGGGGAAGTCGCCGAAGGACACCGGCGGCACGCTGAGGCCCTCGGTCTGGGCACTGCCGAGGTAGGCGACGATCCGCGGGTGCGCCTCGTTGAGGGCGAGCAGCAGGCCGGTCAGCTGCTTGGCCGACTCGGGGAACTGCGCAGTGAGCTTGTCCATCGGCAGGCTGGGGAGCTTCGAGCGCAGCACGGTGGTGTCGAGCACGACCTTGATGCCGCGCACGTCGACACTGCTCTTCACGCCGTCGCGGGTGACGACCGGCTTGGGCAGCGACATGCTGACGCCCAGCGCCTTCAGCGCGTCGGCCGGGTCGTCCGGGAGACCGGGGATCGGCGCGCCCTGGCCGGCCGCCTCGACCCCGTCCTTGGTGAGCTGGAACGGCGTGCCGCCGATGGTCAGGCCGGCGTAGCGGATCGAGGAGCTGCTCCGGGAGCCGTCCAGGCTGCTCTCGGTGCGGGCCTGCGTCACGATCGAGCGCAGCTCGATGATGCCGCCGAGGAGCTTGACGTTGCCGAGCGCGCTGGTGGCGGTGGTCACCACCGTCTCCTTCGCGTACGACGTCCGGCTGACGCTGCGTGTGGAGGCCGCGTCCACGACCGCCGAGAGCGCCCCCAGCGGGTCGGCCGGCTCCGCCGCCGTGGCCGTGCTGCCTTCGGTGCTGCCCGCCGGGGCAGCGGTGCGGGTGCTGGTGCCCGTGGCCTTGCTGCCGGTGAGGGCGGAGAGCCCGTCGGTCAGCGCGGACAGGCCGGTGCCCGACGACGTGGGCAGCCCGGGCAGGGCCGGGAGACCGGGCAGGGGCGACGAACCGCCGTCGCCGGAGTCGCCGTCGCCCGAACCCTTGCCGCCGTCGTCGGAGCCGTCCGCGCCGACCGCGGTGACCGAGCCGTAGCCGGCGAGCGCCACCGCCGACGACGGATCGGCCTGGGCCCGGGTCACCATGCCCGGGAGCGGCTCCTGGCTCTGCTGCTCCGGGCCGCCGGGTGTCTGGGCGTTGACCTGGAGCGGGTAGCCGTTCTCGGTGAGCTGCGGGGGCAGGCCGACGGTGTCGCCGATGGTCTTGAAGCCCTCCCCGACGGGGTCACCCGGCCACAGCGCCGAGGCGCGGGAACGGGCCGCGGGGCCGGACGTCCCCTCGACGTGGCTGTAGGAGACGTTGAGCTCGCCCTGCGGCTCGGCGGGGACCGGAATGGCCGGCTCGAAGATGTCCAGCTTGATCGGTGTCGCCGTCGCCGAGGTGGCGAACCCTCCGGGCCCGCCGGCCGGCACCGGCATCGCGGTGGCCGGCACTCCGGCCGCTCCGGACAGGGCCAGGAACAGGCCGGTGAGCGGGAGAACTGCCCTGCGCATCATGCGGCACCTCCGAGGATCACGTCGGCCAGGACTTGCTGCACCTCGTCGGGGGCGCCCGTGGTGACGATGCGCCCGCCGGACATCACGGCGGCGTAGTCGGAGATCCGCAGCGCGGTGCGCGCGAACTGCTCCACCACCAGGACCGAGACCCCGGTCGAGGCGATCTGCGCCACGGTCTCGTAGAGCTCGTCCACGATCAGCGGCGCCAGCCCCATGGAGAGCTCGTCCAGCAGCAGCAGCGCCGGGTCGGAGGTGAGCGCCCTGGCCATCGCCACCATCTGCTGCTCACCGCCGGAAAGGGTGCCGGCGAGCTGGTGCCGGCGCTCGGCGAGCCGGGGGAAGTAGGAGTACGCCGTCTCCAGCACCTGGGCGGAGGGAACCCCGGCGTAGGACATCAGCGAGAGGTTCTCCTGGACGCTGAGGTTCGGGAAGACGCTGCGCCCCTCGGGGATCGTGGTCAGGCCGACCCGCGCCAGCTGATCGGGACGGGTGGTGTCGACGCTGACGCCGGCCATGTGCACGTCGCCGGAGGTCCGGGGCATCTGGCCGGACAGCACCTTGATGAGCGTGGACTTACCGGCACCGTTGGGACCGAGCAGGGCCATCACCGCGCCCTTGGGCACGCGCAGGTCGACCCCGCGCAGCACCTCGATGCGGCCGTAGGCGGCGTGCAGGTCGATGACCTCGAGGATCGGGACGCCCATGTCAGCCCACCGCCGGGATCTCGGTGGTCTGCTCGACCAGTGGCTCGACCGCCGGCAGCACGCTCGTGTCGGCCGCGTCGTCGGCGTAGCCGAGGTAGGCGCGCTGCACCTCCGGGCTGCGGCGGATCTCGGCCGGGGTGCCCCGGGCGATGACCGCGCCGAAGTCGAGGACGTGGATGTGCTCGCAGACCGACATCACCAGGTCCATGTCGTGCTCCACCATCAGCACCGTCCGCCCCTCGGCGGCCAGCGCCCGCAGCAGCTCGCCGAAGTCCTCGGTCTCCTGCTCGTCCAGGCCGCTGGACGGCTCGTCGAGCAGGAGCAGCCGCGGGTCGCAGGCGAGCGCCCGAGCGAGCTCGAGCAGGCGGGCGGTGCCGGTGGGGACGCTGTCGGCGCGGTCGTCGGCGTGGGTGGCGATGCCGACCCGCTCCAGGAGACGGTCCGCCTCCCGGCGCCCGCTGCGACCGCCGCTGAGCAGCCCGCGGACCCCACCGTGGATGTCGAGGGCCACCTGGACGTTCTCGCGGACGGAGAGGGAGCCGAAGGCCTCGAGCCGCTGGAAGGTGCGCCCGATGCCCAGCCTGGCCCGGCGCGGCACTCCGTAGGAGGTGACGTCGCGGCCGTTGAACCGGACCCGGCCCGACGTCGGCTTCTGCAGGCCGCTGATCACGTTGAAGCACGTGGTCTTGCCGGCGCCGTTGGGCCCGATGAGCGCGGTGATGCTGCCCCGGCCGACGTGGAAGGAGGCGTGGTCGACGGCTGTCACGCCGCCGAACTGCACGACGACGTCCTCAACGCTGAGCAACGGCATGAGCCGGCACCTCCTCCGGTCCGGGACCTGGTGCCCGCGTTGGCGTGAGGTCCATGTCGCCAACGTTGCGCACCATCCCGAGCACCCGTCCGCGCAGCCAGTTGCCGAGCTGGAAGAGCCGGTTGGCCAGGCCGTTGGGGTCACGCCCGAGCGCCACCGCTCCGAAGCCGATCACGGCGAAGGCGAGGCCGCCCAGGGCCGGGTAGGTCGACTGCACCACCGGCAGCTCCATGAGGAAGACGCCGCCGATGAGCGCGCCGGTCACCGACGTCACACCCCACACGACCGCCACGAGCAGCAGGAGCAGGGAGGCGAAGAACTGGAAGTCCGCCGCACCCACGGTCTGCCGCAGGCCGGCGAACAGGGCACCGGCCAGGCCGGCGATGCCGGCCGAGGCCGCGAAGAGGCCCACCCGCCACCACCGCAGGTCCAGGCCGAGGGTGCCGCAGGCGGCCTGGCTGTCACGCATCGCGATCAGCATCCGGCCGACCCGCCCGCGTCGTACGGCGATCACCAGCAGCGCGACCGCGACGAAGAAGATGGTCATCACGACGGTGTAGACGCCGGTGTCGGCGGCGGAGAGCCCCAGGAAGGACAACCGCTTGGCCGCGAGCACGCCGGCGTCGTTGGGCGAGAAGCCGTCCTGGAAGACCAGCTTGTCCATCAGCTGGGCGAACGCCAGCGTGGCCAGCGCGAGGTAGAGGCCGGTCAGCCGCAGCACCGGCAGCGCCACGAGGGCACCGACGATCGCCGTGGCCACCACGGCCACCAGGAGCCCCCACAGCGTCGGGTGGTCGTAGCGCGCGTAGACCAGCGCGCCGACACCGGCGAAGGTGAACTGGGCGAGCGACACGTGGCCGCCGTACCCGGTCAGCAGCACCATCGAGAGCATCACGATCGCGTAGGTCGCAGCGGTGCCGACGAGCAGCTGGGTGCTGCCTGCGGTGAAGAAGGCGAACACCGCGACGCCGAGGACCAGGGCACCGCCCCACCCTGCCGCGACCGACATCCGCGGCACGGGAGCTGAGATCAGGCCCTTGACCTGGCCGACCCGCAACGGCGCCTGCGGCATCAGCAGGATGACCGCGAAGAGGAACAGCGTCGGGACGACCGCCCGGACGCCGCCGAAGGTGCCCGTGGACGGCAGGTAGCCCACGGCGTAGGACTGCAGGATGCCCAGCACCATCGCGCCGATGTAGCTCAGCCGCAGGTCGGTGAGCTTGCCGAGCATGGCGGCGGCGTAGGCGCTGATGACCAGCAGGGTGAGGTCGTAGTACTGCAGCCCGATGGTGGGCGCGAGCAGGATGCCGCCCAGGGCGGCCAGGGCGATGCCGATCGCCCAGGCGAGGCCGGCCACCAGGTTGGGGCGCCCGCCGTAGAGCTCGAGCAGCTCCGGGTTGTCCACGCTGGCGCGCATGGCCGTGCCGACGCGGGTGCGGTTCAGCAGCAGGTAGAGGGCGGCGGCCACGACGCCGGACAGCACGATGGTGAGCAGCTGGTGGTAGGTCATCGTGACCGACCCGATGGTGAAGCCCTTGCCCTCGAAGAACGGCGGGACGGTGCGCGCGGCGGGGGGCCACACCTGCGTCGCGACGCCGACGAGGCCGACCAGCAGACCGACCGTCACGACCAGGGAGACCCCGACCGGCGCGCGGCCCAGGCCCTTGGTGACGGTCCGCTGCACCAGGAAGCCGGTGGCCGGCGCCACCAGCAGGAGTACGACGACCAGCGAGACCCACGCCGGGATCCCCTGGCGCTGGCTGAGGTCCCAGTAGACGAACGCCAGCACCATCCCGAACGCACCGTGGGCGATGTTGAACACGCGGGTGGTGCTGTAGGTGAGCACCAGGCCGCTGGCGGCGATCGCGTAGGCCGCGCCGGTGAACAGCCCGATGAAGGTGAAGGACAGGAAGGAGCCCATGTCAGCCGACCGTCGTCACGCCGGTGCAGAGGTACTTGGTGCCACCGAACGGCTCCCACTTGCCGTTCTTGAGCCGCAGGAACCGGTAGCACGGCGAGGCCTGCTTGGAGCCGACCGGCTGGGGGGCGTGCAGGCCGTTGGCGGTCCAGTCGCTCACGCCCTTGAACCGCTTGATCAGGTTGGCGCGGGTGAGGTCGCCGCCCAGGGCGGTCGCCTGCTGGACGAAGAGTCGGGCCGCCGACCACGAGAAGAGTCCGAAGAAGGTGGGCTGCGCACCCGGGGAGACCTGGTTGAGCCACTGCATGTAGAGCTGCAGCTCCTTGTTGCTGCCCGCCTCCTCGAACGGCGTCATCGGGATGAACGCGACCGTGCCCTCACCGGCACTGCCGGCCTGCTGGACGTAGTCAGGGTTGTAGCCGGTGGGGTCGACGACGTAGGCGTCCGGCTTGAAGCCGTTCTGCTGCATCGTCTTGGCCAGCCGGGCCGCCTGCTGGTAGGCGCCGAGGAACTGCACCCAGCGGACGCCCTTGTCCTTCATCGCCTGCACGTAGGGGCCGTAGTTGAACTCCGAGACGTCGATGCCGGCGGAGTAGATGACGTTCATCCCACGCTTCTCCTCCACGGCGATCTGCGTCTTCGCGTTCTGCGCCGCGGCCCCGGCGTTGATGTAGAGGAAGGCGGCCTTCTTGCTGGCCGACGGGAACTGCTTGAGCATGAAGTCGGGGACGGCGTTCTCGAACTGGTGCGCGTTCGTGGCCAGGGCGCCGAAGCAGGTGGAGCACCCGGCCCGCTCTGCCGTGACACCACTCGAGCGGATGTCGGGCAGGCCGCAGCCCTCGGCGACCGGGGCGCCGCCGGAGTCGAACGCCGACATCGAGCCGACCGCCGCGAAGGTCTCCTCGCACATCTTCTGGTACGCCTGCTGGTCCGCGCCGGCGTCGGTGCGGCTGTCGAAGGTCTTCAGCTCCAGCTTGCGGCCGCAGATGTCGGAGGTGGCGTTGAAGTAGGCGACGTAGGCCTTGGTGGCCTGCTGCGCCGAGGTGAACAGGCCGGGCACCGGTCCGCTGATGTCGCTGGAGTTGCCGATCACGATGGTCTTGTCGGTGATGCCGGTGGAGTTCTTGAAACCGGCGCAGGAGGCGGCCTTCACCCCACCGGTCGCGGCGTTGCCGCCGGTGCCCTTGAGCGACCCGCTCGCCCCTCCCGAGCTGCCGCCGGTCGTGCCGGTGCTGCCACCGCCCGTCGCGGTCCCCGTCGTACCGCCGCCACCACCGGTGGTGGTGGTGCCGTCGGTGCCGGTGCCGCCCGTCGTGGTGGTCCCGTCCGTGGTCGTGCCGGTGCCGGCGACCGGCCCGCCCAGCTGCCCGGCGACGCCCTCGTTGGCGGCGCGCACGGTCACGGGGTCGAGCGCCGAGCCGCCGCAGGCGGCCGGGATGACGCCCATCCCGGCGACGAGCAAGCCGATCAGCGCGCGCCTGGTCCGGTGCGCGCGGTGCGGGGTCCCGGAACGGCTCATGTCGCGAATTCCCTCGGTCGTACGGTGCTCCGTCAGGGCAGCGAGATGCCGCCTTGCAGCAGACAACGTGACAGAGCCCACAGGGTTATGCCCGGAAGGAGAACTTGTTTCAGTTCTGCCCTCGGCGCGCGCTCAGGACAGCCGGACCGGGAGCACCTCGAGGCCGAAGACGATGGACTTGGCGTGGAACTCCAGCTCCTCCGGCTCGACGGCCAGGCGCAGGTCGGGGAACCGGCGGGCCAGCGCGGGGTAGGCGGCCCGCAGCTCCATCCGGGCCAGCTCCGCGCCGACGCAGCGGTGCAGCCCGTGCCCGAAGGCGAGGTGCTGCGATGACTCCGGGGAGGGGCACAGGGTGTCGCCGGGCGTCGAGCGGGGGTCGCGGGACGCAGCCGGGAGGTGCACCAGCATCACCGAGCCCTTGGGGATCCGGTGCCGGCCCACGACGACGTCCTCCTTGGCGAAGCGTGGGAACGCGACCTGCACGACGGCGAGCTGGCGGAGCAGCTCCTCGACGATGTCCTCGGCCGACGAGGGGTCCTCTGCGAGGGACTTCCACAGCTCCCGGTTCTGCAGGAGTACGACGGTCCCGAGCGCCAGCATCGACGCGGAGGTCTCCATCCCGCCGTTGAAGGCACCGTCGGCGAGCCCGCCGAGGTCGAAGTCGTTGATGGCGTCGCCGTTGTCGCGGATGATCTGGCCGATCAGGCCGGGCCCGGGGTCGTGCCGCTGCCGGGCGGTCTCCGCCAGCAGGAACTCACGGGACCCGCCGATCGCGCTGATCGAGCCGGCCCCGCCGGCGGACACGTCGAACCGGGCGCTGCCGAGCTTGCGGAACTTCTCGCGCTGGTCGGCCGGCAGTCCGAGCAGGTCGCAGATGACCCGGAACGGCACGGGGAACGCGAACGTCTGGGCGAGGTCGACCACCCCGTCGGCCGACGCCGCGGCGGCAGCAGCGGTCTCGTCGAGCTGGCTGGCGATGATGCCGTCGATGGACGGCTTGAGCCGAGCGAGCCGCCGCATCGTGAACTCGGGGGTCAGCAGCTTGCGCAGCCGGGTGTGCTCCGGCGGGTCGGTGAACCCCAAGCCACCGATGTCGCCGCTCTCCACGTCGCCGCTCCGGCCCATGTAGGGGCGGATGTCGGTGGAGTGGTGCACGTTGCCGAGCACCTCGCGGGCCTCCGCGTAGCCGGTGACGAGCCAGATCTCCAGGCCCATGAAGGACGCCAGGCGCTGGACCGGGTCCTTCTCCCGAGCGGCGCCGAGCCGGGGCGTCGGGGCGATGCCCTCGCGCAGCAGCGGCCAGGCGAGCCGGTCCGGCACCCGGTCGAGCTTGGTCAGGTCGATGCCACCCGTGCGCGCCAGGATCCGGCGGGTCACCGCCGAGCCGACACCACCGGCGAAGGCCGTGACGGGCGCGGGCAGTCGGGACAGGAGGCGCATGGTGCCCTTCGGATCGGAGTCAACGGCGCAGATCCTATCGACCGAAGGCGGCCGATCCCCGGTTCTTCCCCCGGGCGGTGGGGTGTCGGCGCCGGATCAGCTGTGCGACCAGCGCAGCAACGCGCTCGCCATCCCGCCGGGCGACTGCTCCGCGGGCAGCACGGTGACCTCGGCGTCGGAGAGCGCAGCGGCGGCCAGCAGCACCCGGTCGGCCGGCAGCTCCTGCTCCGCGGAGACCGACTGCGGCAGCGGCAGCCCGGTGTAGTCGGCCGGCCGGACAGAGGTGTCGGCCGCCTTCGCGGGGTCGAGCACGAGCCGGTCGACCTGGCCCTGGACCAGCGCGTTCAGGACGTCGGGGAGGTGCTGGGCGGACTCGCCCTGTTGGCGTCCCGCAGCGGCCTGGAGCGCCTCCATCAGGTCCTCCTGGTCGTGGCCGGCGAACTCCGCGAGGACGCCCCGGATCTCGGCGGTCAGCGCCTCCTCGGAGGTGCCCTCCGCGCGGCCGCCGGACTCCAGCTTCACCACCGGCACCTGGAGGTTGTCCAGCTGGTCGGTGAGCTCCTGGATCGCGCGGGGGTCGCCGGCGACGAGGACCACGCGTGGCCGGTGCTCGCGCACCGCACTGCGCACCGCGTCGGCCACGTCGGCGGCGTTGCGCTTCCAGTTCTCCTCGACGTGGCTCTGGTACTCCTGCTGCGCCCAGCCGCCCTCGGGGACCTTGGTGATGTAGTAGTCCTGCCCGTCGACGGACTCGCCGTCCACCGCGGGCGCCGTCACGGCGCGATAGTAGGCAAGGTCTGCGCCGACCCGGTCGGTCTGGACGAGGAGGAACGGCAGCTCCGCCTCGGCACCCCGGACCCAGCCGGACAGGTCCGGCAGCTCGCCGACATCGAGCGACTCGGGCCACCAGGCGTGCCCGGCCTGCAGCTCGTCGAGCACCACCTCGTCACCGGCCACCACGATGGTGCGCCGGACCTCGCCGGCCAGGTGGGTGTTCTCCTTGAAGCGGCGCTCGAGGTCGTCGACCAGATCGTCGGCGTACCCCTTGTCCTCCAGCTCGTGCCGGATGGTGGTCCAGCGGGCGTCGAGCTGGTCGACGGCGTCGGCGGTCGTGCGGCCGACGTCGGCGTGGATGGTCAGGTAGGGCCCGGGCTGTTCGAACACGGGACGGACTCGATCGAGAAGCATGTGGTTCCTCCTTGCTGGCTCGTACCCCGTCGGCGCGGCGGGGATGCGTTGCTGTCGTGCGAGGCAGCTGCCACCGGTCAGCTGGGGGGCGGGCTGCGGCGCGGGTGGGGGCGGATCAGGGGGCCAGCGCCCCGGCGGCCACCTCGAGGTCGGCCACCAGACCGGCGTAGGCGTCGTCCCTGTTCTCCGTGCGCAGGACCGCCGAGGGGTGCGTCGTCGGCAGCACCCACGCGGGCGGGCGTCGTACGGCGAAGGTCGCCACCGGCCAGTCCTGCAGCCGGCCGCGGGCGGTGCCGACCTTGAAGGAGGAGCCGTAGACCGCCTTGCCGGCCGTGCCGCCCAGCAGCACCACGCCGGTCGGCCGGACCACCTCGAGCTCCGCGACCAGCCACGGCCCGCACGCCGCCACCTGCCAGCGGGTCGGCGACTTGTGCAGCCGCTGGCTGCCGCGCCGGCCCTCCCAGCGGAAGTGCTTGACCACGTTGGTGACGTAGATGTCGTCCGGGTCGATGCCGGCGTCGGCCAGCGCCCGGTCGAGCACCCTGCCGGCCGGACCGACGAAGGGCTCACCGGCGCGGTCCTCCTTGTCCCCGGGCTGCTCGCCGAGGACCAGCAGGGAGGCGTCCGCGGCGCCGGAGCCCATCACGGCCTGGGTGGCGTCCTGGTAGAGGTTGCAGCCCCGGCAGGCGTCGATCGCCTCGTCCAGGCGTGGCAGCGTCGGGTCGTCCGGCACCCACTGGCCCGCACCCGGCCAGTCACGGGGCTTTCCACTGGGCGCCCTCGGGGCCTGCTTCGACGGGCTCATCGGCTCACGGCACGAACAGCACCTTGCAGCACTCGTCCTGCTTGTGCTGGAAGATGTCGTAGGCGTGCGGCGCCTCCTCGAGGGGCAGCCGGTGGGTAGCGAAGCTGTCCACGCCGAGCGGGTCGTCGTCACCGAGCAGCGGCAGGATGTCGTCGACCCACCGGAGCACGTTGGCCTGGCCCATCCGCAGCTGCAGCTGCTTGTCGAACATGGTCAGCATCGGCATCGGGTCCGCCGCACCCCCGTAGACGCCGATCACCGACACCGTGCCGCCCCGGCGGACGATGTCGATCGCCGCGTGCAGGGAGGCGAGGCGGTCCATCCCGGCTGTCTCCATCAGCTTCTCCGCCAGCCGGCGGGGCATCAGCTGGGTCATCTTGTGCAGCGCCTTGGTCATCGGGGCGCCGTGCGCCTCCATGCCGACCGCGTCGATGACCGCGTCGGCGCCGCGGCCATCGGTGAGGTTGCGGACCAGGTCGCCGAGGTCCCCGTTGTCGATGTCGCGCAGGTCGACCGTCTCGGCCCCGAAGGCGCGGACCCGGGCGAGCCGCTCGGGCACCAGGTCGACGGAGACGACCCGGTGGCCCCGGTGCAGCGCGATCCGGGCCGCCATGTCGCCGATCGGGCCGGCGCCGAGGACGACGAGCGTGCCGCCGGTGGGGAGGCCGGCGTACTCGACGGCCTGCCACGCGGTCGGCAGCACGTCGGAGAGGTAGACGAACCGGTCGTCGGAGGGCCCCTCGGGCACCTTGACGTGGTTGTAGTCGGCGCGCGGGACGCGCAGGTACTCCGCCTGGGCGCCGGGTACCGAGCCGTAGAGCTTGGTGTAGCCGTAGATCTCCGCGCCCATCCCCTGGGCGCGGACCTGGGTGGTCTCGCACTGGGTCTGCAAGCCCTGGTCGCACATGTTGCAGCTGCCGCAGGCGATCTGGAAGGGGATCACCACGCGGTCGCCGACCTCCAGCTCCCCGGCGTCCGGGCCCACCTCCTCCACGACCCCCATCGGCTCGTGGCCGAGGATGTCACCCGGCGTGAGGAACGGCCCGAGCACCTCGTAGAGGTGCAGGTCGGAGCCGCACAGCCCGCTGCTGGTGATCCTGATGATCGCGTCGCGCGGGTCCTCGATCACCGGGTCCGGAACGGTCTCGACCCGGACGTCCCGGGTGCCTTGCCAGGTCAGTGCCCTCATGGCACGAGCGGTGCCCGGTGCCGGACCGGTCAAACGCCCGGCGGTGCCGCATGGCGCTGCCGAGCGCTGGGTACGGCGCTCCGATGAGGGACTACCAGACGGAGGGCAAGCCGATCGAGGTCGAGGGGGCACCGACCGAGGCGGACATCAGCACGGCGGACGTCGCGGACCGCGTCGACGACGACCCGGAGGCGGCGGACAACCGCAGCCAGGTGCCGGAGGACGCGATCTGCCTGGCCGACCGGGAGGTACCGGAGGACCGCTGAGGCGGCGACGGCAGGGGCGTCCCGGGATCAGTCCGGGGTCGCGCCGCTCGCCGACCGGGCGCGGCACCACGCCACCACCGGGTGCTGGGCGAGCGAGGCGATGCCGGCGTCCAGGGCGGTGCCGAGCCGGCCCAGCAGGTCGGCGGCGACACAGCGGTCGACGGTCGCGCCGCCGCCCAGCTCCTCGAGGGCGAAGGCGAGGTCGGCGATCTCGACGAGGCCGAGGTTCGCCGCGCTGCCCTTGAGCCGGTGTGCGGTCATCCGCACGGCCTCGTGGTCGCCGTCCTCGACGGCCGCGCCGATCGCCGTCAGCTCGTCGGCCGCCCGACGGACGAAGTTCTCGACCGCGCGCCGGATCAGCGGCGCCGCCTCCTCGCCCATCTCGGCCAGCTCGGTCAACCGGTCGGCCTCGAAGCCGGCGGGCTGCCGCCGCGCCGTGCCCGCGGGCTCGACTGCGGAGCGGACGCGGCTCCGGCTCGTCGGACGGTCGGCCGTCGGCGTGCCGAGGTGGGCGCGCAGCTCCTCGTCGAGCCGCTCGATGCTCAGCGGCTTGGTGAGGAAGCCGTCCATCCCGGCGGCCAGGCACCGCTCCCGGGCGCCGTCGGTCGCCGACGCGGTCAGCGCGATGATCGGCAGCCGCTGGCCCGCCGGCAGGCCGTCCCGGATCAGCCGGGTGCCCTCGAAGCCGTCGGTGCCGGGCATCTGCAGGTCCATCAGCACCGCGTCGTACCCGCCGGTGAGAGCGCGTGCTGCACCCTCCGCACCGTCGGAGGCGACGTCCGCGGTGTAGCCGAGCGCCTCGAGCATGCCGAGGGCGACGAGCTGGTTGGTGTCGTTGTCCTCCACGACGAGGACGTGACCGGCGGCGCCGGAAGGCTGCAGGTGCGGCGAGGGGACCGGTGCCGGCGCCGTCTCGCGGCTGGCCTCGAAGTGGCCGGTGAACCAGAAGGTGCTGCCCTCGCCGGGGCCGCTGCTCGCACCGAGCTCGCCGTCGAGCGCCGCCGCCAGCTGCCGGGCGATGGTGAGGCCGAGCCCGGTGCCGCCGTAGTCCCTCGTCGTCGATGCGTCCGCCTGCCGGAACGGGTCGAAGACGTGCTCGAGCTGCTCCTCGGTCATCCCGATCCCGGTGTCGGCGACCTCGACGCGCAGCTGCACGCCGTGGGCGGTCGGGCTGGCCGTGACCGAGAGGGAGACCCGGCCACCGGAGGTGAACTTCACCGCGTTGGAGATGAGGTTGGACAGCACCTGGCGGAACCGCCCGGGGTCGCCGACGAGCACCGCGGGAAGCGCGTCGTCGAAGGAGGCCGCGAGCTGGTTGCCGCGCGCTGTCGCCTGCGGCCGGAACAGCCCGAGCAGGTCGCCCACGACGTCGCGCGGGTTGAAGGGCACGCGCTCGAGGTCGAGGGCGCCGGCCTCGATCTTGGAGAAGTCCAGGATGTCGTTGATCAGCTTGAGCAACGCGTGGCCGGCGCCCTGCATCCCCTCGGCCAGGCGCCGCTGGTGCTCGTCGAGATGCGTGCGCAGCAGCAGGTCGTTGAGGCCGATGACGCCGTTGAGCGGGGTGCGGATCTCGTGGCTCATGGTGGCGACGAACTCCGACTTCGCCCGCGATGCCTCCATGGCGTGGTCGCGGGCGGCCTCGAGCTCGAGCGCGACCGCCTCACGTGCCGCCACGGTCGCGAGCTGGGCGCTGATCTGGCGCGCCATGGTGCGCAGCATCGGCTGTCGCTCGAACGGGGAGCAGGCGGTGACCACGGCGACGATGAGGGTCCGGTCCCCCAGCGTCACCGGGAAGGAGATCATCGGGTTCTGCGGCACCGCCTCCTCCTCGAAGACCACGTCGCCCGCCTCGAGCGCCCGCAGGGCGACCGCGTGCTCGAGGTCGGTGTGCGAGTCCTCCTCGATGACGTGGACCGGCACCAGCTCGCGGCGGCCGCGGACCTCGTAGGCCACCGCCGCGCACCAGTCCTCGTGAGCCAGCAGCAGTGCCTGCAGCGTCACCATCGCCTCGCGCAACGTGGTCGCCTCGTTGGCGGCAGTGGCCATGAACTGCATCAAGGTGTTGAGGACCACGGCGTCGCGGAGCCGAAGCTCGGTCTCCTTGGCCTCGTCGATGTCCTGCACCGTGCCGCCGACCCGCAGCGGCGCCCCGTCCGGCCCCCACTCCAGGGCTCGGCCGAGGACCCGCACCCACCGCGTGGAGCCGTCGGGGAGCACGATGCGGGCATCCACGTCGCGCTGGCCGGGGACGCGCTTCGCAGTGGCGTACTCCTCCTCCACCGCCGGCCGGTCGCTGTCGTGCAGCATCGCGAAGAACGTGGCGATGTTGGGCACCGTCGTCTCGGGGTCGAGGCCGAGGATCTCGTAGATCTGGGGCGACCACGTCGCGGTGTCGGTGCGGTAGTCGATCTCCCAGCTGCCGAGGCGGGCGATCGACTGGGCGTCGGCCAGCTGGGCCCGGCCGCGGCTGATCTCCTCGAGCATGGCGTTCTGGCTGCTGCTGTCGACGAGGCGGTGGGCGTAGCCGACGAGGCTGCCGTCGTCGTCGCGGATCTCGCTCTCCCCGACCAGCAGGCGGGCGATCCGGCCGTCGGGGCACCGGTAGCCGCACTCGACGTCGCGCTGGTTGACCCCGTGCTCACGGAGCTCGCGCAGGTGGGCACGGAACTGCTCTCGCCCGACGTCGTCGAGGACGTCGAGGACGCTCAGCCGCGCCAGCTCGTCTCGGCTCCGGCCGAGCAGCTCTGCCGCTCGCTGGTTGGTCCAGAGCGTGCGACCCTCGGGGTCGAAGATCCACAGGCCGTCGCCGGACTTCTCGATGGCGCGTCGGAGCACCCAGTCGACGGACCTGTCGACCATGCGGCTCCCCCCACTCACGCGCGTGTCCGGCGGATCCCGGCGACCCGGGCGCGCGACACCCTCCGTGTCGACGCCGACCGCCCGAATCAGCAACGACTCATCGTAACCGGGGGCGGTCCGGTTTCGAGCCGTTATGCCCGCTTTACTCCCATTCGATGGTGCCGGGCGGCTTCGAGGTGATGTCGACCGTGACGCGGTTCACCTCGCGCACCTCGTTGGTGATCCGGGTGGAGATCCGCTCGAGCACGTCGTACGGCAGCCGCGCCCAGTCGGCGGTCATCGCGTCCTCGGAGGTGACCGGTCGCAGCACGACCGGGTGGCCGTAGGTGCGGCCGTCGCCCTGGACCCCCACGGAGCGCACGTCGGCGAGGAGTACGACGGGGAACTGCCAGATGTCCCGGTCCAGGCCGGCGTGGGTGAGCTCCTCGCGGGCGATGGCGTCGGCCTCCCGCAGGATGTCGAGGCGCTCTCGGGTCACCTCGCCGATGATCCGGATGCCCAGCCCGGGCCCGGGGAAGGGATGCCGCCAGACGATCTCGGCGGGGAGGCCGAGCTGCTCCCCCACCAGGCGGACCTCGTCCTTGAACAACGTGCGCAGCGGCTCCACGAGCTCGAACTCGAGGTCGTCGGGGAGTCCGCCGACGTTGTGGTGGGACTTGATGTTGGCCGCGCCCTCGCCGCCGCCGGACTCGACCACGTCGGGGTAGAGCGTGCCCTGGACGAGGAAGGCGACTGATCGGCCCTCCTCGACCGCGGCCTTGCGGAGCACGGCGGCCTCGGCCGCCTCGAAGACGCGGATGAACTCGCGGCCGATGACCTTGCGCTTCTGCTCGGGGTCGGTGACGCCGGCGAGGGCGTCGAGGAACCGCTTCTCGGCGTCCACCACATGCAGGTCGACACCGGTCGCGGCCACGAAGTCGCGCTCGACCTGCTCGGCCTCGCCCTTGCGGAGCAGGCCGTGGTCGACGAAGACGCAGGTGAGCCGGTCGCCGATGGCGCGCTGCACGAGCGCGGCCGCCACCGCGGAGTCGACCCCGCCGGAGAGCCCGCAGATCGCCTGGCCATCGCCGACCTGTGCGCGGATGCTCTCCACCTGCTCGTCGACGATGTTGACCATCGTCCAGGTCGGCCGGCAGCCGGCGATCCGGAGCAGGAAGTGCTCGAGCACCTGCTGGCCGTGCTCGGTGTGCAGCACCTCGGGGTGCCACTGCACGCCGGCCAGGCCGCGGGCGGTGTCCTCGAAGGCGGCCACCGGCGTCGCGTCGGTCTCGGCCAGGACGGTGAAGCCCTCGGGGGCACGGCGGACCGCGTCGCCGTGCGACATCCACACGCGGTGCTCGGCCGGGATCTCGGCCAGCAGCGTGCCGGGCTCGGTCACCCGGACCGGGGTGCGGCCGAACTCCGAGGTGCCCGTCCGGGCCACCTCGCCGCCCAGCGCCTGGGCCATCGCCTGGAAGCCGTAGCACATGCCGAAGGCCGGGACGCCCGCCTCGAACAGCGCCGGGCCCACGTTGGGTGCGCCCTCCGCGTACACGCTGGACGGCCCCCCGGAGAGGATGATCGCGGCCGGCTTCTTCGCCAGCATCTCCTCCACCGGCATCGAGTGCGGCACGATCTCGGAGTAGACCCGCGCCTCACGGACCCGTCGGGCGATCAGCTGGGCGTACTGGGCGCCGAAGTCGACGACGAGGACGAGGTCGTGGTCGGTCACGGCCCGAGTCTAGGGGCTGTGCCGCCAACACGACTCAGGGCCCGACCGGGGAGGGAGGGAGGGAGGTCGGGCCCTGAAGTGTCCACGTGGAGTGAACCGTGTCGAGATCCGGCCTGGGAGGGAGCGATGCACCGGATCTGCACACCTCAACGAGGGCGGGTGACGGGGGTTACGCGGTCCCGGAGATTATTTTTGACTTTGTTTTCCGGCCCGTTTCGTCCCCGTTCCACCCGGTCAGGAGACCTGCACGATCGGCAGCCGCAGCGCCGCCGGGGCGGAGTCGGGAACGACCGGGCTCTTCGGCGCGACCGGCTCGACCTGGCGGTAGGCGGTCCCGAGGTCGGGACGGGTGTCGGTCTCGCCCCGGTTGGGCCAGAACGCCATCGCCCGCTCCGCCTGCGCGGTGATCGTCAGCGACGGGTTCACGCCCAGGTTGGCCGAGATCGCCGAGCCGTCGGCGATGTGCAAGCCGGGGTGCCCGTAGACCCGCTGGAACGGGTCCACCACGCCGGTCTCCGCGGAGTCGCCGATCGTGCAGCCGCCGATGAAGTGCGCCGTCAGCGGCATGTTGAACGGCTCGCCGATGTTGCCGCCCGGCGTGCCGCCGAGGAGGTCCGCCATCCGTCGTACGGCCTCGTTGGCCTTGGGGATCCAGGTCGGGTTCGGCTGGCCGTGGCCCTGCCGCGAGGACAGCCGCCAGCCGAACGGCGTCTTCTTGGGGAAGGTGGTGATCGAGTTGTCCAGCGTCTGCATCACCAGGGCGATCACGGTCCGCTCGGACCAGTGCTTCAGGTCGTAGAGGTCCAGGACCTCGCCCCGCTTCGCCCACAGCTCCTTGAGCCAGGCCCTCCACCGCGGCTCAGGGCCGTCGCCGTCGGTGAGGACGGTCTGCATCAGGGCCATCACGTTGGAGCCCTTCCCGTAGCGGACCGGCTCGATGTGGGTCACCTCGTCGGGGTGCCACGACGACGTGATCGCGACGCCCTTGCTGTAGTCCACGGAGTTGTCCGGCGCCAGCGCGCCGAGGATCGACTCGGAGTTGGTGCGGGTCAGCTCGCCGAGCCGGTCGGAGAGACGGGGCAGGTCGCCCTCGGCCTTGAGCCGGTGCAGCAGCTTCTGGGTGCCCAGCGCCGCGGCGGCGAAGATGACCTGCTCGGCGGTGAACGTCTTCACGGCGGTACGACGCGAGAGCTTGGCCTTCGTCCAGCGGGCGTCGACGCGGTAGCCGCCGCCCTCGAGCGGGCGCACGCGGGTGACCGTGGTGAGCGGGTGCACCTCGGCCCCGTTCTGCTCGGCGAGGTAGAGGTAGTTCTTCACCAGGGTGTTCTTGGCGTTGTGCCGGCAGCCGGTCATGCACTCGCCGACGTTGACGCAGGTCTTGCGCTCGGGGCCCTTGCCGCCGAAGTAGGGGTCGGCCACGCGCTCGCCCTCGGCCTGTCCCGGCCGGCTGAACAGCACCCCGACGGGCGTGGGGTGGAAGGTGTCGCCGACGCCCATGTCGTCCGCGACCTGCTTCATCACCTCGTCCGACGGCGTCAGGTGCGGGTAGGTGGTCACCCCGAGCATCCGCTTGGCCTGGTCGTAGTACGGCGCCAGCTCGGCCTTCCAGTCGGTGATGTGCGCCCAGGAGGCGTCCCGGTAGAAGGGGTCGAGCGGCTCGTAGAGGGTGTTGGCGTAGACGAGCGAGCCGCCGCCCACGCCGGCGCCGGCCAGGATCAGGCAGTCCTTGACCGCGTCGATCCGCTGGATGCCGTAGCAGCCGAGCGCGGGGTTGAAGAGGTAGCGCTTGAGGTCGAAGGAGGTGGCGGCGAAGTCGTCGTCCTCGAACCGGGCGCCGGCCTCCAGCACCGCGACCTTGTAGCCCTTCTCGGTCAGCCGCAGCGCGCTCACCGACCCGCCGAAGCCGGAGCCGATGACGATGACGTCGTAGTCGAAGGTCTCCATCATGCGCGGCCGAGCTTGTTCATCAACCGGAGGCTGGCGGTCATCACCTTGGCGTACTGCTCGTCGGAGAGGCCCCACTGGGGCGCGAACCGCAGCACCGCCTGGCTGGCGACCGACTGCACCTCGGTGTAGCGGTGGATGCCCTCGGCGCCCTGACGCCGGCCCATGCCGGACTGCCGCATCCCGCCCATCGGGGCGTCGATGCTCGCGAAGCTGGCGCCGAACGCCTCGTTGACGTTCACGGTCCCGCACCGGATCTGCCGGGCGATGATCCGCGCCCGGGAGGTGTCGCGGCTGTAGATCGAGCCGTTCAGCCCGTACTCGCCGTCGTTGGCGCGGGCGATCGCGTCGGCCTCGTCGTGAAAGCGGTAGAGCGCGATCACCGGCCCGAAGGTCTCGTTGCCGAAGCAGGTCATCTGGGGGGTGACGCCCTCGAGGATCGTGGGCTCGTAGTAGTAGGGGCCCAGGTCAGGTCGGGCCTTCCCGCCGGCGAGGACGGTGGCGCCCTTCGCAACGGCGTCGTCGACGTGTGCCGTCACGGTGTCGAGCTGGTCCTGCGAGATCAGAGAGCCCATGTCGTTGCCCCACTCGGGGCCGGCGGAGAGGGTCATTGCGAGGGTGCGGGCGACGAACCTCTCCTTGAACCGGTCGTAGACCTGGTCGGCGACGAACATCCGCTCGGTGGAGACGCAGAGCTGGCCGGCGCTGGAGAAGCAGGCGCGGACGGCGCCCTCGGCGGCCCGGTCGAGGTCGGCGTCGCGCAGCACCAGGATCGGGTTCTTGCCGCCGAGCTCCAGCGAGCAGCCGATCAGGTTCTGCCCGGCCTGCTCGGCGATCAGGCGGCCGGTGGCCGTGGAGCCGGTGAAGCAGACGTAGTCCGAACGGCGGATCAGCTCGCTGCCCAGCACGCGGCCCGGCCCGGCGACGATCTGCCACAGCTCCCGGGGGAACCCCGCCTCCTCGAGCAGCTGCGCTCCCAGCAGCGCGGAGAGCATGGTCTGGGCGTCCGGCTTGTGGACGACGGCATTCCCGGCCAGCAGGGCGGGCAGACCGTCGGAGAGCGCCATGGTGAACGGGTAGTTCCAGGGCGAGATGATTCCGACGACGCCCTTCGGCACCCGGTTCACCTCCACCCGGGTGAGACCGGGCATCACGCCCAGGCGCTTGGCGGGACCCAGGTAGCGCTGAGCGGTACG
>DASSOK010000008.1:0-3488 GCA_035700665.1 Marmoricola sp.
ACCACACCGACCACCAAGCTGGGAGCTGGCTACCGTGACTGTTCGTGTAGGTATCAACGGCTTCGGCCGCATCGGCCGCAACTTCTTCCGGGCCGTCCAGGCGCAGGCGGACAGCGGTCAGACCGACATCGAGATCGTCGCTGCGAACGACCTGGGCGACCTGGAGACGATGGCGCACCTGCTGCGCTACGACTCCATCCTCGGTCGCTATCCGGCCGAGGTGTCGGTGACCGGCGACGGGATCAAGGTCGGCGACCAGACCCTGAAGATCCTCGCCGAGAAGGACCCGGCCCAGCTGCCGTGGAAGGACCTCGGCGTCGACGTGGTGGTCGAGTCGACCGGCTTCTTCACCGATGCCACCAAGGCGGCCGCGCATGTCGAGGCCGGCGCCAAGAAGGTGATCATCTCCGCCCCGGCGAAGAACGAGGACGTCACGGTGGTGATGGGGGTCAACCACACCGACTACGACCCGGCCGCCCACACGGTGATCTCCAACGCCTCGTGCACCACGAACTGCCTGGCGCCGATGGCGAAGGCGCTGCACGACGAGTTCGGCATCGTCAAGGGGCTGATGACCACCATCCACGCCTACACCCAGGACCAGAACCTCCAGGACGGCCCGCACAAGGACCTGCGCCGGGCGCGCGCCGCGGCGATCAACGTCGTGCCGACCTCCACCGGTGCCGCCAAGGCGATCGGGCTGGTGCTGCCCGAGCTCAAGGGCAAGCTCGACGGCTACGCCGTGCGGGTGCCCGTGCCGACCGGCTCGGCGACCGACCTGACCGTCGAGGTCGGTCGCGAGACCTCGGTCGACGAGGTCAATGCGGCGGTGCGCGCCGCGGCCGAGGGCCCGCTGAAGGGCTACCTGCGCTACACCGAGGCGCCGCTGGTGTCCTCCGACATCGTCACCGACCCTGCGTCGTGCATCTTCGACGCCGGCCTGACCAAGGTGATCGGGAACCAGGTCAAGACCGTCGGCTGGTACGACAACGAGTGGGGCTACTCCAACCGGCTGGCTGACCTGATCAGCTACGTCGGCGAGAGCCTCTGAGGCGCCGCACCGGCATGGCATCGAGCACGCCCGACACGCAGCCCGAGCAGTCCCCGACCAGCGAACGGTCCCGGCAGCCCCGGCTCGACGATCTGGGCGACCTGCGCGGTCGCCGGGTGCTGGTCCGCTCCGACCTGAACGTCCCGGTGGAGGAGGGGCGGATCACCGACGACGGCCGGGTGCGCGCCAGCGTTCCGACGATCCGGCGGCTGGCCGAGGCCGGGGCCCGGGTCGTGGTCGTGGCCCATCTCGGTCGGCCCAAGGGCGAGCCGGACCCGGCGTACTCCCTGGCTCCGGTGGCCGCCCGCCTCGGCGAGCTGCTCCCCGCCGACGTGGCGTTCGCCGAGGACACCGTCGGGGAGCGCGCCCGCGCTGTGGTGGACGGTCTCGCCGACGGGCAGGTCGCGGTCCTGGAGAACGTCCGCTTCAACCCGGGCGAGACCAGCAAGGACGACGCCGAGCGTGGCGCGTTCGCCGACCGGCTCGCGGAGCTCGCCGACGTGTTCGTCAGCGACGGGTTCGGGGTGGTGCACCGCAAGCAGGCGTCGGTGTACGACGTGGCGCAGCGGCTGCCGCACGCGATGGGTGACCTGGTCGCCGCGGAGATCGACGTGCTTCGCCGGCTCACCGAGGACCCCGACCGCCCGTACGCCGTGGTGCTGGGCGGGTCCAAGGTCTCCGACAAGCTCGGCGTGATCGACAACCTGCTCGGCAAGGCGGACCGGCTGCTCATCGGCGGCGGGATGGTGTTCACCTTCCTCAAGGCCCAGGGCCACGAGGTCGGCACCAGCCTGCTCGAGGAGGACCAGGTCGACACCTGCCGCGAGTACCTCGAGCGGGCCCGCCGGACCGGCGTGCAGATCCTGCTGCCCAGCGACGTGCGCGTGGCGGAGACGTTCGACCGCGCGGCCTCGGCCGCGGTCGTCGCCGCCGACGCGATCCCCGCCGACCGGATCGGGCTGGACATCGGCCCGGACACCGAGCGCTCCTTCGCCAAGGCTCTCGCCGACGCTCGCACCGTGTTCTGGAACGGGCCGATGGGGGTCTTCGAGTTCCCCGAGTTCGCCTCCGGAACCCGCGCGGTGGCCGAGGCGTTGACCCGGGTGGACGGGCTGTCCGTGGTCGGCGGGGGCGACTCCGCCGCCGCGGTGCGCCAGCTCGGCTTCGACGAGGGTGCCTTCGGGCACATCTCCACCGGCGGCGGCGCCAGCCTGGAGTACCTCGAGGGACGCCGCCTGCCCGGCATCGACGTGCTGTCCTGACCCCGCCGACCCGTACCAGAGAAAGAGACCACCCGATGCCCCCCTCCCGCGTGCCGCTGATGGCCGGCAACTGGAAGATGAACCTCAACCACCAGGAGGCAGTAGTCCTGGTGCAGAAGCTGGCCTGGACGCTGTCGGACAAGAAGCACGACTACGGCAAGGTCGAGGTGGTGGTGCTCCCGCCGTTCACCGACCTGCGCAGCGTGCAGACGCTGGTCGACGGCGACCGGCTCAAGGTCAAGTACGGCGCGCAGGACGTCTCGGTGCACGACAACGGCGCGCACACCGGCGACGTCTCCGCGGCCATGCTGGCCAAGCTCGGCTGCTCCTACGTGGTCGTCGGGCACTCCGAGCGGCGCCAGGAGCATGGCGAGACCGACGCCCTCGTCGCCGGCAAGGCGGTCAAGGCCTGCGACGCCGGGATGGTCCCGATCGTGTGCGTGGGGGAGCACCACGAGATCCGCCAGTCGGGAGGGCAGGTCGAGCACTGCGTGGACCAGCTGGCCGGCTCGCTGGCCGGACTGGACGCCGAGCGCATCGCCGGCGCGGTCATCGCCTACGAGCCGATCTGGGCGATCGGCACCGGCGAGGTGGCCACGCCCGAGGACGCGCAGGAGGTATGCGCGGCGATCCGGTCGTGGGTGCGCGAGAACGTGGACGTCGAGGCCGGCAACGCCGTACGCCTCCTCTACGGCGGCTCGGTCAAGGCGGCCAACGTCGCCGGGATCATGGCCCAGCCCGACGTCGACGGCTGCCTGGTCGGCGGCGCGAGTCTGCAGGCCGACGAGTTCGGCGGCATCTGCCGGTTTTACGACATGCCCGTCCTGTGACCGTCCCCTCGTGAGTTAGGCTGTCCCACCGTGGTTATCACCTTGACTGTGCTGCTCATGCTGACCAGCCTGCTGCTCATCCTGCTGATCCTGCTCCACAAGGGCCGGGGCGGCGGGCTCTCGGACATGTTCGGAGGCGGCGTTTCCAGCGGCCTCGGAGGCTCTTCCGTCGCCGAGCGCAACCTCGACCGGATCACGATCGGTGCCGGCGTGATCTGGTTCGCTTGCATCATCGCCTTGGGCTTGCTGCTGAAGAGCGGCAGCTGAACCAGACCTGACAGGAGTCATCAGCGTGGCCGGTGGACAGAACGCGATCCGGGGCAGCCGTGTCGGCTCCGGTCCGAT
>DASSOK010000009.1:0-4423 GCA_035700665.1 Marmoricola sp.
CGGGTAGTACTCCGCCACCCACCGGGCGCCGGGATCGAGCAGCAGGGTCACCAACAGGTCGTCGGGTGAGGGCTGGAACAGCCCGTCGGCCAGATTGCGGGGGCGCAGCTCCCGGTGCTGCTGGAACGTCTCGTCGAGCACCTTGGCCCGGTTGATCCGGTCCAGCCGGAACAGCCGCTGGTCCTCGGCCAGCCGGCACCACGCGTCCAGGTAGGCGTGCCCCTCGGCGGTGAACACACGCAGCGGTTCCACGGTGCGCTCGGTGGACTCGTCGCGGGCGGGCACGTAGTAGTCGATGCGCACGGCGCGGCGCTGCTCGGCCGCCTGCTCCAGCTCCTTGCGCAGCCGGCCCAGCTCGGTCTGGTCCGGGGACAGCTGCACCTCCACCTGGGCGGCCAGCGCGGCCGCCTCTCCCGCAGCCACCTCCAGCTTGCCCAGCACCCGGTCCACGACCGGGCGCACCGACTCGTCGCCGCCCTCGCGGAGCGTGCGCAGCGCGACGATGAGCGCGGACGCCTCGGAGCTGCCCAACCGCAGTGGCCGCGACAGGTAGTCGGCGTTGGAGACCCGGATCACGCCCTCGCCCTCCAGGGCGTCCATGTCCACGTCGATCAGGTCGCCCATGCCGAGCCCGGGCAGGCCGCAGAACCACAGCACGTTGAGGTCCTTGACGATCTGTTGCGGGCGTACCCCGAAGTCGGCGGCGGCCTGCTCGACCGGCACCTCGTCGCGGGCCTGGATGTAGGGCACCAGCGCCAGCAGCCGCGCGACCTGCCCACGCGCGCCGCCCCCTGCCGAGCGTGGCGACGCGGTCACGAGGCACCCCACTGGGCACTCCCCGGGGCACTCCCCGGGGCACTCTCCTGGGCACTCTCCTGGGCACTCCCCTGCCGGCTGCTCGAGGACGTGGCCCCCGGCGGGTCGTGGGTCCCGGCCGCGACCGCGCGCAGCCGGGCGATCACGGCATCGTGCAGGTCGTCGGGCTCGGCGACCACGACGGCGTCGCCGTAGCCGAGCAGCTCCTCCACGAACGCGTCCGTCCGCCCGTAGTCGATCTCGACCCGGTCCCAGCCCGGCCGGCCCGGCCAGGGCGAGGAGCGCCGCGCGGTGCGCCGCAGACCCAGCGCCGTTCCGGCGCGGACACGCAGCACGGCGTGGTGCTCGGGCGGCGGGGGTGCCAGGGACTCGGTGAGCGCGCGCAGGTCGGTCCCCGCGGGGACGACGTACCCCCCAGGAGCGCCCGCCGTGCGCACCTCGCCGTGCACGCGGGAGAGCCGGAACATCCGGGGCGCGTCCCGGTCGGTGTCGTGGCCGACGGCGTACCACCGTCCCCGCACCGACACCACGCCCCACGGCTGCAGGTGCCGCTCGCGGACCTCGGCAGAACCCGGCGACCGGTAGCCGAACGCGAGCGGGGTGCGCGTGCGCACCGCGTCCCAGAACGGCTCGAACGCCGGTTCTTCGGCGGTGATCTGCGGCTGGACCAGGTCGAGCGCCTCACGGTCCACGCTCACCCCGGCGGCCTTGAGCTTGACCACCGCATCGGAGGTGGCGGCCGCGAGCCCGGCATGCTGCCACACCCGCGCGGCCAGCCCCACCACAGCGGCCTCGTCGGCCTCGAGGGCGACGTCGGGCAGCTCGAAGGCGGAGCGCACCACCCGGTAGCCGGGCTCGTCCTCGAAGGCCCGGTCCAGCGTGCCGACCTCGATCGGGATGCCCAGCGAGCGCAGCTCCTCCTTGTCCCGCTCGAACATCTTCTCGAAGGCCTCGTCACCGGCCTCGCGGTACTGCTGCACCACGGAGCGGATCCGGTCCTTGGTGACGTAGCTGCGCGAGACGAGCAGCGTGATCAGCAGGTTCAGCAGACGCTCGCTCTTGCGCGCTGCCACGGCGCTCCCCCTTCCTCGAGCCCTTCCTCGGGCGGCGTCAGGACGGCTGGTCCACCCCGAGGATGTCGACGACGAAGGCCAGGGTGTCGGTGCCCTTGATCCCGGCCTGCGGGTTGCCGGCCGAGCCGTAACCGTACTCCGGCGGCGCGATGACCAGGACCCGGCTGCCGCGGGTCAACCCGACCAGGCCCTCGTCCCAGCCCTTGATCAGGCCGCCGACGCCCAGCGGGAAGGTGACCGGCTCGCGGCTGTAGGACTCGTCGAAGACCTTGTCCGTGCCGTAGACCTGGCCCAGGTAGTTGAACGTCACCAGGCTGTCGTCGGTGACCTCGGGGCCGTCGCCCTTGATCAGCGGGATCACCTGCAGCTTCTTCGGCGGCTTCTTCGCGGCCGAGGAGAAGTCGAGCTTGGTGACCTTACCGTCCTTCTCGACCACGGTCGGCGCGTCGGCCGGCGGCTTGACCGGCGTCCCCTGCGGGCCGTCGAGTACGTCGGTGGGCTCGACCGAGGCGATGTCGACCACGAAGACCACCGGGTCGTCCTTCTCGATGCCCATCTGCGGGTTGCCCCGCGAGCCGAACGCGTCCTCCGGTGAGGCGGCCACGACGACCCGGCTGTCCGCGGGCTGGTCGATGATGGCGTCGATGACGACCGGGAAGAACTGGTCGTCGCTGACGGTCTGCAGGTGGTAGGGCGCGCCCTGCTTCCAAGTGCTGAACACCTGCTCGCCGGTGCGGCCGTTGTAGAGCGAGAAGCTGATCAGCGCCTGGTTGCCCTCGACGACGGGGCTGCCGTCGCCGCTGGTGACCACCTCGGTCGTGGATCCGTCGATCTCCAACGGGGCGTCGATCGTGACCTGGGGCTCCTCGCCGACCGGTCCGGAGACCTCGACGCCGTCGACCGACCCTGCGTCGCCGGAGTCGGCGCTGTCCCCGCCGGTCTCGTCGGAGCCGGTGCTGCTCGACGCGCTCGGCGAGTCGCCGGCCTGCCCGGTCGAGTCGTCTGCCCCACCGCACGCGGCGGCGGTGAGCAGCAGGGGAAGGACGGCCAGGGCCGCGAGACGACGACGCACGGGTTCACCTCGGTTGCAGGGGACAGATGCGGAGCATGGGGGCGCCCGGCCGGCGTACGGCGGGCCAGGTCCGCGGGCAACCATAACCGGCGTTCCTGAGAGCCGCTCAGGTCACATGCCCTCGATGAGCTTGTGCACCCGCTCGTCCTCGGCCCGGAAGGGGTCCTTGCACAGGACGGTGCGCTGCGCCTGGTCGTTGAGCTTGAGGTGCACCCAGTCGACGGTGAAGTCGCGGCGCCGCTCCTGGGCGCGCTTGATGAACTCGCCGCGAAGCCGGGCGCGGGTGGTCTGCGGCGGGACGCTCTTCGCCTCGAAGATCCGCAGGTCGTCGGTGGCCCGGGCGACCGCGCCACGGCGCTCGAGGAGGTAGTAGAGGCCTCGCCCGCGGTGAATGTCGTGGTAGGCGAGGTCGAGCTGGGCGACGCGCGGGTGGCTGAGCGGCAACCCGTGCTGGGCGCGGTAGCGCTCGATCAGCTTCCACTTGATCACCCAGTCGATCTCCCGCTCGACCAGGCTGAGGTCGTCGGACTCCACCGCCTTGAGACCGCGCTCCCACAGGTCGAGCGTCCGCTCGATCAGCGGTGTGGCGAGGCCGCGGCGGTCCACGAAGTCGCGGGCCCGGCTGAGGTACTCCTGCTGGATGTCGAGCGCGCTGGCCTCCCGGCCGTTGGCCAGGCGCACCTTGCGCCGGCCGGTCATGTCGTGCGAGATCTCCCGGATCGCCCGGATCGGGTTCTCCATGGTCAGGTCCCGCATCACGACGCCCTCCTCGATCATCCGCAGGACCAGGTCGCAGGAGGCGACCTTGAGCATCGTGGTGGTCTCGCTCATGTTCGAGTCGCCGACGATCACGTGCAGGCGCCGGTAGCGCTCGGCGTCGGCGTGCGGCTCGTCGCGGGTGTTGATGATCGGCCGGCTGCGCGTCGTCGCGCTGGAGACGCCCTCCCAGATGTGCTCGGCGCGCTGGCTGATCGAGTACATCGCTCCGCGTGGAGTCTGCGTCACCTTGCCGGCGCCGACGATGATCTGCCGGGTCACCAGGAACGGAATCAGCACGTCGGCCAGCCGGGCGAACTCGCCGTGCCGGCCGACCAGGTAGTTCTCGTGGCAGCCGTAGGAGTTTCCGGCCGAGTCGGTGTTGTTCTTGAACAGGTAGATGTCGCCGGCGATGCCCTCGTCGTGCAGCCGATGCTCCGCGTCGACCAGCAGCCCCTCGAGCACCCGCTCGCCGGCCTTGTCGTGGGCGACCAGGTCGACGATGTCGTCGCACTCGGGGGTGGCGTACTCCGGGTGGCTGCCCACGTCGAGGTAGAGCCGGGCCCCGTTGCGCAGGAAGACGTTGCTGCTGCGGCCCCAGGAGACCACCTTGCGGAACAGGTAGCGCGCAACCTCGTCCGGCGAGAGGCGTCGCTGCCCGCGGAACGTGCAGGTGACGCCGTACTCGTTCTCGATCCCGAAGATC
>DASSOK010000010.1:0-11909 GCA_035700665.1 Marmoricola sp.
GGTGGCCGGCCTGTCGACGAGCGGCCTGACCGCGATCGCGGCCGCCAGGCCGTGGTTCCACGCGGCGGTGGACCACAAGCTGGTGCCGGGGGTCCGCGAGCCCGAGACCAGCGCGGACATGCCGCTCGCCCTCGCGCTGGCACTGGTGGTGCTGGCGTCGTGGGGGGCCCTCCTGGTGACCCGCGGGCGGAGCCGCCGGTTCGTGGCAGGCATCGGCGTCCTGGCCGCGCTCGGCGTGGTGGCCTGCACGGTCGCGGCGCCACTGCAGCTGCCCGACCGGCTGCGCGAGCAGCTGGCCGGCTCGGGCGACGTCCCCGTCGGGCCCACCATCTGGTACATCCTGTCCGTGGTCGGCGCCGTCCTCTCCGTGCTCGCCATCACGCTCGCGTGGCGGCTGGCGCCCGGGTGGCCGGCGATGGGATCCCGGTACGACGCGCCGGGGGCGCGTCGTACTCCCGACGTCGTCGACCCCGACGACCCCCGAGCCGCCTGGACGGCGCTCGACGAGGGGCGAGACCCGACGGACCCGGGCTCGCGCCCGGCCCCCTAGAATGCTCACGCCCACTCCCATGGACGAGCGAGGAGCTGCCCCCATGTCCGCTAACCACGGCAACACCCCTGCTGCGTGGACCGCTGTGCTGCTCATCCTGGCAAGCTTCGTGGTCGGCGGCATCGGCCTGATGATCGGCTCCATGGCGGTCTTCTGGGTCGGCGTGGCGCTGACACCGATCGGGCTGGTGGCGGGGCTGACCATGTCCAAGATGGGGTACGGCGCGAGCTGATGTCCGTGCTCGACGACATCGTCGTCGGCGTTCGTGAGGACCTGGAGGAGCGTCGGCGGGTCACCCCGCGGTCCGAGCTCGAGTCGCGTGCTGCCGCCCTCGCACCGGCGCAAGACCCGCTGCCGGCGTTTCGCCAACCCGGCCTGAGCGTCATCGCCGAGGTCAAGCGCCGGTCGCCCAGCAAGGGGCACCTGGCCGAGATCCCAGACCCGGCGTCGCTCGCCCGTGCCTACGCGGCGGGCGGGGCCGACGCCATCTCGGTGCTCACCGAGGCACGTCGATTCAACGGCAGCCTCGCCGACCTGGAGCAGGTCCGCGCGGCGGTGCCGACGCCGCTGCTGCGCAAGGACTTCGTCGTCACCGACTACCAGGTCCTCGAGGCGCGTGCCCACGGGGCGGACCTCGTGCTGCTGATCGTCGCCGCGCTCGACGACGCCCAGCTGCGTGACCTGCACCAGCAGGTGCGCGAGCTGGGGCTGACCCCGCTCGTCGAGGTGCACGAGGAGGCGGAGATCGACCGGGCGCTGGCGGCCGAGCCGGTGCTGCTCGGCGTGAACGCGCGCAACCTGCGGACCCTGGACGTCGACCCCGGCGTGTTCGGCCGGCTGGTGCCGCTCATCCCCGACCACGTGGTGAAGGTGGCCGAGTCGGGCATCCTCGGTGTCGACTCCGCTGCCCGCTACGCAGAGGAGGGCGCGGACGTCGTGCTCGTCGGCGAGGCGCTCGTCCGGGACGGCGACCCGGCGGTGGCCGTCGCTGCGATGCGGGGGATCGGACGATGACCAGCAACACCTGGGGCCCCGACGAGCAGGGCCGGTTCGGCGGCCCCTCCGACCAGTTCTGGGGCGGCCGGTTCATGCCGGAGGCCCTCGTGGCCGAGCTCGACGCGGTCGAGGCGGCCTGGCGATCCGCCATGGCCGACGACGGGTTCACCGGCGAGTTCCAGCGGATGCTGCGCGAGTACGCCGGCGTGCCGAGCCCCCTCTATGACGCCACCCGCCTGTCCGCGCAGGCCGGCGCGCGCATCCTGCTCAAGCGCGAGGACCTCAACCACACCGGCGCGCACAAGATCCGCAACGTGCTCGGGCAGGCGCTGCTCGCCCACAGGATGGGCAAGACCCGGATGATCGCCGAGACCGGCGCCGGCCAGCACGGCGTTGCGACGGCCACGGCCGCTGCCTACCTCGGGCTCGAGTGCACCGTCTACATGGGCGAGCTCGACACGCAACGGCAGGCGCTCAACGTGGCAAGGATGCAGCTGCTGGGTGCCGAGGTCGTGCCGGTGAGGTCCGGCTCCCGCACGCTGAAGGACGCCATCAACGAGGCGTTCCGCGACTGGGTCGCGAGCGTCGAGCACACCGCCTACTGCTTCGGCACGGCGGCCGGGCCGCACCCGTTCCCGGCGCTGGTCCGGGACTTCTGCCGCGGCATCGGCGACGAGGCCCGCGCGCAGTGCCTGGAGCTCACCGGGACGCTGCCGGACGCAGTAGCGGCCTGCGTCGGCGGCGGTTCCAACGCCATCGGCCTGTTCACCGCGTTCCTCGACGACCCCGACGTCGCGGTCTTCGGGTTCGAGGCCGGTGGCGAGGGGGTCGGGACGCCCCGGCACGCCGCCACCATCTGGGCGGGCGAGGCGGGGGTGCTGCACGGCGCCCGCACCTACGTGCTGCAGGACGAGGACGGCCAGACCGTGGAGTCGCACTCGATCTCGGCCGGGCTCGACTACCCAGGCGTCGGGCCCCAGCACGCGCACCTCGCGGCCACCGGCCGGGCGTCGTACCGCCCGGTGACCGACAAGGCGGCGATGGACGCCCTGGCGCTGCTGGCCCGCACCGAGGGCATCATCTGCGCGATCGAGTCGGCCCACGCCGTGGCCGGGGCGCTCGAGCTGGCCCGCGAGCTGCCCGGTGCAATGCTGCTGGTCAACCTCTCCGGGCGAGGCGACAAGGACATGGGCACCGCGATCGAGTGGTTCGGGCTGGGGCAGGCGCAGCCGGACGGCACACCCGCCGAGGCGACCGACGCCCAGATCGCGGAAGGCGCCAAGTGACCACGCTGAGCACCTCCGCCGCCTTCGCCACGGCCCGGGCCGAGGGCCGCTCCGCCCTGGTCGGCTACCTGCCCGCAGGGTTCCCCGACGTCCCCGGTGCGGTCGAGGCAATGACCGTGATGGTCGAGGGCGGCTGCGACGTCATCGAGGTGGGGTTGCCCTACACCGACCCGGTCCTCGATGGCCCCACCATCCAGGCGGCCGCCCAGCAGGCCCTCGACGGCGGTGTCCGCACCGCCGATGTGCTCCGCACGGTCGAGGCCGTCGCTGCCACCGGGGTGCCCACGCTCGTGATGACCTACTGGAACCCGGTCGACCGCTACGGGGTCGACCGGTTCGCCGCCGACCTCGCCAGCGCCGGGGGAGCGGGCCTGATCACGCCCGACATCACCCCTGACGCCGACTCCGGATGGAGCGAGGCGGCCGACACCCACGGCCTCGACAAGGTCTTCCTGGTCGCACCGTCCTCGACCGACGAGCGGCTCGCGATGACGGTGCGGCAGTGCCGCGGCTTCGTCTACGCGACTGCCGTCATGGGCGTCACCGGGGCCCGCACCTCCACCTCGTCGCTCGCAGGCCCGCTCGTCGAGCGGACCCGAGCCGCCGTGCTGGAGTCCGGCGGCCACCTTCCCGTCGGCGTCGGGCTCGGCGTTTCCAACGGAGACCAGGCCGCCGAGGTGGCGTCGTACGCGGACGGCGTCATCGTCGGCTCCGCCTTCGTGCGCACCCTGCTCGACGCCGGGACCGACCGCTCGACCGGCCTCGCGGCCCTGCGCGCGCTGGCCGAGGACCTGGCCGAGGGGGTACGACGTGCGTAGGGCGGTCACGCTGCTGTTCGCCCTGACGCTGGTGCTGCTCGCCGGGTGCTCCTCGACGGGTGATGACAACGGCACCACCGCGGTGCTGGGCGCCGACCCCGACGGCTACCACGGCACCGTGGTCGATCCTCCGTGGCCGGCGTCAGCGCAGCCGCTGGAGAGCGACGAGGGCGCCCAGGTGCGGCTCGACCAGCAGGACAAGGAGCTGCGGCTGGTCTTCTTCGGCTACACCAACTGCCCCGACATCTGCCAGGTCGTGATGAGCACCATGGCGTCGGCGGTGACGCGGCTCCCCGACGACGAGCGCGCGAAGGTGCAGGGAGTGTTCATCACCACCGACCCGGCACGCGACACCCCGGCTGTCCTCAAGGACTACGTGGACAGGTTCGACCCCGACTTCGTCGGCCTGACCGGCTCGCTCGAGGACATCGTCGCGGTGGCCGAGGAGTTCCACATCTTCGTGGAGAAGGGCCAGAAGCTCCCGAGCGGCGGCTACGAGGTCAGCCACGGCACGCAGGTCATCGCGGTCCAGGACGGTGGCGGAACACTGGTCTGGGACGCCGCCACGTCGCCCTCCGAGATGGCGGCCGACATCGAGAAGCTGCTGAAGGAGGACCGATGATCCCCGCCTTCATCCCCAGTCCCGACCAGGGGGTCTGGCACGTCTTCGGGATCCCGATCCGCGCGTACGCGCTGTGCATCATCGCCGGGGTCATCGCGGCGGTGTGGCTCGGTGAGCGGCGCTGGGCGGCCCGCGGCGGCCAGCACGGCCAGGTGGCCGACGTGGCCATCATCGCGGTTCCGTTCGGACTGGTCGGAGCCCGGCTCTACCACGTGATCACCGACCACGGCCTCTACTTCGGGGCCGGTAGCCCGAAGGCGCCGATCGACGCGCTCAAGGTGTGGGAGGGCGGCCTCGGCATCTGGGGGGCCATCGCCGGCGGGGTGTTCGGCGCCTGGTTCGCGTGCCGCCACTACGGCATCCGGATGCGGCCGCTGATGGACGCGCTGGCGCCCTCGCTGCTGCTGGCGCAGGCGATCGGCCGGTGGGGCAACTACTTCAACCAGGAGCTCTTCGGCGGGCCGACCAGGAAACCGTGGGGCCTGAAGATCGACAGCGCCCACATCCCCGAGAACTTCGACGTCGACCAGCACTTCGACCACCCGCCGTACACCTTCCACCCGACCTTCCTCTACGAGAGCCTGTGGAACCTCGGTGCGATGGCGCTGGTGATCTGGCTGGACCGCCGGCTCAAGCTGGGCTTCGGACGCTGCTTCGCGCTCTACGTGATGGCCTACTGCGCCGGGCGTGCCTGGATCGAGAACCTCCGCATCGACACCGTCGAGTACAACGACGTGCTAGGGCTCCGACTGAACGTGTGGACCTCGATCGTCCTGTTCGTGGCCGCGGCCGTGTACTTCGTCGTCGTCGGGCGGCGGCACCCGCGGCCGGACAGCCGCGAGGAGACGGTCTACGTCGAGGGCCGGTCACCGGACGACCACGAGGCGTCACCTGCTGTAGGCTGATCCCTCCGCATGGGCCAGCGCAGTCCTGTGCATTCAGCATGCTTCCACCGCTGCACCGAGTCGCGCCCCTGTCGAGGCGGGTCCCGCGTGCGCCGAGACGACGACGGGAGAGTGCAATGCAGGCATTCCCGCCGGCCCAGGGCCTCTACGACCCTCGCAACGAGCGGGACGCGTGCGGCGTCGCGTTCGTCGCGACCCTGACAGGCGTCCCCAGCCACGACATCGTGACCCAGGCGCTCACGGCGCTGCGCAACCTCGAGCACCGCGGTGCCGCGGGAGCGGAGCCCAACTCCGGTGACGGCGCCGGCATCCTGATGCAGGTCCCGGACCGGTTCTTCCGGGAGGTCTGCGGGGAGGCCGGCTTCGAGCTCCCGCAGCGGGGCTCGTACGCCGTCGGCACCGCCTTCGTGCCGGGCGCTCCGGACGAGGTCGCCAAGACCCGCCAGCGCATCGAGGAGATCGCGGCGGAGGAGGGCCTGGCCGTCCTCGGCTGGCGTGACGTCCCGACCGACCCGTCGAGCCTGGGCCGCACCGCGCTCGAGGTGATGCCGACCTTCGCCCAGCTGTTCGTCGCCTCCAGCGGCAGCCGGGTGCTCGGGATGGGCCTGGAGCGGCTCGCCTTCTGCCTGCGCAAGCGGGCCGAGCGCGAGACCGACGCCTACTTCCCGACGCTGTCGAGCCGCACCATCGCCTACAAGGGCATGCTCACCACCGACCAGCTCGACCAGGTCTTCCCAGACCTGCTCGACGAGCGCGTCGAGTCGGCGGTCGCGGTGGTGCACTCGCGGTTCTCGACCAACACCTTCCCCAGCTGGCCGCTGAGCCACCCGTTCCGCTACATCGCGCACAACGGCGAGATCAACACGGTGATGGGCAACCGCAACTGGATGCGGGCCCGCGAGGCGCTGCTCTCCAGCGAGCTGATCCCCGGCGACCTCGAGCGGCTCTACCCCGTCTGCACCCCGGGCGCGTCGGACTCGGCGTCCTTCGACGAGGTGCTGGAGCTGCTGCACATGGGCGGCCGCAGCCTCCCGCACGCCGTGCTGATGATGATCCCCGAGGCGTGGGAGAACCACGCCGAGATGGACGCCCGCCGCAAGGCGTTCTACGAGTTCCACGCCTCGCTGATGGAGCCGTGGGACGGGCCGGCCTGCGTGGTCTTCACCGACGGCGCGCAGGTGGGCGCCGTGCTCGACCGCAACGGCCTGCGCCCGTCGCGCTACTGGGTCACCGACGACGGCCTGGTCGTGCTGGCCAGCGAGGTGGGCGTGCTCGACCTCGACCCGGCGACCGTCGTACGGAAGGGTCGGCTGCAGCCGGGCCGGATGTTCCTCGTCGACACCGAGGAGCACCGGATCATCGAGGACGAGGAGATCAAGTCCGCCCTCGCCGAGGAGCACCCGTACGACGAGTGGCTGCACGCCGGCTTGATCAAGCTGGCCGACCTGCCGGACCTCGAGCACATCGTGCACACGCACGCCTCGGTCACCCGCCGGCAGCAGATCTTCGGCTACACCGAGGAGGAGCAGCGCGTGCTGCTCACCCCGATGGCGAACACCGGCGCCGAGCCGATCGGCTCGATGGGCACGGACACCCCCGTGGCGGTGCTGTCGGACCGGCCCCGGCTGCTGTTCGACTACTTCGCGCAGCTGTTCGCGCAAGTGACCAACCCACCGCTCGACGCGATCCGTGAGGAGCTGGTGACCAGCCTGAGCGGCACCATCGGCCCCGAGGCCAACCTGCTCGAGCCGACTCCGGCCAGCTGCCGTCAGGTGGTGCTGCCGTTCCCGGTGGTCACCAACGACGAGCTCGCCAAGATCCGGCACATCAACCGCGAGGGCGACATGCCGGGGTTCGTCACCCACGTCTCCCGCGGGCTGTACGACGTCACGGGTGGCGGCGCCGCGCTGGCCCGCCGGCTCGACGAGATCTGTGCCGAGGTATCGGCAGCCATCGCGGAGGGCGCGCGGATCATCGTGCTGTCCGACCGGCACTCCGACGCCACCCAGGCGCCGATCCCCTCACTCCTGATGACGGCGGCGGTGCACCACCACCTGGTCCGGGAGAAGACGCGGACCCAGGTCGGCCTGGTCGTCGAGGCCGGTGACGTCCGCGAGGTGCACCACGTGGCGACGCTGATCGGCTTCGGTGCCGCCGCGGTGAACCCCTATCTCGCGATGGAGTCCGTGGAGGACCTCGCCCGCGACGGCTTCTACGTGAAGACCGAGCCCGAGGTGGCGGTCGACAACCTGGTGAAGGCGCTCGGCAAGGGCGTGCTCAAGGTGATGTCCAAGATGGGCGTCTCCACCGTCGCGTCGTACACCGGGGCGCAGATCTTCGAGGCACTCGGGCTCTCCCAGGAGCTGGTGGACAGGTACTTCACCGGGACCACCAGCAAGCTCGGCGGTGTCGGGCTCGACGTGATCGCCGAGGAGGTCGCCAGGCGGCACCGCACCGCCTATCCGGTCGACGGCATCGCGCCGGCGCACCGCGACCTTGCCATCGGCGGCGAGTACCAGTGGCGCCGCGAGGGTGAGCTGCACCTGTTCAACCCCGAGACGGTGTTCCGCCTCCAGCACGCGACCCGGGCGGGCCGCTACGACGTCTTCAAGCAGTACACCCGGGCCGTCGACGACCAGGCCGAGAAGCTGATGACGCTGCGCGGGCTGTTCCGCTTCAAGGACTCCGGGGAGACCGGCCGCGAGCCGGTCCCGATCGACGAGGTCGAGCCGGTCTCGGCGATCGTCCGGAGGTTCTCCACCGGGGCGATGTCCTACGGGTCGATCTCGAAGGAGGCCCACGAGACGCTCGCGATCGCGATGAATCGGCTGGGTGCCAAGTCCAACACCGGCGAGGGGGGCGAGGACCCCGACCGCCTCTACGACCCCGAGCGGCGGTCGGCGATCAAGCAGGTCGCCTCGGGCCGGTTCGGGGTGACGTCGGAGTACCTCACCAACGCCGACGACATCCAGATCAAGATGGCTCAGGGCGCCAAGCCGGGCGAGGGCGGCCAGCTGCCCGGCAACAAGGTCTACCCGTGGGTGGCGAAGACCCGGCACAGCACGCCGGGGGTCGGGCTGATCAGTCCGCCGCCGCACCACGACATCTACTCGATCGAGGACCTGGCGCAGCTGATCCACGACCTCAAGAACGCCAATCCCGAGGCGCGGGTGCACGTCAAGCTCGTCGCCGAGGTCGGCGTGGGGACTGTCGCAGCCGGAGTCTCCAAGGCACACGCGGACGTCGTACTCATCTCCGGGCACGACGGCGGCACCGGCGCCTCGCCGCTGACGTCGCTCAAGCACGCGGGCGGACCCTGGGAGCTCGGCCTGGCCGAGACCCAGCAGACCCTCCTGCTCAACGGACTGCGGGACCGGATCGTGGTGCAGGCCGACGGCCAGCTCAAGACCGGTCGCGACGTGCTCGTGGCGGCGCTGCTGGGAGCCGAGGAGTACGGCTTCGCCACTGCGCCGCTCGTGGTCAGCGGCTGCATCATGATGCGCGTCTGCCACCTGGACACCTGCCCGGTCGGCGTGGCGACGCAGAACCCGGTGCTGCGTGAGCGGTTCTCCGGCAAGCCGGAGTTCGTCGTGACCTTCTTCGAGTACATCGCCGAGGAGGTCCGCGAGCTGCTCGCCGAGCTCGGCTTCCGCTCGCTGGACGAGGCGATCGGGCATGCCGAGGTGCTGGACGCAGACCGTGCGGTGAACCACTGGAAGGCAGCCGGCCTCGACATCGCGCCGATCTTCCACGTGCCGGCCCTGGCCGAGAGCGCCTCGCTGCGCAACACGACCGGCCAGGACCACGGCCTGGACAAGGCGCTGGACAACCAGCTCGTCGAGCTGTGTGCACCGGCACTGGAGAGCGGAGAGCCGGTGCGCGCCCAGCTGGAGGTCCGCAACGTCAACCGCACCGTCGGCACCATCCTCGGCCACGAGGTGACCAAGCGGTACCGCGGCGAGGGCCTGCCCGACGGCACCGTCGACCTGACCTTCACCGGGTCGGCCGGCCAGTCCTTCGGTGCCTTCCTGCCGCGGGGCATCACGCTGCGGCTCGAGGGCGACGCCAACGACTACGTCGGCAAGGGCCTGTCCGGCGGGAGGGTCGTGGTGCGGCCGCACCGCACGGCGACGTTCGACGCGACGGAGCAGATCATCGCGGGCAACGTCATCGGCTACGGCGCCACGGCCGGCGAGCTCTTCCTGCGCGGCCAGGTGGGCGAGCGCTTCTGCGTGCGCAACTCGGGTGCCACTGCGGTCGTCGAAGGCGTGGGGGACCACGGCTGCGAGTACATGACCGGTGGCACCGTGGTCGTGCTCGGCCCCACCGGCCGCAACTTCGCGGCCGGCATGAGTGGCGGCACCGCCTACGTGCTGGACCTCGACGAGCGCCGGGTCAACCGCGAGCTCGTCGAGCTGACGCCCGTGCCGGACGACCACCGTGCCCGTCTGGAGGAGCTGGTGCGCCGGCACGCCGAGGAGACCGGCTCGGCGCGTGCTGAGCAGCTCCTGCGCGACTGGCCGACAGCGGTGGCCCGCTTCACCGAGGTGATGCCGCGCGACTACCGGATCGTGCTGCAGGCCAAGGCGAAGGCGGAGGCCGACGGGCTGGACGAGAACGACACCGCCAAGGCGATGATGGAGGCGCTCCATGGCTGACCCGAAGGGATTCCTCAAGCACGGCCGCGAGGTGGCGGACCGCCGCCCGGTGGACGAGCGCGTCAACGACTGGAACGAGGTCTACCCGGGGGGTGACCCGGCCCGCGCGCTGCTGCCGATCATCCGGACCCAGGCGTCGCGGTGCATGGACTGCGGCATCCCGTTCTGCCACCAGGGCTGCCCGCTGGGCAACATCATCCCGGAGTGGAACGACCTGGTGTACCGCGACGACTGGGACGCCGCGATCGAGCGACTGCACGCGACCAACAACTTCCCCGAGTTCACCGGGCGGCTGTGCCCGGCTCCCTGCGAGACGGCGTGCGTGCTCGGCATCAACCAGGACCCGGTGACGATCAAGAACGTCGAGGTCTCGATCATCGAGCGCGCCTTCGAGTCGCGCAACGTGCGTCCGCAGCCTCCGGAGTGGCTCACCGGCAAGACCGTCGCGGTGATCGGCTCCGGCCCGGCCGGCCTGGCGACGGCACAGCAGCTGACCCGACAGGGACACACGGTGGCGGTCTACGAGCGTGCCGACAAGGTCGGCGGCCTGCTCCGCTACGGCATCCCCGAGTTCAAGATGGAGAAGAAGGTCCTCGACCGTCGGCTGGACCAGATGCGCCGTGAGGGCACCATCTTCCGCGCAGGCGTCGACGTCGGCCAGGAGCTCACCGGCCAGCAGCTGCGCGACCGCTACGACGCCGTGGTGATCGCGACCGGCTCGACCATCGCGCGTGACCTGCCGGTCCCTGGCCGCGAGCTGAACGGCATCCACCAGGCGATGGAGTTCCTCCCGCAGTCCAACCGGGCCTCCCTCGGCGAGGAGGTCGAGGGCCAGATCCGTGCCGACGGCAAGAACGTCGTCATCATCGGGGGCGGCGACACCGGCGCCGATTGCCTGGGGACCGCCATCCGGCAGGGTGCCGCGTCCGTAACGCAGCTGGAGATCATGCCCCGGCCGGGCGACCAGCGGCCGGCGGGGCAGCCGTGGCCGACGTACCCGATGACGTTCCGGGTGTCCTCGGCCCACGAGGAGGGCGGCGACCGGGTCTACGCGGTGTCCACCCAGGAGTTCGTGGGCGACGACTCCGGCAACGTCGCCGCACTGCGCCTCGTCGAGGTGGACGCGAAGTTCCAGCCGATCGGGGGGACCGAGCGCGAGATCCCCGCCGAGCTGGTGCTGCTGGCCATGGGGTTCGTCGGTCCCGAGCGCGAGGGCCTGCTCGAGCAGCTCGGCGTGGAGCTCGATGAGCGCGGCAACGTGGCGCGTGACCAGGGCTACCAGACCACCGTGCCGGGCGTCTTCGTCGCCGGGGACGCGGGCCGCGGCCAGTCGCTCATCGTGTGGGCGATCGCCGAGGGCCGTGCCGCCGCAGCAGCGGTGGACACCTTCCTCACCGGTGCCACGACGCTTCCGGCGCCGATCCCGCCGACGGAGCGCCCCGTCACCGTGTGAGGGTTGGAAGGCTCGAGTCGTGAGCCGATAGTGTCGATGTGTGCGTAGAGCAAAGATCGTCTGCACGCTGGGCCCGGCGACGTCGAGCAAGGCGCAGATCACGGCACTGGTCCACGCCGGCATGGATGTCGCCCGGCTGAACCTCAGCCACGGGACGCACGCCGAGCACGAGGAGGTCTACCGCCGGGTCCGCGAGGCGGCCGACGAGACCGGCCACGGCGTGGGCATCTTCGCCGACCTGCAGGGACCGAAGATCCGGCTGGGCTGGTTCGAGGACGGCTACGCCGACCTCGAGGCCGGTGCGGAGTTCACCATCACCACCCGTGACATCCGCGGGACCGCGACGCTGGCCCCGACGACGTACGACGGGCTCCCCGGTGACGTCGCGGCCGGCGACGCCATCCTCATCGACGACGGCAAGGTCCGGCTCGAGGTGACCCGTGTCGACGGCACCGAGGTGGAGACCCGCGTCGTCGTGGGCGGCCGGGTCAGCGACCACAAGGGCATCAACCTGCCGGGCGTCGCGGTCAGCGTCCCGGCCCTGAGCGAGAAGGACGTCGAGGACCTCCGCTGGGCGCTCCACCTCACCGTCGACTTCATCGCGCTGTCCTTCGTCCGCTC
>DASSOK010000011.1:0-3005 GCA_035700665.1 Marmoricola sp.
GGCCACCCGGCCGCAGCACCCGGGCGGCCTCGGCGATCACCGTGTCCGCCACCGCGATCGGCACCAGGTGCAGCAGCCAGATGGTGGTGACCACGTCGACGCAGGCGTCGCGGACCGGTAGCCGCTCGGCCGCCGCGGCGATCGTGCGGCCCGGCAGCCGGGTAGCCGCCACCGACAGCATCCCGAGCGACAGGTCCGCCACCACGACCTCGAAGCCCGCGTCCGCCAGCTCCGCCGAGACGATGCCTGTGCCGCCCGCCACATCGAGCGCGGTGCCGCCGGCCGGGACCAGCGCGAGCACCGCCGCTGCCGCCGCCCGGGCCCGGTCGCGACCGCCCCGTGACTCGTCGTACACCCCGGCCTCGGCGTCGTAGGACCCGGGGCACCCGCGCCCGCTCACGCTTCGACAGCCGCGAGCTGCCCGCAGGCGCCGTCGATCTCCTGTCCACGCGTGTCCCGCACCGTCGTCGGGATCCCCTTCGCCTCGAGCCGCCGCACGAACTCCCGCTCGTCCTCGCGCCGCGACGCGGTCCACTTCGAACCCGGCGTCGGGTTCAGGGGGATCAGGTTCACGTGCACCCATCCCCAGTCGCCGTAGGAGTTGAGTACGTCTGCCAGCAGGTCGGCCCGCCACGCCTGGTCGTTGATGTCGCGCATCATGGCGTACTCGATCGAGACCCGCCGCTTGGTCACCCGCGCGTAGTTCCAGGCCGCCTCGACCGCCTCATGCACCGACCAGCGGGTGTTGATCGGCACCAGCTCGTTGCGCAGCTCGTCGTCGGGTGCGTGCAGCGACAGCGCCAGCGTGACCGGGATCCCCTCCCCCGCGAGCTGGTTGATCCGCGGCACCAGACCGACCGTCGAGACGGTGATCCCGCGCGCGGACATGCCGAGGCCGTTCGGTGTGGGATCGGTGAACCGCCGCACCGCGCCGATCACCGCCTTGTAGTTCGCCATCGGCTCGCCCATTCCCATGAACACCACGTTCGAGACGCGTCCCGGGCCACCGGGCACCTCGCCGCGGGCCAGCGCCCGGGCACCGGCCACGACCTGCTCGACGATCTCGGCGGTCGACATGTTGCGTTGCAGCCCACCCTGACCGGTGGCGCAGAACGGGCACGCCATCCCGCAACCGGCCTGCGACGACACGCACATGGTCGCCCGGTCCGGGTAGCGCATCAGCACCGACTCCACCAGCGCCCCGTCGAACAGCTTCCACAGCGTCTTGCGCGTGGTCCCCTTGTCGGCCTCCATCGTGCGCAGCGGCGTCATCAGCGTCGGGAGCAGCGCGTCGACCAGCTCCTCGCGCTGGGCGGCCGGGAGGTCGGTCATCTCGGCGGCGTCGTCGACGAGGCGGGAGAAGTAGTGGGTGGACAGCTGCTTGGCCCGGAACCCCGGGAGCCCGAGCTCGACGGCCAGCGCCTTGCGCTCCTCGGCGGTCAGGTCGGCGAGGTGGCGCGGCGGCTTGCCGCGGCCGCGCGGCTCGTCGAAGACCAGGGGAAGTGTCTTGATGGGTTCAGACATGACCGCCCCAGTCTCCCACCTCGCGGGACGTCATACGAATCGGCGGCTATGGCGACTGCCATGTGGCGGGACACCCCGGACACCATGTGTCAGCTCATCGCTGACAGTAGCCCACCGGCGCACTTGCCCGTCATCGTCCGCCTTCGGGCGTTGGCGTCAAGGTCGTTCGTCCTCGCTGCGCTGCGGGCGCTCCATCTTGACACCGCCTTCCTGCGGCGGGTCGGCATGTTGTGCGCCGGCGTGCCGGGGCAGACGTCGTCCCCCGCCGGGCGGCTTTCGGCCGCTGGGCTGATAGCGGCGGGTCGGGTCGATGATCCGGTTCTCGACCAACTGGTTGCCGTCGAAGAGAGCGACGCTGTTGCCGTCACGGATTACGGTCAAGGTCACTCCTTCCCAGCCCCGACCGACCTGGATCCGCACGTCGGCGCCGGCGGAGACCTCACCATGGGCTGAGACCTTGATCCGGGTGATCCGCGGCTTGACCGGCAATGGTGCACCGGCGGGCACCGCCTTGGCCGTGGCGGCGTAGGCCTCGGCGGGGGTCTGCAGGCCGTCACCGAGCGCCTGGTGCGGTCGCTGAACGTTGTAGATCTCCTCATACACCTCCAACAGCCGTTCCAGTTCCTCGACGTCGTCCGCCGGCGGTTGCGCCCTCAGCCAACGGCCCAGCGTCTGATGCTCACGCTCTGCCTTGCCGCAGGTCTGCGGATGGTGCGCGGTCGATGCCACCACCGCGACCCCCAGGGTGCGCAGATTCCGCTCCACCAGCACGATCGCTCCGCGCCGCGATCCGTTGAACGCCAACGAGTTGTCGGACAAGAACATCGCCGGCGGGCCATGCTTGCCCATCGCCTTCTCCAGGCAGGCCCAAGCCGCCTCCGCGCTCTCCTCCGCGGCCACCACCGATCCCATGATCTGCCGGGCGTGGTCGTCGAGCACCCGGATGATGGTCACCTCGCGCGCATCGGCCAACTGCCACTTCATCCCATCGATCTGCCAGATCCCGTTCGGCCGCTCTGCCCGGAAACTACGGAAACTGCTGCGTGGTCGCTTCTGCGGCTGCGGCCGTACCAGCCCACGCCGAACCAAGATCCGATGCACCGTCCGCGGGCTCGGTGGACCCTCCCCGGCGCGGCTCATCCACGCCCAGATCGAACGCGCACCGAAGTCCAACCCCTCACCGCGCAGCTTCGAGTACCAGTAACCGATCCGATCCTCCACCTCGACCGGCGTCTGATTCGGATGCCGATGCGGCGCCCGAGACCGGCCCAGCAGACCGACCATGCCCTCCTCGCGGAACCGCCGCTCATAGACGTAGAACGTCTCTCGACAGATCCCCAGCTCCCGCGCCAACGCGGTCACGTTCAGACGCTCACCGTCCACCCGCCGCGCCATCGCGACCGCCAGCCGCATGTCCATCCCGACCGTCCTTCCCATGCACCCACGGTGCTCTGAAGGTGTCAGGCATGTCCCGTCACAGA
>DASSOK010000012.1:0-9032 GCA_035700665.1 Marmoricola sp.
GGTGCGGCGTGAGCAGTCCCCGCGCCACCGGCCACACGACCGACGAGCCGGGCGGCGACCGCCGGGCTCACTCCACGTACAGGTTGTCGTGCTCCTGCAGGAAGCCGGTGAACTCCTCCGCACTCATCTGCTCGCCGTTGGGGTGGGCGGTCTTCCACTCGCCGTCGTAGATCCGGACCTCCCCGGAGAGGATGTAGAACGACTCCGACATGGTGCGGTGGAAGTGCGGTCCCGGGCCGCTGCGGGAGCCGGACATCTCCCAGCGGTAGAGGCCGAAGAGCCCGCCGGTGGAGTCGCCAGTGGCCAGGTAGTGCACCCGGTTGCCGTCGGGGTAGGTCAGCTCGGGCGTCGCGTCCCGCAGCCGGACCGTGGCGGAGAGCTCGGCCGTCTCGCCGTCGTACAACGGTGGGGGATAGGTCATGGGGACGTGCCTACACCTGCCTTGACCACTGCGGCCACGAACGGGCGGCCGCCGGACTGCACCACTGGCCGCACCGCCGGCGCTGCCCTGTGGATTACGGGAGCGGCGATCCGCCCGGCTCCACCATGCTGGCCAGATGACCGATGACGAGATCCCGCCCCTCCTTCCTCCCCACCAGATGCCGCCGGTCACCGACCAGGCGTCGCTGCACCGCACCTGGCGCGCTCTGATGGGCAAGCTCGGTTTCGCCAGTCGCCAGATCTGGATCCTGTTCCTGGAACCGGACGGCCAGCCCATCCATGCAGCAACGGTCGAGCAGGTGCCCCGCGCGGCGTCGCCGGCGGACGTGCTCGAGATGACCAAGATGTTCGCGTCCGTGGACCCCCAGGCGGCGCTCGCCTTCCTCTACGCCCGTCCCGGAGGCGGTCCGCGAACGGAGGAGGACCTCGCCTGGGGGCGCACGCTCGCGGTCGCCGCCCGGGATGCCGGCGTCGGTCGGTGGCCGGTGCACCTCGCCAACGGCGACGAGGTCACCGTGGTCGCGCCCGACGACCTGGCCGAGGCGAGCTGACCCCCCGCACCTCGCCGGGACCGGCCCTTCCTGTGCCACGATGCTCGGCATGGCCAGGCAGGTGCTCGTCGTCGACGGCGCCAACGTCGTCGGCTCCCGGCCCGACGGCTGGTGGAAGGACCGGGCCGGCGCCGCCCGTCGACTGCACGGGCAGCTCGCCACGGCCGACACGTCGTACGACGAGATCGTGCTGGTGCTCGAGGGCCAGGCACGCGGCGGTGTGCCGAGCGGCAAGGACGGCCACCTGCGGGTGGTGCACGCCAGCCGTGACGGCGACAGCGCGATCGCGGAGGCCACCCGAGCCGCCGTCGAGGCGGAGGACGCCGTCGTCGTCATCACCGCCGACCGAGCCCTCCAGCAGCGCGTCGAGGTGATCGGTGCACGGACGATGAGCCCGTCCTGGCTGCTGTCGTTGCTCGACGAGTAGGCGCCCTGTCCTCCGGCTGTGGACCGGGAAGACCGGTAGGACAGGACTTGTCGGTGCTCCGTCGTACTCCTTGTTGCCATGCCCCTTGGAAGAAGGCCAAGGCAGGAAGGATGTCGCATGGAGGAGAAGCGGATCGAGCGGGAGGCCCAGGAGTGGGTCCGCCTGGTGGCGGACGACCTGACCCGACCGGCGGACGGTGAGTGCCTGGCATGCTTCGTCGCCCGGATGCTGCGCGCGTTCGGCTGCAGCACGACGCTCCGGTTCGCGATGCGCTACCGCGACCTGCGGGCGCCGCGGGCCACCGGACTGGAGCGGCGGCTCGGCGACCTGGGCGGCTACTGCGACTGCGAGATCTTCCGCAACGGGATTCAGCTCGCCGAGCATTTCCTCGAGCGAGACGCCGACGGCTACGCGAGGTGGCCGGAGGGGCTTCCGGTCTGTCAGCGAGTGCGCCGGGGATCCACCCAGTGGTGCGGCAACTGGTCGCCGGCCGGCGGGCAGGGACCGTGCTGAGCCGGCGCACGGGTCGGCAGTTGTCCACAGATGCGCGAACGGGTCTGGCGATCCGGACGTCCGCGTCGTTGGCTGGACGGCATGCCGAAGTCACACGGACGCCGTCAGCGCAAGCCATCCTCGGGAGCCAGGCAATCGGGAGCCACACCGTCGGGAGCCGTGCCGCCGCGGAGCGGCCGCCTGTCCGATCCGCACCTGCGCAAGTGCTACGCCATCCTGTCCGCCGCCGACGCCGCCGAGGCCAGAGGCGACGCCGCGGCGGCGCTCGACGTGATGGCGCCGCACCAGTTCGGACCGGACGGGCAGCCGTTCTGGGCGCCGTGGCGGGTCCGCATGCTCGCCGAGATCCTCGATGCTGGTCCGGCCCTGCCGCGGTGGGCGGTGTCGCGCTGGATCCTGGCCCAGGCGCTGCGGCACCTCCCGGACAACAGCAACCGGATGCGGCGCGCGCTGCAGGTGGCGATCGACCTGCGCGGCGGTGTGCACCTCCTCCAGGGCGTCGACCAGCTCGACGCCTTGTGTCATGTGAAGGACCACGACTGGGTCTACCGGCAGGTCTTCCTCCACGACCTGGGTGGACTGCGCCACTTCCTGCGGCACGGGGCAACCCCGGACCTCCTCGCGGGCGCTGACCGGATCCGCGAGTGGGTCGGCGCTTCGCTGGGCGGTTACCGGTTGCTCGACGACGGACGGTGGCAGGACCTCGGGTCCGGCGAGGAGCTCGAGCTGCTCGACCTGGGCGCGCGTTCCTACGTCCGGTCAGACGACTGCGTGCTGGGTCGAGTCGTGCCGATCGCCTCCGGGGCGATGTTCGAGACCGCACCACTGACGGTGCCCGAGTCCGTGGCGGTGGAGGTCACGCGGAATCCCGCAGGGTGGCTGGACGCCTTGCGGCGTGGGTGCCTGAGGTACGGCGTCGGGCCGTGCCGCGGGATCGCCACGCCAGAGGGGGCGATCGTGCTCGCGGGGGCGCACGACTACGCGCTGCTGACCGACGAGTCCGGGTTGGGCTGGTCGCCGACGCCGCGCACGACCCGCCGTCACCAGGGACCGCCGGACGCCGCCTGAGCCAGGCCGCCGCGGCGTCCGGCACTCAGGCGGAGCCGCCCTGCAGGTCAGGCGCGCTGGCAGACCCAGCCCGCCGGCAGCTCCTCGTTGGCCATGAAGTCCCGGAGCTCGGCGCTGGCGTCCTCGCTGAGCACCGTGTCGGCCTGGCTGTAGAGGATCTGCTCCTCCTTGCCGTTGTGGTTCTCCAGCGCGGCCAGCAGCGCCGTGCAGGTGGCGCGCTGCACGTCCGGGTCGCCGTCCACGAGCGACTGCTCCAGCCCGTCCATGGTGCGCCAGAGCTCGCCGTGCTCGAGGAGCATCACCATGATCGGCCCGAGCAGGCCGGCCGCGCGCAACGGTGGGAAGAGGAACTCCTCCTCCAGGTAGATGTGTCGTCGCAGTGCCGCCAGCGCGGTCCGCAGGTGCTCCACGGCAGCGGCCGCACCGCCCGTGCCGGCGACGAAGGCCTCGATGCCACCGTCGATCTCACGGTGCTCTCGCTCAAGTGCTCCTGCGAGGGTCCGGGTCCCGGCTTGCGGCTCGGTGGGCGCGCTCGAGGAGAGCGAGGGGTCGTTGTGGGTCACGAGACTCCTTCCGTCGGACCTAGTTTATACGAAGCACGTTCGTATAAAATGGCAGCATGACCTACGTGATCGGACAGCCCTGCGTCGACGTCAAGGACCGCGCCTGCGTGGACGAGTGTCCGGTCGACTGCATCTACGAGGGCAAGCGCAGCCTCTACATCCATCCCGACGAGTGCGTGGACTGCGGCGCCTGCGAGCCGGTCTGCCCGGTGGAGGCCATCTACTACGAGGACGACCTGCCCGCGGACCTGGTGCCCTACCTCGCCGACAACGACGCGTTCTTCAGCACCACGCTCCCCGGCCAGGATGCTCCACTCGGTTCGCCGGGTGGTGCGGCGAAGCTGGGTGCGCTGGATGCCGACACCCCGCTGGTGGCCGGGCTGCCGCCGCAGAACGAGTGAACGGCGTGCCGCCGAGAGGGCCAGGGAGCGAGCCGGGGAGCGAGCCAGCAAGCGAACCCGAGCGCCGGCGCGATGCCGTCCTGGCCGCACTGAAGGCGGCCGCGGAGCCGATGTCCGTCGCGGAGGTGGCCGAGCTGGTCGGCCTGCGCCCCAACACGGTGCGCTTCCACCTCGACGCCCTCGAGCGACAGGATCGCATCGAACGGGCCCACCCGGCTGGAGGAGCGCGACCGGGCCGGCCCGGCCGCCCGGCGCTGCACTACCGGGTCCGTCCCGGCATGGACCCGTCGGGGCCGCGCAGCTACCAGCTCCTCGCGGAGGTCCTGGTCGACTCGCTGGCGAACGGCGCACGGACCAGCACCCGGGCGCTCGCCGCGGGCGAGGCATTCGGGCGGCGCCTGGCCCGGGAGACCGGACGGCGGCCGCGGAGCCGCCGGGCCGTCATCGACACCCTGGTGGACGTGCTCGCGGTGGTCGGCTTCGCCCCGGAGCGGCGCACCACGCGGGGAGAGACCCGGATCGGGCTGCGACACTGCCCCTTCCTCGAGCTGACCGGGGACCGCCGTGACGTCATCTGCCCGGTTCACCTCGGGCTGATGCGCGGGATCGTCAGCGAGCTGGCCGGCACCGAGGTCGCGGTCGACACGATCGGGCCCGTCAGCGTGGAGTCGCTCGAGCCGTTCGTCGAGCCCGACCTGTGCCTGGCCCGGCTCGGGTCGTCGGCCGGCTGACCACGAGCCCGACCGCCAGTCAGAGAAGCCGCTCCATCGCGTCGGCCACCGCATCGTGTCCGGTCGCCGACTCGGCGCGCAGGCCCTCGACCACCCCTCGGCGGTCCGCCTCCGAGCGGTTCTGACTGAGCTTGCGCTTCGCCTCCACCCTCTCCACGGTCATCTCCAGGCCGACGATGCCACGCAGCTGCGCGTCGACGTAGGCCTCCGGCGCGTCGGTGACCTGCCACGGCTCCGCACGGCGTCCCTCGTGCCGCTCGGTCAGGATCGTCACCGCGGTGCGCAGCCACTCGGGGTCGTCGTACACCCGGACGTGTCCGGTGAGGTGCACGCTCGCGTAGTTCCACGTCGGCACGGCGCGGCCGTGCTCCTGCTTGGACGGGTACCACGACGGCGAGACGTAGGCGTCGGGTCCGGTGCAGACGATCAGGGCGGGGGAGTCGGGCTCGATGGTGTGCCAGTGGTCGTTCGCGCGGGCCAGGTGCGCGATCACCCGATCGCCCTCCCAGATGATCGGCAGCAGTGTTGCCACTGGGAAGCCGTCCGCGCCGACCGTGACCAGCTCGGCCGAGTCGATCGCTGCGACCAGCGCGCGGACCTCCGCCTCGTCGGGGACGGCGTTGAAGGACGGCACGTACATGGGACGCAGCGTACGACGGCACGTCGGCGTCCGGCCGGCTCAGCAGGGTGTCGGGGAGCGCGCTCAGCTGTTGGCGATCTCCACGTGCTCGGGGTAGAACGCGACGTGCCCGGCGATCCCGGCGACCGCGTCGTAGGGCGTCCGGTAGGTCCACACGGCGTCGGCGGCGCGGCGGTCGCCGTCGTGCAGCGAGTAGTAGGAGGCGTCGCCCTTGTAGGGGCAGTACGACGTGTGCGTGGACGGCTCCAGGACCGCTGGGTCGACCTCGTCGAGAGGGACGTAGTAGACCGGCGGGTAGCTGGCCTCACGGAGCACCAGCGCCCGATCGGTGGCGGCGATCTGCCGGTCGCCGTACCGCACGGTGACGCGGCCCTCCGCCGGCTCGACCGTGATCGGGTGCAGCCGGCCGGGCTCGAGGCGGGGCTTGCGCATGCCTCGACAGTACGACCTTGACAGTGCGACGCAGAGCCACGCGGCCGGACCCCAAGAGGGCCGCCGCTATCGTGGCGACGCGCGAGCGCCGTGCCCCTCGCGTGCCGTCGTACCGGAGGAGACCGCCATGACCACCGCGCCCCTGATCGTCGAGCGGGACGGCCACGTCGAGACCTGGACCCTGAACCGGCCCGAGCAGCGCAACGCGATCAGCGCGGACGACGTGGTCGCGGCGATCGAGAGCGCCGTCGCGGCCGCCAGCGCCGACCCGGACGTGCGTGCGGTGGTCATCACCGGGGCCGGATCGGCGTTCTCCTCGGGGGGCAACGTCAAGCACATGCACGAGCGCAGCGGGATGTTCGGCGGGACGCCGGCGGAGCTGCGGCAGGGTTACCGACAGGGCATCCAGCGGATCCCCCGCGCGCTCCACCAGTGCGACGTCCCCCTCGTCGCCGCGGTGAACGGGCCGGCCGTCGGCGCCGGCTGCGACCTCGCCCTGCTCTGCGACGTCCGGGTCGCCTCGACCCGGGCGGTCTTCGCCGAGTCGTTCGTGAAGGTCGGCCTGATCCCCGGGGACGGCGGCGCCTGGCTGCTGCCGCGGGCCGTCGGGATGTCGCGAGCCGCCGAGATGGCACTGACCGGCAGCCCGATCGACGCCGAGACCGCCCTGCAGTGGGGCCTGGTCTCCCGCGTCGTGGAGCCCGAGGAGCTGCTCGGCGCAGCCCGACAGGTGGCCGACGCGATCGCCGCCAACCCCCCGCAGGTGGTGCGGATGACCAAGCGGCTGCTGCGCGAGGGCGGCCAGCAGTCCCTCGAGTCGCACCTCGAGCTCGCCGCCGCGATGCAACCGCTGGCCCACCACACCGCCGACCACGCCGAGGCCGTCGCCGCGATGCTGGAGAAGCGCGCGCCCGAATTCCGCGGCGAGTGAGACGCGCCTGCCGCACGCCGCGTGGTTGCGGACGCGTCAGTGGCAGCCACCCCGACCGAGCAGCGCGAGCCCCTCGAGGTCGCCCGGCCCGAAGTCCAGCACCCGCAGCTTGGCGTTCATCAGCTCCCCGGCGTCCTTGACGTGGGCCAGCCCCACCAGGTGGCCGAACTCGTGCAGCACGACCGCCCGCATCCGCTCGTCGCCGTCCCTCTCCCCGGCGAGCTGACCGAACGCCTCGCTGTCGAGGGTGACCTGCCCGGTGATGAACCGGAGCCGGCCGCTCCGGTCGGCCCGGGCCACGCTGCCCGCCACGCCGGCCACGTCGCCGGCCAGCTGGGGGACCTCCGCCTGGGTGGCCCAGCTGACCAGCACCGGCTCCGCGGGCCCCGACCGTGGCACCGGGCGGTTGCCGTCCACCCACGCCGGGCGTTCGTCACTCGCGCCGGCGTACTGCAGGTCCAGGCCGGTGGCCTGGTTGACCCGGGCGATGGCGCTGCGGACCAGGTCCGGGCCTTCGGCCGGTCCGCCGTCGGGGTTCACCAGCACCTCGACCGGGCGGCACGGGTCGTAGCTGACCGGCCGGTCCCGGTCGCCGGGCTGGGTCATCACCCAGGCGTGCGGGCCCTCCGTGGTGGCCGCGACCTCTGCGTTGAGCCGGTAGGAGTGCTGCCGGAAGGTGCCGCGGAGCGGGGAGCTGGGCAGGTACTCCAGGCACACCCCCGCGACGAGCACGGTGACCGCCATGACGACGACCGTCCTGAGCCGCTCCGACACGCGCGCTCCCTTCGTCCCCTCGAGGGTAGTTGTCCGTCGTCGGGCGTCCCGTGCGTTACGATGGGACGGCACCGACCTCGGTAGCCGGTCCCGGCGAGGGCTTCTTCCTCCCGGTACCCGAGTTCGCCCCTGGTTGATCGCCGCGTTCGCCTTCGAGCCCTTCGGAGGCTCCCTTGACGGGATCCACCTCGGCGTTCCCCTCGGGTGGCACGACCGGGTGGCACGACCGGGTGACGTGCGAGGGGACGGCGAGGAGGCCGTCCGGGGGTGGGTCGCAGCGGCTCGCCGGATGACGCTGTCGGCGCGGGACGCCGGGGCAGCACGGAACAGGCTCGATGCACCGCCCGCACCGCCGTGGCGGCTGCGTCGATGGACCTGAAGAGGAGAGTCTTGGCCACAGGGACCCGGACCGGGCGCAACGCCCGTTCGAGTGATCAGCGTCGTCGTCACCGCGACGAGGACGGCATCCTGCCCGTGCTCGCCCGCGCCGTGCGCGAGGTCGAGAACGCCGTCCAGCGAGGCCGGGTCACCCAGCTCGATCGCACCAAGTACCAGGTGATCGCGCTGCTGGCCCGCGAGGAGCGCGCCCGCGTCCGCACCGCCACCGACCTGCCGGACTCGCGCCGCGACACCGAGCTCAAGCGGCTCGAGGGCATCGCCGCCATCCTGGCCCAGATCGCTGCCAGCCATCCGACGTTCTTCGAGCTGCTGCAGGACGACGCGGAGGTCACCTCCGAGACCCGCAGCCTCAAGCGCGAGATGCAGCGCCAGGGCGGCCTCGAGCCGGACGCCGAGGAGCCCGAGCCCGAGCCCGAGGACCTTCCCGGCGCCGAGCGCCAGGTCGTCCCGCAGTCCGTGGTGCGCCGCCGGATGGCCAACCCGTTCATGGCGCCGGACTTCTCGGTGCTGACGCCGCGGCCGCAGAGCCACCACCTCGCCGGCTGGGAGCTGATCGGCCCGCTCCTCAACGCCTTCGAGCACCCGACGCCGGGGGCGCCCAGCTGCATGGCGCTGCCCGAGGCCGCCGAGCTCAAGCTGCCGTCGGCCGCCGAGCTGATGCCCCACCAGGCGCGGCTCGTCGCGGCCGCCCAGCAGGGGCACCGCACCTTCCTCCTCGCCGACGAGCCCGGGCTCGGCAAGACCGCGCAAGCCCTGCTCGCCGCCCAGACCGCGGAGGCGTTCCCGCTCCTGTGCGTCGTACCGAACGTGGTGAAGACCAACTGGGCACGCGAGGTCCAGCAGTGGATCCCGCGCCGCAGCGTCACCGTCGTGCACGGTGACGGCGAGGACATGGACGGCTTCGCCGACGTCGTGGTCATCAACTACGCGGTCCTGGACCGGCACGTCGGCTGGATGGCCGAGCACGGGTTCCGCGGCATGGTGGTCGACGAGGCGCACTTCATCAAGAACAAGAAGTCCCAGCGCTCGCAGCACGTGCTCGAGATCGCCGACCGGATCCGGCAGCGCGCCGCCCGCCCGCTGATGATGGCGCTGACCGGCACGCCGCTGATCAACGACATCGACGACTTCCGGGCGATCTGGCAGTTCCTCGGCTGGATC
>DASSOK010000013.1:0-7129 GCA_035700665.1 Marmoricola sp.
CCCAGGCACTCGCCCAGCACCACGTCGTACCCGCGGTGCTGCAGCGAGCGGACGGCGACGTCGAGACGCGGCCGGTACGACGGACCGACGCCGCTCGACGGCGCGGTCACCCCGATCCGGTCGCCGGGCTCGAGCGGTCGCGGGAATCGCATACGCTCAGGTTGTCACTCGGGCGAGGACCTCGCGAACGCTTTCGAGCCCTCGCTCGACCTCGTCGAACGACGTCGACAGCGGCGAGAGGCCGATCCGCAGGCCGTGCGGGTCGCGGTAGTCGGGGATCACGTCCTGCTCCCACAGCGCGGCGGTGACCTCGCGCATCAGCGGATGGTTGAGCGTCACGTGCCCGCCGCGCCGGGACGCGTCGCGCGGCGAGGCGACCTCCACCCCGGACGGTGCCAGGAGCTCGTCGGACAGCCCGATGGCGTGCTCGGTCAGCGCGACCGACTTCTCGCGGACCGCCGCCATGCCGACCTCCTCGACCAGCGCGAGCATGTCCTGCAACGCGAGCATCCCGACGATCGGCGGGGTGCCGGACAGGAACCGGCGGATGCCCTCGGCGGGCGCGTAGGTCGGCCCCATGAGGAACGGGTCGACCGCGCCCATCCAGCCCTGGATCGGCTGGGTCAGGGCGTCCAGGTGCCGCGCGGCGACGTAGCAGAACGCCGGGGCGCCGGGCCCGCCGTTGAGGTACTTGTACGTGCAGCCGACGGCGAGGTCCACACCCCAGTCGTCCAGCGCGAGCGGCACCGACCCGACCGAGTGGCACAGGTCCCAGAGCACCAGGGCGCCGGCGTCGTGGGCGCCGGCCGTTATGCCGGGCAGGTCGAACATCGCCCCGGTCCTGAAGTCGACGTGGGTCAACGCGAGCACGACGACATCGCCGTCCACCGCTGCCAGCGGGTCGGCCGGGTCGCACCAGCGCAGCTCGAGGCCGAGCAGGTCGGCGACCCCCGCCGCGACGTAGCCGTCGGTCGGGAAGGTGGTGGGCTCGACGACGATGACCCGCCGTTCCGGCCGTGCCCTGGCGGCGGCGGACAGCGCCTTGAAGAGGGAGACACTGGTGGAGTCACCCACGTGCACCTCGCCGGTGCCTGCCCCGATGAGCGGTGCGATCCGGTCGCCGACCCGCGCTGCCAGCGTGATCCAGTCGCCTCCACCGGACGGGACCGCGTTCCACGACCGGATCAGCCCCTGGCCCCACTCCTCGCGCAGCACCGCCTCGACCCGTCCCGGCACGCCGGCCGGCAGGGCGCCGAGGGAGTTGCCGTCGAGATAGACGAGTCGCTCCGGGAGCAGGAACCTGTCGCGGGTGCCGAGCCCGTGCGTCTGGTCGAGGCGGTCGGCGTCAGCGCGGGTCGGTGCGCCGCTGTCAGGTCCCCTCATGGGCGTGCCTCCGGCGAGCTCAGCTCGTAGAGCCGGTCCCTGGCGCGGGTGACCAGCGCGCGGAACGTCTGCTGGTCGACGTCGGCCCGTCGTACGGGCGTGAACGTCACCTGGGTGACGTAGGGGCCGACGCGAGCCACGCCCATCCAGAAGCCCACGGTGCCTTGCTGCTGGTTGACCTGGTTCTCCAGGCGCCACAGCCCGTACTCGGAGCCGCGCCATGCCCTCGGCTGGTGGAGAGACGCGGTGACCCTGCTGGCGAGGTTCTTGTCCGCGCAGACCCGCATGTCGTGCTCGATCCCGTCGACGAAGGTGCGCGCCTTCTGCGCCGTCGGGAACCGGCCGACCGTCTGGGTCATGCCGAAGCGCGCCGGCAGCTTCGACGTCGGCATCAGGAAGGTGCGGGTGCGCGGCTTGATGGCCCCGGCCCTGGCGAAGTCGGTGCGGTCGCAGGTGGTCGCCGCCACCGCCCCGCGCGCCCGCCGCGGGTCGGTGCCGACCCAGGCGGCCTTGACCTGCGGCAGCGGCGGGAGATCGGCCACCGCGAGCATGCCGGGCCCCTCGCCCGAGGGCGGCGGCAGGACGGGTGCGACCTGCGGGTCCTGCACGCAGCGGTCGGCCGCCTCCGACTCGCACAGGTTCGCGACGCCCGCCGCCAGGGTCCGCATCACGGTCCTCGGGTGCGGCGCCGGGCCGTCCCGTGTCTCGACGAGCGTCGACACCGTCAGCCGCCCGGTGCGGGCCAGCCCGACGAGGTAGGAGCGGTGTCCCTCGCCCGGGATCCGGAGGTGCAGGAGCTCGGCGCGGTTGCCAACCCCCTTGACGGCGTAGGCGTTGAGCAGCTGGAGCCTGGCCGCGTCGCACCCCGCGAACCACCCCATGGTGGTGTCGTAGGCCCTCCGCGCGGCACCCGTGGAGGCGGAGATCTCGACCGTCTCGGTGAGGCGGCGCACCGGCTTGCCCTGGCTGCGGAACTTCCGGACCCAGGTGCCCAGGCCCTGCTCGTCGGCGAACCGGGCCGACTGGCACAGCGAGTTGATGCCGTCGCCCTCGGTGTTGTCACCGGTGTGGACGGTGGTCCACCGCTGCGAGGGTGCCAGCGGTCGCACGGCCGCCGCCTCGAGGAGCATCGTGCGAGGGACGATGGCGCGCTGCTGCACCCCGGAGGGCACCACCTCGTGGGCCGGGTCCTGGGCGACGAACGCACCGGCTCCGATGGTGACCAGGACGAGTACGACGGAGGCGCCGACCGCGTGCACCCGGCGCCGTCGGAGCCCACTGCGGCGGATGACCGGTGCTCGTGGGAGCCGGGTGCCCGAGACGGCCGGCTCCAGGCCGGCGAGCGCGGTCCGGATGGCGGTGGAGTCGATGTCCAGGGACAGTGCCGTGGCGGCGGTGGCGGACTGCAGGAACTGCTCGGCGCGTTCGCGGGTGACACCGATCTCCCGTGCGATGTCGGCCATCGGCACCGCGGCCAGGTGCGTCAGGAGCAGTGCCTTGCGCTCACCGTCGGTCAGCTTCTGCAGCGCGTCGAGGACGGCCGTCTGTTCCTCGGAGAGGCCCTTCTCCTTGTGCCAGGGACGGGCGCCGTGACGTCGCTGCGCGGTCGCCCAGGCGCGAGGACGCACCCAGTTCTCCGGCTCGGCCAGTCGGCCGACCTTGGCCCAGTGGTGCCGGGCGGCGACGTAGGCGTCCCGGACGGCGCTCCGCGCGGCACCGAGGTCGCCGGTCAGCGCGAACGCCTGCAGCAGCAGCCTGCGCCTGCTCTGGACGTAGAACTCGTCGAACTCTTCAGCGCTGGACATGACACGCCGAGATTACGTGATGGGGTGAGGCCGCCCCGGTCGTGCGTGAGGATGGTGCTCCGATGACAGACCTGCTGAGCCGCCCGGCCAGGCGGACGCGTGCGTCCGCCGACTCGGCGGGCACCGCGACCGCCGCCACCCGGCCGTTGACGACCAGCTCCTTGCTGGCCGGTGCCGCTGCGGCGCTGGTGACCCTGGTGCTCTGCATGGCTGTCGCGATCACTGGCTGGTTCCTCGCCGACGCCGGCGCCCACGGCGACACCACGGACGCGCTCCGCGTCGGCGCCGACGCCTGGCTGGTCGGGCACGGATCGGGCCTGACCTTCTCCGGTGCGCCGCTCGGCATGGTGCCCCTCGGACTGACCGCGGTGCTGCTCCTCACCGCCTTCCGCACCGGCCGCTGGGCCGGTCACTCAGCCGTCGACCCAGGCAAGGGTCCGGGCAAGGACCGCGGCAAGCATCCGGGGAGCGACCCCGAGGCGGACCGATCGGTGCTCGCCGCGACGGCGACCTTCCTGCTCGCCTACGTCGTGGTCGTCGTGGTGACCTGGGTGCTCGCCGCGACACCGGCCGCCTCGCCGTCGCTGGGCCGGGCGCTGCTGGGCGCCGTCTTCGTGGGCGTGCTGGCGGGCGCGCCGGGGATCGCGACGGGGGCCGGTGCGCTGGAGCGGCTCCTGGAGGGGCTCCCGTCGTGGGTCCGGAGCACCGGGTACGGCGCGGTGGCGGGCGCCCTGCTGCTCGTCACCTTCGCCGCCGTGGCGGTTGCTGCCTCGTTGCTGGCGCACCTCAACGAGGCGGCGACAGTGCTGTCCGGGCTGCACCTCGGCGTGGGCGACGCGCTCGCGCTCACCCTGGTCACCGCGCTCCTGGCGCCCAACGGCGTGCTCCTGGCCACCTCCTACCTCGTCGGCCCGGGCTTCGCAGTCGGGTCCGGAACGGTCGTCTCGCCGACTGTCGTCTCCCTCGGTGCGCTTCCGGCGTTCCCACTCCTCGCAGCCGTCCCGGCCGAGGGTGATGCTCCCGGCTGGATGGTGCTGTTCCTGGCGCTTCCCGCCGTCGCAGGGGCGGCAGGCGCCGTCCTGGCGCAACGGCGCAGCGCCGAGACCGCCTACGACCTTGCCAGCCTCCACGGCGCCGTCGCCGGTGTGGGAGCAGGTGTGCTCGTGGCGATCGGCGTCGCCGTGGCCGGTGGCCCGCTCGGCACCGGGCGGATGGCCGACATCGGCGCACCGTTCCTCGAGGTGCTCGTCATCGCCTGTGGCGGCATGGGCGCCGGCGGGATGCTCGGGGGCATCGCGACCTGCGCCTGGCAGAGGTGGCGTAGGGAGCGCTGACGCCGGCGGATAGCCTGCCTCCGTGCCAGCCGATCCCTTTGCCGAGCCCGCTCGCCTCGTCGTCCTGGTCTCCGGCTCCGGGACCAACCTCCAGGCACTGCTCGACGCGTGCGCCGATCCGTCGTACGGTGCCCGGGTGGTCGCCGTCGGGGCCGACCGCCAGGGGATCGAAGGACTCGCACGCGCCGAGCGGGCCGGCATCCCGACCTTCGTGCACAAGCTCAAGGACTACCCGAGCCGGGACGACTGGAACGCCGCCCTCCTCGCCTCGGTGCGGTCCCACCAGCCCGACCTCCTCGTGCTCGCGGGCTTCATGAAGCTGGTCGGTGACGAGCTCCTCGCCGAGCTGCCCGACCGCGTGGTGAACACGCACCCGGCGCTGTGCCCGTCCTTTCCGGGCACGAAGGCGCCGGCCGACGCGCTCGCCTACGGCGTGAAGGTCACCGGGGCCACCCTCTTCATCGTCGACGGTGGCATCGACACCGGCCCGATCGTGGCGCAGGCCGTCGTGCCGGTGGAGGACGACGACACCGTGGAGCGGCTGCACGAGCGGATCAAGATGGCCGAGCGGCGGATGCTGGTGGAGAACGTGGGCCGCATGGTGCGCGAGGGCTGGAAGGTGTTCGACCGCCGGGTTCGATTCGGGCAGTGAGTTTCGCCTAGGATCGTCGTACACGACTGGCGCAGGTGGGGAACCACCGGGGAGTGCCGGGCCTGGCCCGGGAGAGTCGAGTGCATCGAACGCCTGGGTGCCTCATCGAAAACGATGAGAGAGGTGTCCCATGTCCCCCGAAGCCGCCCCCGCAGCCCCGCAGAGCCGCATCCCGATCCGGCGCGCGCTGGTGTCCGTCTACGACAAGTCGGGTCTCGACGAGCTGGTCCGTGGACTGCACGACGCCGGCGTGGAGATCGTCTCGACCGGGGGCTCCGCAAGGCTGATCGCCGACCTTGGCCTGCCCGTCACCAAGGTGGAGGACCTGACCGGCTTCCCCGAGTGCCTCGACGGTCGCGTGAAGACGCTGCACCCCAGGGTGCACGCCGGCATCCTCGCCGACCGTCGGCTGGACAGCCACGTGCAGCAGCTCGCCGACCTCGGCGTGGAGCCGTTCGACCTGGTGGTGTCCAACCTCTACCCCTTCACCGAGACGGTGATGTCGGGGGCGACGCCGGACGAGTGTGTCGAGCAGATCGACATCGGCGGGCCGTCGATGGTCCGTGCCGCTGCGAAGAACCACCCGTCGGTCGCGATCGTCACGTCGCCGTCGCGCTACGCCGACGTGCTGAGCGCCGTCCGTGCGGGCGGCTTCACCCTGGCGGAGCGCCGGGCGCTGGCCGCCGAGGCGTTCGTGCACACTGCGACGTACGACGTGCACGTGGCGTCCTGGATGGGCAACGTGCTCACGGACACCTCCGAGGGCAGCGGCTTCCCGGCGTGGATGGGCGCGACCTGGACCAAGCAGGCGACGTTGCGCTACGGCGAGAACCCGCACCAGCCGGCCGCGCTCTACGCCTCCGGCTTCGTGCCGGAGCCCGGGCTCGCGCAGGCGAGGCAGCTGCACGGCAAGGAGATGTCCTACAACAACTACGTCGACGCGGATGCTGCCCGGCGGGCCGCCTTCGACTTCGACGAGCCTGCCGTGGCGATCATCAAGCACGCCAACCCGTGCGGCATCGCAGTCGGCGCGGACGTCGCGGAGGCGCACCGCAAGGCGCACGACTGCGACCCCACGTCCGCGTTCGGCGGGGTCATCGCAACCAACGTGCCCGTGACGGTCGAGATGGCCCGCCAGGTGGCGGAGATCTTCACCGAGGTCGTGGTGGCGCCCGGGTACGACGACGGCGCGGTCGAGGTCCTCAGCGGCAAGAAGAACATCCGGCTCCTCGAGTGCTCGCCGGCCCCGCGTGGCGGGGCGGAGACGCGGCCGATCTCCGGGGGCCTCCTGCTTCAGGCCCGGGACGCCGTCGACGCGCCCGGTGACGACCCGTCGACCTGGACGCTGGCTACCGGGGACGCCGCGGACGAGCAGACGCTCGCTGACCTCGTCTTCGCCTGGCGGGCCTGCAGATCGGTGAAGTCCAACGCGATCCTCCTCGCACGCGACGGCGCCTCGGTCGGCGTCGGGATGGGCCAGGTCAACCGCGTGGACTCCTGCCGGCTGGCCGTGGAGCGGGCCGGCGACCGGGCGGTCGGCTCGGTGGCGGCCTCCGACGCCTTCTTCCCGTTCGAGGACGGGCCCCAGGTGCTCATCGACGCCGGGGTGAGGGCGATCGTCCAGCCCGGCGGCTCCAAGCGCGACGAGCTCACCGTCGAAGCCTGCAAGGCGGCCGGGATCACCATGTACTTCACCGGCACCCGGCACTTCTTCCACTGAGAGCACCACCGGCGGTGCTGACGTCCTGCGTCCTGGCTGCCCCGGCGACCGACCCGCAGGACGTCCGCGAGCCGCAACGGATGAAAGGATGACCCCGAGATGACTGCACAGATCCTCGACGGCACCACGACCCTGAAGACCATCAAGGCCGAGCTGACTCAGCGCGTCGCCGCGCTGAAGGAGCATGGCATCGTGCCCGGCCTCGGCACCGTCCTCGTCGGGGACGACCCCGGGT
>DASSOK010000014.1:0-4595 GCA_035700665.1 Marmoricola sp.
CCTCACCCGCCGCCAGCACCGGGTCAAGACCTTCGCCCGCGGCTGGATCCACCACCAACCCACCCCGGGCGTGCACCTGTGGCGCACCCGCTACGGCTACTGGTACCGCCAGGACCACACCGGCACCCAGCCCCTGGGCAAACACCCGGCCGGCACCCCCGACGACAACCTCCTCCACGTCGGCCCGGCCGGTCGACCCGGAGACGGTGCCACCGAGCTCCGCCGCCGGATGACCGTGCACGGCGCGATCAACCCGATCGCACACTCACCCCTCGAAGACCAGCTGCGCGACCTGATCGGTCAACAGCCCGCCTGAACCAGCCACAGCACGGTTCGAAACGCTCCACGCCGGTCGCGATACCCACAGACGGCCGGGCGGCGAGTGGTCTCGACAAGCTCGACCAACCGGGAAGTGGTCTCGACAGGCTCGACCAGCCGGGGACGGGCACGTGGAGTGAACGGGGAGGGCATCGGGGACACTCGGGGAGACCACCGACCCGACCACGGAGGAGACCGATGACCGCGACGTTCCCGCAGCAGCCGGACGGCCACGGCGACCACGGTGACGGCGACCGAGACGACCAGTGGTGGAAGGGCGCGGTGGTCTACCAGATCTACCCGCGCAGCTTCGCCGACTCCGACGGTGACGGCATCGGAGACCTCAATGGCATCACCGAGCGGCTCGACTACCTCCGGGAGCTGGGCGTCGACGTGGTCTGGCTGAGCCCGGTGTACCGCTCGCCGCACGACGACAACGGCTACGACATCAGTGACTACCGCGACATCGACCCGACGTTCGGGACCCTGGAGGACTTCGACCGGCTGCTCGCGGGCGTGCACGAGCGGGGCATGAAGCTGGTCATGGACCTCGTGGTCAACCACACCTCCGACGAGCACCCGTGGTTCGTCGAGTCCCGGTCCAGCACGGACAACCCCAAGCGCGACTGGTACTGGTGGCGCCCCGCCCGCGACGGGACGCAGCCGGGGACGCCGGGCGCCGAGCCGACCAACTGGGAGTCGTTCTTCTCCGGCCCCACGTGGCAGTACGACGAGCAGACCGGCGAGTACTACCTCCACCTGTTCTCCACGAAGCAGCCGGACCTCAACTGGGAGAACCCGGAGGTCCGGCACGCGGTGTACGACATGATGCGCTGGTGGCTCGACCGCGGTGTCGACGGCTTCCGCATGGACGTGATCAACCTGATCTCCAAGGACCCGCGGCTTCCGGACGGCGAAGCGCAGCCGGGCAAGGCGTACGCCGACGGCTTCCCGTTCTACGGCAACGGCCCGCGCGTGCACGAGTTCCTCCAGGAGATGCACCGCGAGGTGTTCGCCGACCACCCGCGCCGCCTGCTCACCGTGGGCGAGACGCCCGGCGTCACCCTCGAGCACGCCGTGCTCTTCACCGACCCCGCCCGCAAGGAGGTCGACATGGTCTTCCAGTTCGAGCACGTCAACCTCGACCACGGCGATCACAAGTTCGACCCGCTGCCGCTCGACCTGCGCCTGCTCAAGGAGTCGTTCGGCCGCTGGCAGCAGGGCCTCGGCGCCCGCGGCTGGAACAGCCTGTATTGGAACAACCACGACCAGCCGCGCGTCGTCTCCCGCTTCGGCGACGACGACGCCCACCGCGTCGAGTCGGCCAAGCTGCTCGGCACCGTCCTCCACCTGCACCGCGGCACGCCGTACGTCTACCAGGGCGAGGAGCTCGGCATGACCAACGCGCCCTTCGCCGCGGTGGAGGACTTCCGCGACATCGAGGCGCTCAACTTCCACCGCCACGCCCTCGAGCAGGGGTACGACGAGCACACGGTCCTCGCGGGGATGCGCACGATGGGCCGGGACAACGCCCGCACGCCGATGCAGTGGGACGACTCGAAGCACGCGGGCTTCACCGACGGCGAGCCCTGGCTCGCGGTCAACCCCAACCACGTCGAGGTCAACGCCGCCGCCCAGGTCGCCGACCCGGACTCGGTGCTCGCCCACTACCGAAGGCTCATCGAGCTGCGGCACACCGAGCCGGCCGTCGTGCACGGCGACTTCACGATGCTGCTGCCCGAGCACCCCACCGTCTACGCGTTCACCCGGGCCCACCGGCGCGTGACGCTCCTCGTGCTCGGCAACTTCTCCGGCGAGAGCACGCCGGTGCCGCTCGAGGACGCCGGGGACTGGGCCGGAGCGGACCTGCTGCTGGGCAACTACGACCCCGATCCGGACGAAGCAGGCCTCACGCTGCGGCCATGGGAGACGAGGGTGTACCGACGGGTGAACTGAGCCCGGAGCGCACCGGGGCGCCGCGTACCCTGGCAGACATGTCCGCACCCACCGCCCTGCTGCTCGAGAACGTCCACCCGGTCTCCCACGACATCCTGGCCGACGCCGGCATGAACGTGAAGACCGTCGGCGGCGCGCTCGACGACACCGAGCTGGCCGAGGCGCTCCAGGACGTGCAGATCCTCGGCATCCGCTCCAAGACGCAGATCACGGCCGAGGTCCTGGACAGCGCGCCGAACCTGACGGCGATCGGTGCCTTCTGCATCGGCACCAACCAGATCGACCTCGGAGCGGCGTCCCGCCACGGTGTCGCGGTGTTCAACGCGCCGTTCTCCAACACCCGGAGCGTGGTCGAGATGGCGATCGCGGAGATCATCTCGCTGACCCGCCGGCTGTCGGAGAAGAACACCTCGCTGCAGGCCGGCGTGTGGGACAAGTCGGCCCAGGGCGCGCACGAGGTGCGCGGCCGCCGCCTCGGCATCGTCGGCTACGGCAACATCGGCAGCCAGCTGTCGGTCGTCGCCGAGGCGCTGGGCATGCACGTGTCGTTCTACGACGTCGCGGACAAGCTCGCGCTCGGCAACGCGCGCCGCTGCGGCACCCTCGAGGAGCTCCTCGACGAGTCGGACGTGGTCACGCTGCACGTCGACGGCCGGGCCGGCAACGCCGGCATGTTCGGCGCCGAGCAGTTCGACCGGATGCGCAATGGCTCGCTGTTCCTCAACCTCTCCCGCGGGTTCGTGATCGACCACGAGGCGCTGCGCGACGCGGTGGCCAGCGGCCACCTCGCCGGCGCCGCGGTCGACGTGTTCCCGAAGGAGCCGAAGCGGCAGGGCGACCCCTTCGAGTCCGTGCTCCGCGGCCTGCCCAACGTGATCCTCACCCCGCACATCGGCGGCTCCACCGAGGAGGCGCAGGAGGACATCGGTCGCTTCGTGGCCGGCAAGCTCAGCGACTACGTCCGCCGGGGCGCGACGCCGATGAGCGTGAACCTCCCGCCGCTGCTGCTGGAGCAGCCCCCGGGCACCCACCGGCTGGCGCACCTGCACCGCAACGTGCCCGGCGTGCTGGCCCGGGTCAACGGCGTGCTCGCCGACCGCGGCGTCAACGTCGAGAGCCAGGTGCTGACCACCCGCGGCGAGCTCGGCTACCTGCTGACCGACATCGGCCGCGACTACTCCGCCGACGTGATCGCCGAGCTCGAGGCCATGGAGGAGACCGTCCGGCTGCGCATCATCGACTGACGACCGGGACGTTTGCCCCATCCCGCCCGGTCGGTGATGTCACACCCTGGGGAGTGTGGGGAAGCTTCTCGACCTGGCCGGGCTCCAGGCGCTGATCGACGCGCTGCTGGCGCGCGGCTACGAGGTGCTCGGGCCCACCGTCCAGCAGGGCGCGATCGTGCCCGCGCCGGTCACCGGCGTCGACCAGCTGCCGCGCGGGTGGGGTGACGCGCAGGACGCCGGCAGCTATCGCCTGCGCCGCCGCGACGACGAGGCCCTGTTCGGCTTCGCCGCGGGTGCCCAGTCCGCCAAGCCGGTCTTCTTCCCGGCCGAGTCGCTGCTCTGGCGCGGCCGCCGCGAGGACGGTTCCTTCTCCGCCGAGCCCGAGCCGTACGACGGCCCGCCGTACGCCCTGCTCGGCCTGCGCGCCTGCGACCTGGCCGCCGTCGCCATCCAGGACACCGTGCTCACCGGCCGCGCGTTCGTCGACCCCGACTACGACGCCCGCAGGCACGACGCGTTCGTCGTCGCGGTGACCTGCTCGGACCCCGGCGGCACGTGCTTCTGCGTGTCGATGGGCACCGGACCGCGGCCCACCCACGGCTACGACCTCGCGATGACCGAGCTGCTCGACGGCGGCCACCGCTTCCTCGTCGAGGCCGGCAGCGACCGCGGCGAGGAGGTCCTCGACGCGCTGCCCGCCACCGAGGCGACCGAGCACGACGAGGCGGAGGCCAGCCACATCGCCGAGGACGCCGCGAGCCGGATGGGCCGCACGCTCGACACCGCCGGCCTCAAGGAGCTGCTCTACGACCACGCCGACAGCCCCGTGTGGGACGACGTGGCCACCCGCTGCCTGGCCTGCACCAACTGCACCGCTGTCTGCCCGACCTGCTTCTGCACCGACGTCACCGACGTCACCGACCTCAGCGGCGACGGCGCGCAGCGCGAGCGGGTCTGGGACTCCTGCTTCTCCGCGGACCACTCCTACCTGCACGGCGGCGCGGTGCGCGCCTCGACCCGCAGCCGCTACCGGCAGTGGCTGACCCACAAGCTCGCCAGCTGGGTCGACCAGTTCGGCACCTCCGGCTGCGTCGG
>DASSOK010000015.1:0-9659 GCA_035700665.1 Marmoricola sp.
CAGGTCTTCGACGAGTCCACCCTCGAGGCGCTCAAGGGTCACGTCGCGGTGGGCCACGCCCGCTACTCGACCACCGGCGCGAGCACCTGGCACAACGCCCAGCCGACCTTTAGGCCCACCGCCGACGGGTCGATCGCGCTGGCGCACAACGGCAACCTGACCAACACCCACGAGCTCAAGGGCCTGGTCGAGGGGTTGCCGAGCGACCGGGGCGAGCTGGACATCCAGGCGCGCCAGCTGGAGAACAGCACCAACGACACCTCCCTGGTGACCGCGCTGCTGGCCCACCACCCGGACACCTCGCTGGAGGAGCGCGCGGCCGAGCTGCTGCCCCAGATCCACGGCGCGTTCTCGTTCATCTGGATGGACGAGGGGAGCCTCTATGCCGCGCGCGACCCGCAGGGCATCCGGCCGCTGGTGCTCGGCCGGCTGGAGCGTGGCTGGGTGGTGGCCAGCGAGACCGCGGCCCTCGACATCGTCGGAGCGTCGTACATCCGGGAGGTCGAGCCGGGCGAGCTGGTGGTCGTCGACGAGGACGGGCTGCGCACGCGGCGGTTCGCCGAGCCGGCGCCGAAGGGCTGCCTCTTCGAGTACGTGTACCTCGCCCGGCCCGACACGCTCCTCAACGACCGTCGGGTGCACAGCGTCCGCGTCGAGGCCGGCCGGCGGCTGGCCCACGCCGACTCGGTGGTCAGCGGCCCGGTCGATGCCGACCTGGTGATCCCGGTGCCGGAGTCCGGGACGCCCGCCGCGATCGGGTACGCCGAGGCGAGCGGCATCCCCTACGGCACCGGGCTGGTGAAGAACTCCTATGTCGGGCGGACGTTCATCCAGCCGTCGCAGACGATCCGGCAGCTCGGCATCCGGCTCAAGCTCAACCCGCTGCGCGACGTCATCGAGGGCAAGCGCCTGGTCGTGGTCGACGACTCGATCGTGCGTGGCAACACCCAGCGGGCGCTGGTCCGGATGCTGCGCGAGGCGGGGGCCCGCGAGGTGCACGTGCGGATCTCCAGCCCGCCGGTGAAGTGGCCGTGCTTCTACGGCATCGACTTCGCGTCCCGTGCCGAGCTGATCGCGAACGGCCTGTCGACTGACGAGATCTGCGCCTCCATCGGCGCCGACTCGCTGGCCTACATCTCGCTCGAGCAGCTGATCGAGGCGACCGACGTGCCCGCGGACCAGCTGTGCCGGGCGTGCTTCGACGGCGTCTACCCCGTGGAGCTGCCCGACCCCGCGCTGCTGGGCAAGCACCTGCTCGAGACGGTGCCCTCGCCTGCCGTGGAGTCGCCGCTCGACGTGGACGGGCTGACCGTCTCCGTGAGCGGTGGCGGGGCCGTGGACGCACTCGACCGCCCCTGATCGCGACCTGACAGGATCCGCCTGTGACCTCATCCGGGACCTCCTACGAAGCCGCCGGCGTCTCCATCGAGGCGGCCGACCGCGCCATCGACCTGATGAAGGAGTGGGTCGAGAAGGCCCGCCGTCCCGAGATGCTCGGCGGGCTCGGCGGCTTCGCCGGGTTGTTCGACGCCTCCGCCCTCAAGGGCTACGAGCGGCCGCTGCTGGCCACCTCGACCGACGGCGTCGGGACCAAGGTGGCGATCGCGCAGGCGATGGACAAGCACGACACCATCGGCTACGACCTCGTCGGGATGGTCGTCGACGACCTGGTCGTCTGCGGCGCCGAGCCGCTGTTCATGACCGACTACATCGCCACAGGCCGCGTCGTGCCCGAACGGATCGCCGCCATCGTGCAGGGCATCGCCGAGGCGTGTGCGGAGGCCGGCTGCGCCCTGGTCGGCGGTGAGACCGCGGAGCACCCCGGCCTGCTGGCGCCGGACGAGTACGACGTCGCCGGCGCCACCACCGGTGTGGTGGAGGCGAGCGCCCTGCTCGGGGCCGACCGGGTCCGACCCGGCGACGTGGTGATCGCGATGGCCGCCAGCGGGCTGCACTCCAACGGCTACTCCCTGGTGCGGCACGTGCTGCTGCGCCCCTCGTCGGAGAGCGGCGCCGGCCTCTCGCTGTCCGCGCACGTCGATGACCTCGGCCGGACGCTGGGGGAGGAGCTGCTCGAGCCGACCCGGCTCTACACCAAGCCCTGCCTGCGGCTGGCCCGAGAGACCGGGACGCACGCGATGTCGCACGTGACCGGCGGCGGCCTGGCCGCCAACCTCGAGAGGGTGCTCCCGCCGGAGGTCTCGGTCACCGTCGACCGGTCCACCTGGCAGCTGCCGCCGGTCTTCCGGCTGGTCCAGGAGGCCGGCTCGGTGGCCCGGGCGGATCTCGAGGCGACCCTCAACTGCGGCGTCGGGATGGTCGCGCTCACGGCGCCGGACTCCGTGGACGCCGCGCTGTCCCTGCTGTCCGAGGCCGGCATCCCGGCCTGGGTCGCCGGTGAGGCCAGCGCCGCCGGCGACGGCGAGGGCGGCCGGGTCAGCCTGGTCGGCGAGCACGCCGGCTGAGCGCGTCGTACCGCCTGGGGCGCGGCTCGTCCGGCGCGGCGACGGACTGCGAATGTCGCGCGTGCGGCGGCGCCGGAGCGCAACGGTGGTCCCACCAGCAACATTCGCAGGGCGTAGGCCGCTCTGCTCGGGCGCGCCGGACGAATCGCCGGAAGACATCCGGTACCGACGTGCGGGAATGACCGGACGACAGGTACAGTTGCAGTCACGAGACGATGAATTCCCGACCGGCAGCCATCGGCGCCGGCCAAGTGTGCGAGGGGGTCGACCCAATGGGGCGCGGCCGTGCTAAGGCAAAGCAGACGAAGGTTGCCCGCGACTTGAAGTACCGCACTCACGAGACGGACTTCGGTGCGCTGGCCCAGGAGCTCCACGGCGAGCAAGGCAGTCCTCCGGACTCCGCCGCCGAGGAGTACGACGACTGGGACTACGAGCCCTCGTCACGCGACTGAGCTGTCCTCAGCTCGCGCACGCAGCACTGACCTCACGGGCCGACCCCGACACTGCGCCGGGGCCGGCTCCGTGTTGTCCGCCTGCCCGACGGACCCGGGGACGGGCCCCGTGCCGGGACGGGCGGCGCTCGGTCAGACCCGGATGTGCCGCTGCCCGATTGTGGCCATGCGCTGCTCGGCGAGCCGGTCGGCGGCCACCGCGGGCGGCACGTCCTCGGCCTCGGCGAGGCGGAACACCTCGCGGGTGATGTCGAAGATCTTCGTGGCGCGCTGCTTGGCGCGGTCGAAGTCGAAGCCCTCGAGCTCGTCGGCGACCTGGATCAGGCCGCCGGAGTTCACGCAGTAGTCCGGCGCGTAGAGGATGCCGCGGTCGGCGAGGACCTTCTCGATGCCCGGGTGGGCGAGCTGGTTGTTCGCGGCGCCGCAGACGACCCGGGCGGACAGCGTGTCGACGACCTCGTCGGTGAGCGCGTCGCCGAGCGCGCAGGGGGCGTAGACGTCCAGCCGGGTGGCCACCAGCTCGTCCGCGCTCCCGACGGTCCGGACCTCGGGGTGGGCCTCGGTGACGCGTCGCACGGCGGGCTCGTGGACGTCGGTGACCACGACGTCGGCACCGTCCTCGACGAGGTGGGTGACCAGGTGGTGCCCCACCTTGCCGACCCCCGCAACGCCCACGGTGCGGCCGGAGAGCGTCGGCTCGCCCCAGGTGGCCTCGGCGGCGGCGCGCATGCCCTGGAAGACGCCGAACGCGGTCAGCACGGAGCTGTCGCCGGCACCGCCGTGCGCGACGGTGCGCCCGGTGACGTAGTCGCACTCCCGCGCGATCACGTCCATGTCCTCGGAGTAGGTGCCCACGTCGCAGGCGGTGAAGTAGCGTCCGTGCAGCGACTGGACGAACCGTCCGTAGGCGCGCAGCAGCGCCTCGGACTTCGTGGTCCGGGGGTCGCCGATGATGACGGCCTTGCCCCCGCCCAGGTCGAGGCCGGCGAGCGCGGCCTTGTAGGACATCCCGCGGGAGAGGTGCAGCACGTCGGTGAGCGCGGCCGCCTCGTCGGCGTACGGGTAGAAGCGGGTGCCGCCCAGGGCCGGTCCGAGGGCGGTGGAGTGGATGGCGATGATCGCGCGGAGGCCCGAGGCCTCGTCGGCGCAGAAGACGACCTGCTCGTGGCCGTCGAGCTCGGCGAAGACGCCGGGGCGAAGGGGGGACTGCTCTGCTGGGGCCACGATGGTGACCTTTCTGTTCCTCGGCGCCGGGGTGTGGCGCGCTGCGGGTGGTTCGGGCCGGCGGGGGTGGTGCCGACATCTCCAGCGTAACCAGCGCTGTGGCGCAGGTCACTCCGGGTCACCGGAGGGACGGGTGAGGCCATCGGGAGCCGCTGGTCTAGTCAGGGAAAAGCCTGTCCAGTTTCTCCGCTTTACATACCGGGACGAGAGGGACACACTCGGAGGCGTCACCAAACCCGACATTTCGGGAATGGCCGCACCAGTTTTCCCACCGACGAGGGGCCAGACCATGCAGCACCAGACACCTGAGACCGAGACGCTCCTCACGCCTGCCGAGGTGGCCTCCCTCTTCCGCGTGGACCCCAAGACGGTGACGCGCTGGGCGAAGGCCGGCAAGCTCAGCTCGATCCGCACGCTGGGCGGGCACCGCCGCTACCGCGAGTCCGAGGTCAAGGACCTGCTCAGCGGCATCCCGACGCAGCGCACCGCGTCCGACTGACGAGCAACACGACGTCACGACCCCACGACGTGGGGTCTCCGAGAGCGCGATCCTGACGGCAGTACGGCGTCAGGTCGCGCTCTTGCCGTGCCGGCCCGCGCCGTCGGCGAACCGGCCGGCGCCCTCGACGGCGCCGTCCCGGAGGGCCACCAGGCCGTGCCGGAACTCCGCGGCCAGGGCGGCCTCCTCGTCGAGCCCCCACTGGCCGAGCAGGCTGGCGCGGTCCGAGCGCAGGCAGGTCTGCGGCAGCGCGGCGAGCTCCGCGGCGAGCGTCTGGGCATCCGTCAGCGCGGCCCCCGGTTCGCTGAGCCGGTTGACCAGCCCCATCGCGTGGGCCTCCTCGGCGCCGACCGGCCGTCCGGTGAGGACGAGGTCGAGCGCGCGCGACTGGCCGATCAGCCGGGGGAGCCGGACCGTGCCCCCGTCGATGAGCGGCACCCCCCACCGGCGGCAGAAGACGCCGAGCACCGCGTCCCGGGCGGCGACCCGCAGGTCCGCCCACAGCGCCAGCTCAAGGCCGCCCGCGACGGCGTGGCCCTCGATGGCTGCGATCACCGGCTTGGACAGCCGCATCCGGCTCGGTCCCATCGGCCCGGGTCCGTCCGGCTCCAGCCGGTTGGGCGTGCCGGCGCTGATCTTCTTAAGGTCCGCACCGGCGCAGAAGGTGCCGCCCGCGCCGGTCAGCACCGCGACGCTGAGGTCCGCGTCGTGCTCGAACGCCTCGAACGCGTCGTACAGCGCCTCGGCGGTGGCCCGGTCGACGGCGTTGCGCGCCTCCGGACGGTCGATCGTCACCGTGAGCACGGCGCCGCTGATCTCCTGCAGCACGCTCATGCGCGTCACCCCACGAGCCGGCTGACGAGGAAGTACGACGCCACGAACGTGGCGACCAGCACCAGTGCGGCGACCAGCGCCACTCGCCAGCCACTGGTCGGGGATGCCGCCGCTGCCCGGGCGGATGCGTCGTGTGCCGGGCGCTCGAGCGCCTCGGGGACGTCCTCGCCGGCGGCCGCGCGGGTGAGCGCGTCGACGAAGGAGTCGACGTCGGGCCACCGGTTCGCCGGGTCGGGCTCGAGGGCCCGCAGCACCACCGGGTCGAGTGCCTCCGGCACGTCCGCGACCGTGGAGGGCGCCGGGGGCAGCCTGGCGTCCAGGAGGCCGCCGATCCCGTCGTCGCGGACCAGCCGCCCGGTGAGCAGCACGTAGGTGACCGCACCCAGCGAGTGCACGTCGGCGCGCACGTCCAGTCCGGTGCCGAGCGCCTGCTCCGGTGCGATGTAGGCCGGCGTGCCGACCACCTGGGTCAGGCCCGAGGCGTGGGCGGTGGCCTTGGCGACGCCGAGGTCGGCGACGAGCACCTCGAAGCCGGGACCCTCGGACCGGGGGCGGCTGCGCAGCAGCAGGTTCTGCGGCTTGATGTCGCGGTGGATGATGCCGGCCCGGTGCAGCACCGACAGCCCGGCGCCCGCCTGGCGCACCAGCTCGACGGACTCAGCGACGGTCGGCCGGGGCCCTTCGTCGAGCAGGTCGGCCACCGTGCCGCGGTCGGCGTAGGACATCACGAAGTACGGCGTACCGCTGTCGGTCTCGCCGATGTCGTAGACCCGGACCACGTGGTCGGAGTCGGCCCGGCGCAGGATCCGGGCCTCCTCGAGGAACCGGTCGCGGATGTCCAGGCGCGAGGTCCAGATGTCCGCGAGCGCCTTGACCGCGACGTCGGAGTCGAGCTCGAGGTCGTGGTAGCGCCACACGGTGGCGAACCCGCCGGAGCCGAGCCGCTCCATCCGTCGGAGGCGACCAATGGTCTCGGGGGCGGACACGCAGGTATTGTGCCCGAGCACGGGCACGGGACCGCAGATCATTTCCGGCCGGGCCTGTTGCGGCGGGATCATCGGACCGGCCGCGACCGTGGCGCCGGACGCTCGAGGGGGAGAGGCGACGTGCACGACGAATCAGCTCCTGGGTCAGGGTTGGAACAGCTGGCGGCGGCCGCGGCGGCCGGTGACGAGCTCGCGCTGGACCGGCTGCTCGCAGAGGTCCAGCCGCGCGTGGCCCGGATCGCCGGCCGGATGCTGCCGCACCCGCAGGACGCGGAGGAGGCCACCCAGGACGCGCTGCTGGCGGTGGCCCGCAACATCAGCAAGTTCGAGGGCCGCAGCAGGTTCACCACCTGGCTGCACGCGGTGGCCAGCAACAGCGCCCGGTCGACGTACCGGTCGCTGAAGCGGCGCTACGTGGAGAGCGCCACCGACGAGCTGCCCATGGCGGTGGACCCGCGCACCACCAGCGTGATCGCCGGCAGCAGGCTGGACCTCCTCGAGGCGCTGGAGCTGCTCGCCCAGGACAAGCCCGAGCTGGTCGAGCCACTGGTGCTGCGCGACGTCAGCGAGCTCGACTACCAGGACATCTCCGACCTGCTCGGCGTGCCGCTGGGGACCGTGAAGTCCCGGATCCACCACGCCCGCGCGTTCGTGCGGCCGCTGCTGCGCGCGCACGACTGACGGCACGCCGGCCACGACCTCAGCCCTGCTCGCCGAGGACGAGGTCGCCGTGCGCCCGGCGGGCGGTGTCGGTGCACTTGCCGTCGAGGTCGCAGACCTTGAGCCAGCTGCCGGTGTCCTCGTCCAGGTCGAAGTCGGTGGCGCCCTTGAGCACCAGGTGCTGGTCGTCCAGCCAGACCGCGGCCATCGTCATCGGTGGGGTGTTGAACGCGCGCAGGTCGGTGTCGGGCCCCTGTCGTGCGGAGAAGGTCGCCAACCGGCCAGGTCCGAAGCCGTCGCTCTCGCTCGGCACGGCCAGGATCCGCCCGGAGCCGGGGCTGAACGCCGGCGTCCCGGGCGCGTTCAGGCGCCAGTCGCAGGTGCTCCACGACAGCGTCTCGCCGGGGCCGGTCTCGGCGGCGGCGACGCCCAGGCAGTAGTTCTCGTCCTTGACCGAGAAGCCCTCGATCCCGACCGAGCCGCTGATCAGCGTCCCGTCGGTCGAGGCGGCCAGCTCGGCGTACCCGACCCGGTCGAGGAGACGGCTGCTGCCGCCCTTCGGGTGCCACTCGTGCAGGTGCCAACCGCCGGCGCCGTCGTCGGTGCTGACCAGCACCGTCCCGTCGGCGGTCCAGACGGGGTTCTGCGCGCCCTGCGGGCCGTCCCAGGTCGCGGTGATGGTGCCGTCGAGGTCGCGGGTCTCCACCTTGCCGGTGTCGGCGCCCACGCCGACGACCTGGTCGCCGTCAGGGTTGAGGTCCCAGGCGCCGGCGAGGTCGGCGAGCCGCGTGGTGGTGCCCTCCGTCGTGACGTGGAAGACGCGTGACGTGCGGCCGTCCTGGCCGGTGTCCTGGGCGATCAGGTAGCCCTCGTCGGCCCGGACCAGGCGGCTCGGGGTGTCGAACGGTGCGTCGTACCGCACCTGCTCCTTGCCGTCGTGGATCAGGTGCGCGCCGGCGTACAGCACCGTCCCGGACGGTGCCGAGGTGGTCGGCGGCGGCGGCGGCTCGTCGCCGCGGACGACAGCGGACACGGTGCCGCCGATCGTCCCGACGATGGCCGTGGCGATGATCGCGGCGGCGGCGGTGCGGTTCATGCGTTCTCCTGGTGGCTCACACGTCTGCTGACAGGTGTGACGCCCGCACGACGAGGTTGGTTCTGACGAATCCTCTCCGACGTCGTGTGCCCCATCACTGTGACAGGAGTGAAGGTGTCAGGCCGTGCCTGCAGGGTACGGAATGGCCTGGATCTTCACCGGAAGCTCACCCAGGAATGCGATCGCCGGGAGGTGAACCCCATGGAACCCGACAGCGCGGGCGTCGGGTCCCCGGAGGCCGCGCTGGCTGCGTTCCGGGCGTCGCCTGCTCCGGCACTGGTGGCGGAGGGCCCCGACCTCTGCATCGTCGCGCTCAACGACGCCGCCCGCCGGTTCGCCGGCCGACGGCCCCTGCTGGGGCGTCCCTGGGGTGAGGCGATCCCGGAGGCACGCGCCTCCGGGCTGCTGGCGATGGCAGAGCGGGTCTACCGGCTCGGGAAGCCGTTCGGGGCGGACGAGTGGCGGGTCGAGCTCGACGGGCACGCCGGTCCGGACGACTACTTCGTCAACCTCCGGCTGGCGCCGTGGCGCGGCCCGGACGGCTCGGTGCGCGGTGTCATCGGCGAGGCCGTCGACGTCACCGACGAGGTCGCCGGGCGGCTGGACGCCGAGGCCCGCCGCCGCGAGGCGAACCGCAGGTACGACGAGCTCCGCGACCTCTCCCAGGCCCTGCAGGACACCCTCCTCCCCGACGGACTGCCCGTGCTGCCCGGCCTGCAGACGGCCGGGAGCTACCTGCTCGCCCAGGAGGAGTTCGCGGCCGGCGGCGACTGGCTCGACGTCGTCCCGCGCGGCAACGGTCGTGCGGCCCTGGTCGTCGGCGACGTGGTCGGCCACGGCGTCGAGGCCTCGGCCGTGATGGGCCAGCTGCGCGCTGTCTGCGAGGAGCGGCTGAGCACCGGCGACGACATCGCCTCGGTGCTGCGGTCGCTGGACCGCTACGCCGAGCGCCAGCCGGCCGCCCACGCCGCGACGGTGGCGATCGTCGACCTCGACCCGGCCACCGGGGAGCTGTCCTACTGCACGGCCGGGCACCCGCCGCCGCTGGTGCTGCACGATCGGGAGAGCCGGTTCCTGGCCCCCACCGGTTCCGGCCCGCTCGGCACGGCCAGCCGCTTTCGGGTGGAGACCGACGTGCTGGCCGAGGACGAGCTGCTGCTGCTCTACACCGACGGCATCATCGAGCGTCCCGGCCGCCGGCCGACCCAGGCCACCATCGAGCTGGCGCAGACCGCGTCGCGGGCCGCGGACACCGTCGGAACCGACGACCAGCCGGCCGTCGACCGGGTCTGCCGGCAGACGATGGAGCTGCTCACCCGCGACACCGGCTACAGCGACGACATCACCCTCCTCGTCGGCCGGCGGGTGCCCCGTGTCCGGGAGCTGCAGTTCGAGACCCAGGCCTCGGTCGACACCCTGCGCGAGGTGCGCACCCGGCTCGCC